>JALOOJ010000162.1 GCA_025454475.1 Anaerolineae bacterium
CCTGGTCCCGGTCAAGGTCGGCGACCAGATGGCAGAGCAGATTATGAAATACCGCCCGGTGACCAAGGAAGAGGCGCGCGAGATCTCGATCGACATGCTGCAGAAGGTGGGGATCCCCAAGCCCAAAGAGCGCGTGGATGCCTATCCGCACCAGCTCTCCGGTGGGCAGCGCCAGCGCGTGATGGTGGCCATCGCACTCTCGTGCGAGCCGTTCATGCTGATCGCGGACGAGCCGACGACCGCGCTCGACGTCTCCATCGAGGCGCAGATCCTCGACCTGATGCGCGATCTCCAGGAGAACACCGACATGGCGATCATGTTCATCACGCACAACCTGGGCGTGGTGGCGGAGATGGCCAAAGAGATCTGCGTCATGTATATGGGCAAGCAGGTGGAGAAGGCCTCTACAGTGAAGGTGTTCCACGAACCCAAGCACCCTTACACCCGCGCATTGCTGCAGTCGATCCCCAAGGTCGGCAAGCGCACAGGCGAGCGACTGGCGTCGATCAAGGGTATGGTCCCGGATCCTTTCCATCTGCCCACGGGGTGCGTCTTCCATCCCCGTTGCCCGGAATTCATGCCCGGCAAGTGCGACCGGATCGTGCCCAGCTACATTGAGACCGAACCCGAGCACTGGGTGCGCTGCTTGCTGTACGAGAATGTATAGGAGGTAGGACGAACATGGCCGAGCGCATAGAAACTAGAGACGACAAGATCCTTCTGGAGGTGAAAGCGCTCAAGAAGTGGTTTCCCATCCAGAAAGGTCTGCTCCGGAAAGTCGTGGGCAACGTCAAAGCCGTGGACGATGTCAGCTTCTACCTCCGCGAAGGCGAGACCCTGGGCCTGGTGGGTGAGAGCGGGTGCGGAAAGACTACGGTCAGCCGCACCATCATCCGGCTCTACGAACCTACAGCCGGCACCGCGCGCTTCCGGACCACCCTCCTGTCTGCCGACGGCAGCCCACAGATGGTCAATATCTTCGATCTTGACAAGGACCAGTTGCACCGCATCCGCCGGGAGATCTCCATGGTCTTCCAAGACCCCGTGAACTCTCTCAATCCCCGCATGTCGATCTTTGACATTGTCTCGGAGCCGATGGTGATCCACGGCATGCAGGTCGGCGTGGAAATGGAGGAGGCAGTCATCAGGTTGCTCGAACGCGTCGGGCTGCGCCGAGAGCACGTTCGCCGCTATCCGCACGAGTTTTCGGGTGGTCAGCGGCAGCGCATCGGCATCGCCCGCGCCCTATCGCTGAATCCCCAGATCATCTTCTGCGATGAGCCCGTGTCGGCCCTGGACGTCTCGATCCAGGCGCAGACATTGAACTTGCTGCAGGACCTGCAGAGGGACTTCAACCTGGCGTATGTCTTCGTGGCACACGATCTGAGCGTGGTCCAGCACATCTCGGACCGCGTGGCGGTGATGTACGTGGGCAAGATCGCGGAAATGGCGGACTCTGATGACCTCTACAACGAGCCGCTCCACCCCTACACAGAGGCGCTGATGTCGTCGGTGCCGAAGCCCGATCCGCTGTATAAGTCCTCGCGCATCGTTATGCAGGGCGACATCGCAGATCCCTCCAACCCGCCGAGCGGCTGCTACTTCCACCCGCGCTGTCGCTACGCCAAGGACATCTGCGTCACACAGACGCCTGAGTTCCGGGAGCTCAAGCCCGACCACTGGGTGTCGTGTCACCGCGCTGAGGAGTTGAAGCTGCAAGGGGTGTGAACCGGCGACTGGCGAGAGTGAGGGGCAGACCGAGTCGCGCCCGAGATCGACGCAAGATAGGGATATGGTCACAGGCGGAAGCCTAATTGAGCGCGGAGGTTTGATATGGCCGAGATTGAGTCGACTGTAAAGGTGTTGGAGCGGACGCAGCTCTTCCGGGGGCTGAAGCGACGCCAACTCGAGGGACTTGCCCAGCGCTTTGTGGAGCGCGAGTATGCCGCAGGCGAGGCGATCGTCACGCAGGGTCAGGGTGGAGAAGGATTCTTCATCCTCGTCAGCGGCGCTGCCGACGCGATCTACAACCGCGGTGACGGCGCGGACGTCACGCTGAATAGCTTTGGGCCGGGGGACTTCTTCGGCGAGCTGGCTGTGCTCACCGAGACGCTGCGGACCGCATCGGTGGTCGCGACCAAGCCCACGACCTGTATCGTGCTCACGCGGTGGGACCTGATGGGGCTGCTCCGATCAGACGCGGAAATGGCTGTGGCGGTGCTTCAGCAGTTGGCGGCCCGCTTCAGCATGGCGCTGGCACGAATGTAGCGCCTCGGGCCGATGCCCGTTCTTTGGCCCCACGCAGCAGCGAGGCACGGGCCGTCAAGAGACTGGACAGCAAGCGCGGGGCGAAGGCCCCGCGCTTGCTGTCCAGGTGAGGGTGTGCGGGCACAAAAAAGGGGGATCTGCATGATGTCATCTGTGTCGAAGAGCACGCCGCATTGGTGGCAGCGCGCCGTGGTATACCAGGTCTATCCGAGGAGCTTTCAGGACACGACCGGCAACGGCGTGGGCGATCTGGAAGGCGTCATACGGCGTCTGGACTACCTGGTGGCGCTGGGCGTCGACGCGATCTGGATCAGCCCGTTCTACCCTTCACCGATGGCCGATTTCGGCTACGACGTCGCCGACTACTGCGACGTTGACCCGCTGTTTGGCGACCTGGCAACGTTTGACCGGCTCATCGACACGGCGCACCACCTTCACCTGAAGGTCATCATCGACTGGGTGCCCAACCACACGTCGGACCAGCATCCATGGTTCATCGAATCACGCGCGGGCCGCGACAATCCCAGGCGTGATTGGTACATTTGGCGTCCCCCCGCAGCGGACGGTGGCACACCAAACAACTGGGGCAGTTTCTTCGGTGGGCCGGCGTGGACCTATGACCCGCGTACCCGAGAGTATTACTTGCATCAGTTCGTGAAGGAACAGCCCGAGCTCAACTGGCGCAATCCTGAGGTCCGCGCCGCGATGATGGACACGCTGCGCTTCTGGATGCGCCGCGGCGTCGACGGCTTCCGGATGGATGTGATCCATCTCATCATCAAGGATGCTGCGCTGCGCGACAACCCTCCGGACCCGAATGCGCCCGCGGATCTCCCCGCGAATGACCTCCACCAGCGACAACTCCACACGTACACCGAAGATCAGGACGAAGTGCAGGAAGTGATCCGCGAGATCCGCAGCGTCCTGGACGAGTTCCCCGACCGCTGCGGCATCGGCGAGTTGTGGGGCCCGCTGGATCGTTGGGTAAGATACTACGGCGAGCACGGCGAAGGGCTACACCTGCCGTTTAACTTCAGGCTGATGGATGGTATGGTGTGGGATGCCCGGCAGATGCGCGCGAGCGTCGATGCCCTCGAGGCTGCCCTGCCGCCCTTCGCATGGCCCAACTATGTCCTGGGGAACCACGATCGGATGCGGTTGGTGACGCGGTTCGGCGGCCATGCCCAGGCGCGCGTCGCCGCGATGATGCTCCTGACGCTGCGTGGCACGCCGACGCTTTACTACGGCGACGAGATCGGCATGGCCGACGTGCCGATCCCGCCTGACAGGGTACAGGACCCACAGGGCCTGAACCTGGGCGTGGAGCGAACACGCGATGGCTGCCGCACGCCGATGCAATGGGATGGAAGCCCAAACTCGGGCTTCTGCCCGCCGAGCGTGGAGCCGTGGCTGCCCCTCGCGACGGACCACCGGGAGCGTAATGTAGCGACGCAGGCGGAGGACCCGACCTCACTGCTCACGCTGTACCGCCGCCTCCTGGCGCTCCGTCGCGCGACCCCGGCCCTCGTCGGTGGCGGCTATCGTCCCGTGGATGAGGCGCCCAACGATTGCTTTGCCTACTGGCGCAACCACAATGAGCAGAGGCTGCTCGTGGCGCTCAACTTCTCGGATGCACCTCGCGAGATTGCATCGCCCGGGCTCGCGGCGGCACGCGTGATCCTGAGCACCTATCTGGATCGTGAGGGTCCGCTGAGCGGTGCGGTGCTGGCCCTGCGTCCCAACGAAGGCGTGATCGTCGCCGTGTAGCGCTGAGACCCTGCGGGCCGTGGCGCCCCATGTCCAGAAGTCGCTCCAGTGTGGCGCGAACTGTCTTGTTCGCGCACGACTCGGCACGATACGCCGTGCGCGGACAGCTCCGTCGCAAGGGCCCTCTGGACGTGGGGCGAACCAGACAGTTCGCCCCACGTCCAGAAACAGAACTGTCGTCTTCGCGTGCTCCGAGTATAATCTCCCCGATGACCACAGGGACACGCCCCACGCGCGCTCGGCCTGCCGACGACGCCATCTCCGGTTCCCTCGCGCGTGGTATCTGGCGCCTGGCGTGGCCAACCACGCTGAGCCAGGCGCTCTTCATGCTCCCCGGGCTGTACGATTCCATCTGGCTGGCGCGCCTGGGGTCCACAGCCCAGGCGGCCGCGGGGCTGGCTGTCTCGGTGCGCATCACGCTGATCAGCGTACTGATGGCGCTCAGCGGCGCCAGCGGCGCGGTCGTGGCGCGCTACGTGGGCGCACACGACCAACGAAACGCCAACCTGGCGACGCTGCAGGCGGTGATCCTGATGACGTTCAGCGCCGGCAGCCTCGGGCTGCTAGGCTACCTGCTGGCCGAGCCCTTGATGCGCCTGGCCGGCGCCGACGCCGACGTGTTGCCCTTGGCCGTGCGTTATGGTCGCATCATCTTCCCCGGCCTGATCGCGCTGGAGCTAGTGCCCAGCATTGGCGGTATGCTCAACACCGCTGGGGCCCCGCAAGTCCGACTGACGATGATGCTGTGGGTCATGGGGGTGCAGCTCGTGTCCGAGCCACTCCTGACCCAACGCTTCGGCATCGATGGCTCCGCCGCGGCGATCGTCGGAGCCCACGGCGTCGGTATGCTCTGGGGGTTGGGGACTCTGTTGCGCGGACGGGCCACAGTGCGCATCGACCTACATGCGCTGCGACTCGATCTCCCGATGATGGGGCGCATCGTGCGCATCGCGCTGCCGTCGGTCGTACAGCGCGGTGCTCCCAATCTGGCGACCTCGCTGTTGATTCGACTGATCTCCTCCTACGGATCGGGGATCCTGGCAGCATGGGTGGTCTGCGGTCGCACTCTCGGGATCATACAGATCCCAGGTATGGGTATCTCGGGCGCAGCCTCGGGCATGGTCGGGCTGAACCTGGGAGCCAGTCAGGTGCAGCGCGCAGAAAAGGCGGTACAGACGATTGGTCGACTAGCGGTCGGCATCTCCGCCGCCCTGGCATTGGTCCTGGTCGCCTTTGCACCGTGGATTCTGGGGTGGTTCAACCTCGATGCCGACTCGCTCGCGCCTGGTGTCGTGATGTTGCGCTGGCTCTGTCTCGGTTATCTACTGCAGACCGTGACGCTGGTCTATGATGCAGCACAGGTCGGGGCAGGTGACACGGTCTCCCCGATGCTGGTGAACCTGGCAGCCCTCTGGATCGTCCAGCTACCGCTGGCATGGATCCTGTCCAGGGTCATCGGCTTGGGCCCCCAGAGCATCTGGGCGAGCCTGGTCCTGGGCTGGGGCGTCCAGGCGGTACTGATGGTGTGGCGCTTCCGTGCCGCACGCTGGAAGACGATGCACCTATGACCGGTTCGTAGTAACCGCTTCAGCGGTTCTGCTACCGCCCAGTCTGCTGGGCGCGCCGGCTGAGGCACCGGAACGACTGAAGTCGTTGCTACGAGCCAACTTAACCAAACATCGATCTACAGCACAGGCTGGCGCGTGCTCCATCAGCATCCAAGCCCACTCAGCCTCGAAGCGTGAGCGGGAGATAGACCATTCGAACGCCGGGGCAGGTGACTGAACCGTAGTTGGCGGATTTGAGTCCGGATGTGTCCACCGCCGTAACAGTGTAACTGTGGGTCTTGCCCAGCAGCGGGTTACCACTAATGCCCAAGGCCCCGCACGGCACCACGAAACCGGCACCATGCATGTCACCACTGGCAAATAGCGCTGTCGTGAAGAAGCCCTGGTAGACGGCACGCACCCGATTGTCAATCGTCACCGTCATCTGATTCATGTACGACAGCGGTGTGCTCGTGACATAGAGGTACTGCCAGTTGACAAAGCATTGGTTCTGCCCCGGGTTGGCCTGGTAGCACACTGCCGAAGGACTATCGATGAACGAGATATCGGGACTCGTCCGGCTCTGGGGAACCATCTCCTGAGGATCCGACGCGCCCTCAGCCGGTACCGGCGGCACGTCACCTTGCCCCATCACAGGTCCTCCAGTACCCACAAGGACCACCAACAGAACGCCGGCACAGATCCGTGCTATTCGCGCTAGCATAGCCATGGTCCTTCCTCTAAAGGAATAGGCGGAGCTCACGGAACATAGGCCGGGCAGTACGCAGTGCCATAGTTCGCGGACTGTAGATTGGCTGAATCACGGGCTCTGATGGTATAGGCGTATGCGTTGCCCAGGACTGGATTGCCGCCGGCCCCCAATGCTCCACAGGCAACCTTGAAGCCCTGGCCGTGCATATTGAACGGCGCGTACATGCTGGTCTGGAAGAAGCCCTGATAGTGGGACACCGCTCGAGGATTCAGGGTCACGGTCATCGTGATCATGTAGTTCGGGCTGGCGCTGACGGATAGATAGTACCAGTTGATGTAGCAGACATCCTGAGCCGGATTGGGCTGGTAGCACATGGCCGTGGGGGAGTCGATGAAACCGATGTTGACAGCATCCGGACTGCTAGCCGACACCCCAGCGGACGGCCCCGAGATCACGCGTTGATTGTCTCCTTCGGTCTCAGAGGCGATGATGCGCTCCCCGCCCCCTGCCCCACCGTCCTGGCCCAGCGCTGTGCCCAGAGTGAGACCCAGCGCCAGCGCCAGAACTACAACGGTACCAATTAGCACTCCCTTGCGTAGCATAGTGGGCCTCCTTGGGCGGACCTGCTTGGCAGAGTCCAACACTCACCTGACCATACACACGACCAGATGGTGCGCCGACTCTCTTTAATGCTATTATCATTATATATATCTTCTAAAATATGTCAATATCCCATCGGCACTGACAAGCCCACGTCGTCAGTCGGGATCCGGACGGGGTAACGGGACGTCGCTTTCGCTGGGTGCGATGCGCAGGTTAGGGCTCTGCCCCGGCGACTAGACGATCACGCCCGCCAACACCAGCGCGACTTCGAGCGCGAGCGTGACCGCGAACAACCGCCAGGATCGCTCGGTGTTGAGGGCGCGCGAGTGATACTCCGCTCCACCGATGATGATGACTACGGCAAACATCCCAAGAGGCAACGTCAGGATCTGCCGGATCGGCACGATGGTCCAGTAGGATTCGCCACCGGGCAAGCCGGTTCCCCAGAACGCCGTAAAGACGCGCGTGACCACATCGAGGACAAAGGGGATCATCACGACGCTCAGCACCGAAGTGATCACCCATAGGGCGGCTGCCAGCACTTGGCGCCACAATGCGACCTTAGGCCTATCAGCACTCTTGCTCATAGACACTCCCTCAGGACTCGCATCCTGCACTGGACTCTAGGGGGTGCAACGAGAGGGCAGCCAGACGGGCTGGCCCATCACGTTGCTTGACTGCGTGCCAAGGTACAGGGATGGGTCTAGCAGGCGCAGATCGACCGGCACGGGCACGACGTCGCTCCCAGGTAAATCGAGAAGCGCGGCAGGAAAGCTACCGTCGCCCAGCGCCGGCGCCACGGCGAAGCGCAGATGCACCCAGCCGATCTCCGTCGTCCACGTACGCCCCTGGTAGCCGAGGAACTGCCCTGCCTTGACCGCCACGCTCTCTGTGCCCGGCGGAAATGCCGGGTCGACGAGCGAGCGCCTCTGTGAACTGATCGCCATATTGCCGTAGAAGGTCCACACCTTCTGCCCGGCGTTCAGCGGGTCATCGTGCTGGATGGCGACGGCGTCGTCCCACTCGCGGTCTCGGTATAGGAGACCGTCGGCGACAGCCACAACGGGCACCGTCTGCTCGTAGCCCTCCCCCATAAAGGCTAGCTCACGCGTGACCCACCAGACACCAAAGTCGCCGCGTGTCGGTGCGTGCCAGGGAAAACCGGGACACGGTGCATCCACTGAGAGCAGATCGCCCGTCCGCGGCTCAAAGACCACGGTCTCGGCGTAGGCATGCGTGGCCTCATAGGATGCCAGGACTGCATCCAACATCTCCGGCGACCAGCGCTCCTTATACACCAGCCAGTCCCTGAAGTGGTGGATCAGGATTAGGGGAAATCGCCGCTCACGGATCCGGTCAAGCAACGGCTGCTGATCCCACAGCCCCGCCAACGATAGCTGTGTCATCTCAAAGGGCTGCAGGGCAAGTGATCGCCCCTGAAGAACAAGCATACCCATGTACTCGTCCGCCAGGACCGGGCCCTCCGCAGCGGCGACCAACGCCTCAAGATTCGTGAGCGCGGGCCGCGCTTCACGGCGCGCCCTGAGCGCCTGTACCGGGCCATCGAGGGATACCTGCACCAGAAAGCCGGTCTGGAGCGCGATGAGCAACAGCGCGATCACCCCAATGCCTGGGCGCCACAGCTGACGTGCCCGAGATATCCCCTTGTCCGCAGTCAGCCAGCCAACGAGCGCCCCGCCGGCAAGGCTAAGCGCTGCACACAGCTCGAGCAAGTAGTTGATATTGCTCCCGATCTTCCCAATCGTCATCGCCGAGGCGAGCGCGCCGATGAGGTAGGGCGCCAACAGAGGCCAGGCAGAGATTGCGCGCGGCCCGACAAGGAGCATCGCAGCCCCACCCGCCAGCATGAGCGGCGCCACGCGGAGCACCTCGCGGGCGTGGTGCGACAGGAGCAGGAGGCTCACCCCGATAGCAACCGCGACGCCCGCAAGCAGAAAAGCTCTGCGCCAGCCAGCCTTCGCCCATAGCCAGACGAACGCGGCGAACGGCGCCGCCAGGCCGTAGGACTGGCGGGCGAAGACGGCAGCCACCAACAGCACGCCGGTGAGCACGACGGCCCAGCGCTCACGGGGCCAGCGGCTCACGACATAGAGCGCCCACGTGCTTAGCGCCAGCGCCAACAGGTCCACGCGCAGCCGGGCCGACCATTCGAGAACATAGGGCCATGCGAGGAACGTCATCGCTGCTAGCCACGCGGCAGCGCGCTGCTGGGTGTGCGTCCAGGTGAACCGCCACAGGGCAGCGGCGGTAGCCAGGCCACAGACAACCGACAGTAGCCGCCCGAAGACGAAGGTAGGACCGAAGAGCGCAAGCCCGGGCACCAACGCCAGTGGGAAGAGCGGCGGGTAGTTCGAGATCGTGTAAGGGGGCGCGTTGAGGTCCGGGCCGTAGATCGTCTCGCCAGCAAGCAGACGCCGCGCCTGGTCAACCAGAGGGGCTTCACCGTAGTCAAGCGGGTAGCGGAAGGCGATCGACAGACCGGCGTTGAGAACGAACACGATGCCCGCCAGTGCCAGAAACACTGCCAGGAAGACGCGACTGGCACGCAGCAAGATCGGCACGACCGCACGTATCACGTCATTCATCGAACCCATCCACCTCCGGAGAGAGCTTGCGTCATACGGGCTATGCAGGCCGGGACGCGGCTCCGGCTGCTTTTCCTTCCCACACCGAGAGCGTCGTCTCCTCCGGCACGTCCGTGGGGCTCTCAAAGTACAACGCGTACCCGTCAGGGTCCCTGAGGCCGGTGACCCACATCGCGTTGCCGACGAAGGGCTCCGTCGCCACGATGCCGCGCGCGATGATCTCGCGATAGACGGCCAAGGCATCCCTGCAGATGAAGTTGATCGCCACGCCCTGTCCGAGCTTCCCCTGGGGCAGATTCGCGTGGGGACCTTCCTTCCAGAACTCCTGCAGCATGAGGGCCGCGCCCCCGAGCTGGAGCTGGCACCAGCGCAGCTTACCCTCGTCGATCCACTTGTGGGTCATGGCGAAACCGAGGCCATCGACGTAATAGGCGACGGACGCCGCGATGTCCATCACGGAGAAGAACGGGACAGCCTGCGTGACGTTCGGTTCGTGGTTCGCTTCGGTGTTCAAAGATGCGCCTCCATCGACATCGCAGCGGGCGGGAACCTAGGCACACCGCCTAGGTCAATAGCATACGGACCAGGCCCGCGCCGGCCCCGAAAAGGACGAGCCAGAACGTGTCGATCCGAATGAACAGGAGGGCGACAAGCCCAATACCCATGATGAGGGCCGTCCAGATATCAACGATTGCCGAGCGGAACAACGCCAGGCTCACATATAGGATCAGCGCGACGACTGCCGCATTGACGCCCCTAAGAAAGGCCTGGGCGGTTGGGGACTTGCGCATCCGCGGGATTAGAGGCCCGACGAGCGACACGATGACGAACGAGGGCAGGAATACCGCAGCCGTGGCGACGATCGCTCCCGCCCAACCGGACACCAGATACCCGATGAAGGTCGCCGATGAAAGCACAGGCCCGGGCGTCATCTGCCCGACAGCAATGGCGTCGATGAGCTGTTGCTGTGATAGCCATTGATATCGCGTCACGACGTCTCGCTGAATGAAGGCGAACAGCACCATGCCGGACCCGAACAGCAGCGAGCCCACCTTGAGGAAGTACAGGCCTAGCCGAATGAGCCGCCCATCAAGCGCCGTGCACTGCAGCGTCGCTACCGGTCCGATGACCAGAGGCGCGAGCAAGGCCACCCGCGCACGCTTGCTCAGCCAGCCAGGCACAGCTTGGGCCAGAATTCCCGCCACGCCGGCTGTCAAGAGGATAAGCGCCTCGTCAACGTCCAGAAGCGCCGCCGCAAGTGCCAGCCCGCTGAGCAACATCGACAACCTGTCCCTTAGTGCCGTGCGCCCGAGCCGATACGTAGCCACCAGCACGATCGCCATCACCACCGGGTTAATCCCGTAGAAGAGCGCCTGTCCCTCCGGCAGGGTCCCAAAGCGTCCATAGACCCAACTCAACACCAGGCTAATCAGGAACGCAGGGAGGATGAACGCCGCGCCGCCGACAATGAGCCCGGGCCAGCCGGCGTGCACGTACCCGATGTGCATCGCCATCTCGGTGGCGTTGGGGCCGGGGATCAGATTCGTGGCAGCTAGCAGATCCAGAAAGTGCTCGCGATCGAGCCAGGCGCGCTTCCGCACCACCTCCTGCTCCATGAGCGCGATATGCGCCGCCGGACCACCGAAGCTGATTGTGCCCAACTTCAGGAATAACCAGGCAACGACCAGGAGCCGACTGTCGCTGTGCATCCGTCGTATCTTCAGGGAGTCGTCTGTCATCAGTTCAGGTGCAGGACCACCTCCAAGCCCTCGCCTCCCAGGCTCGCCGAGGTCCCGTCGATGAGGGGCAAGATCAGGTTCTCGCTCTCCTCTCCGGAGTTGGCGTAAGTCTCATCGAAGTCCTCCGCCGTGACATTGACGATCTGATCCCAGACCATCTCGAGCCCAAGGAGAAGCTGCGCCCCACCCGGCCCCAGGTCACAGGTCCCATCGAAGGCCACATCCGCCTCAAAGCTGACGTCGTAATGGATATCGTCCTCGCTCAAGACATCGCTGAAAGAGATGTGGTCTCCACCACTAACGGCATACGGAGACTGAGCGGTGCCCACCGTGAAGGGGATCGTGCCCACGGCGTGGGTAGTCAGCCCGACTGCTGCCGCCGGGCCGACAAGCGCCCGCACCTCGAGGCTCCCGCTCACCCCCTCACACGGCGACGGGGTCGGGGAAGCCGTAGGCGAGGGCTCGGGCGTGGCCGTTGGCGCGAGCGTCGCGGTCGCATCTCCCGCCGACCCGGAGCCACCCGCTGCGGATGGCGTGGACGTCGATGCCGGCATTGCCGGCGTGACCGTGAACGTTGGGGTTGGCGTCGCGTCGAGCGTGTCCGGCGCACACGCCACCGCGAAGAGGCACAGGAGGCTCACACCTAGGATGAACCCTAGCGGGCTGCGGACATTGGGCACCATGGTCTCACTCCTTTTCGTGCAAGAAGCCGAAACAGGACCCTGCGCGTGGCCTCGGCATCAGATCCGAGAGAACCGCCGAAACGGAGAGCGTGCCGTCGGAACAGCCGTCGGCGTCCTCACGAGGAGACGATGACTGAAGACGCCCCACATCCCCAGTATACAACCGAACCTGCGGTCCCGGCAACGCGTCCACACCGGCCGGCGAGACACAGCACGCGGGCCACCGGATCGACCGGTGGCCCGCGCAAGTTTAACAGCGTGACCTTTGAGCTCTTCGGAAGAGCTCAAAGGTCTTCCGGATGTGCAGCCTTAAGGCGTCGCGGCCAGCGCCGCGTCCGCTGTCGCCAGCCCGGCACCAGTGGCGTACTCGTCCCAGCAGATGTTCGCGGTGACGCCCGTGGGCTGGTAGACGTTACGGCAGCCGGCTGGCAGCGGGATGGCGCTGCCTGTGAGATACGTCTCAGCATCGCCTGCCGTGAGCGCCGGGTGCTTCTGCGCCATCAACGCCACCATACCCGCCACGTGCGGGCTCGCCATCGAGGTGCCGCCCAGGAAGTAGTAGCTGAGCTGGCCAAGGTTCGTCTGGTACGGTCCAACCACCCACGAGCCGGGCGCGGCGACATCCAGGTCCTGCCCCGGCAGCTCGCGACTGGAGAAGTCGGTAATGTACATCTGAGCCGGATTCGTCGGCTCGGCGACGTTCATAAGGTACCACCAGGCGCCACCGGCAGCGGGGTACCACTCCCCAATATAGCCCGAGGCCGCCACCGAGATTACTGGCTCGTACGCCCCCGGATACCCCATCCCCGCCGTGCCCTCGTTGCCCGCCGAGGCGACAATGATCACGCCCTTGGAGATAGCATTGTCGATCGCCGCCTTCTCCATCGCGTCCAACACAGGACCGCCCAGGCTCATGTTGATCACCACGGGGTAATCAGCCAGGGGGCCGGCTTTCAGATCCGCCACGTACGTGATGCCACGGGCCACAACCGATGACCAGCCGGATCCGTTCTGGTTCAGAACTTTGACCGGGATCACGGTA
>JALOOJ010000358.1 GCA_025454475.1 Anaerolineae bacterium
TCTCCCCTACCCAGATCGCTGCCGTCCGGGTAGGGGCGAACCTGGCCGGGAACCACGATGACTTGGCGAACCCGACGTGTACCGGCCAGGCTCGCCCTCTGGGGTCCGCAGAGGGCGAGAGATTCCCGCCATGTCGCCTGCCCGCGAGGGTAGGTCTGCGGTTCGCGCCGGGCCCGTTGCCGCAGGCCCGCTGCACGAATCTTTCGCCCCTACGCGAGACGTCCGGCGTCCGGGTAGGGGCGAACCTGGCCGGAACCGGGGTGGCCTGGCGAACCCGACGTGTACCGGCCAGGCTCGCCCTCTGGGGGCCGCAGAGGGCGAGAGATTCCCGCCACGGTGCCTGCCCGCGCCGGTGGGTGTGCGTCCGTACCTGCCTGACTGCCACGCTCCCGCTGCGGGAATCTGCGGCTCAGAAGCCGACCGCCCCTACAGAAGGACGCGCGCGTCCCGGTAGGGGGATGGCGGGTTGACGTCTCCCCTTCCGCGGCTACACTCTCTCTAGGTCTTGGCGATCTCCACAGCGAGGTGGAGTATGCGAGTTCGGTACCGGTCGGCCCTGAGCATCCTGGCACTCCTGTCGCTGGCCCTCCTGGGCCAACCGCCGGCGTCCTCGGCCGCCCAGCGCGACCCCGGCAAGATCGCGCCGTGGGTGATCGCGGCCACCGCCGACGGCGCGCAAGCCGAGTTCCTCGTGGTGCTGGCTCAGCAGGCCAATCTCAGCGGAGCTTCCGGGCTGTCGACCAGGGCCGAGAAGGGCCGCTACGTCCACGCGACGCTGTTGACCACGGCCCGGGCCACGCAGGGCCCCCTGGTGCGCTGGCTCAAGGCTCACCGCGTGCCGCACCGCGCCTTCACGATCATCAACCTCATCTGGGTGAAGGGCGATGCCGCCCTTGCGGCGACGCTTGCCGCGCGGCCCGATGTGGCCCGCATCGAGGGCAACCCGGCGATCCGCAACCCGCTGCCCCGGCCCGAGGGCACGCTGGATGGGCTCACCGCCGCAGGGGCTGCGGCCATCGAGCCGGGTATCGCCTACGTGCGCGCGCCCGAGGTCTGGGCGATGGGCTTCACGGGGCAGGGCATCGTGGTGGGCGGTCAGGACACGGGCTACCGGTGGACTCACCAGGCGCTGAAATCCGCCTATCGCGGGTGGGATGGCGTATCAGCCGACCACGACTACAACTGGCACGACGCCATCCACATCGGCGGCGGGTCGTGCGGCTACGACTCACCGGTGCCGTGCGATGACTATGGCCATGGCACGCACACGATGGGCACCGCCATCGGAGCCGACGCAGACGTCGGGGGCACCAACCAGATCGGTATGGCGCCCGGCGCGCGATGGATCGGCTGTCGCAACATGGACCAGGGCGTCGGGACGCCGGCCACCTACCTGGAGTGTTTCGAGTTCTTCCTCGCGCCGTACCCGGTGGGCGGAACGCCGGCCCAGGGCAACCCGGACCTGGCCCCGGATGTGACCGTCAACTCGTGGACCTGTCCCAGTTCCGAGGGCTGTTCTTGGGGCACGCTGCAGGCCGCCGTGGAGGCGCAGCGCGCGGCGGGGATTATGACCGTGGTCTCGGCCGGGAATCTTGGGCCGGCTTGCTCGACCGTGGTCGATCCGCCCGCGATTTACGACGCCGCCTATACGGTGGGCGCGCTGGCCACCGGCATGGACGCCATCGCCTCCTTCAGCGGCCGCGGTCCGGTGGTGGCCGATGGCAGCTTCCGGACCAAGCCCGACCTCACCGCGCCGGGAACGACCATCCGCTCGAGCGGCAGGGACTCGGATGTTGCCTACTACATAAGTTCGGGCACGTCGATGGCGGCGCCCCACGTCGCCGGAGCGGTGGCGCTCCTGTGGTCGGCGAGCCCGACGCTCACCCACCAGATCTCCGCGACCGAGGCCCTGCTGAACGCCACCGCGGTTGACATCTACGCCACCGACTGCAGCAGCAGCGGCTCGCCCAACAACATCTACGGCTATGGGCGGCTGGACATCAAGGCGGCGGTGGATGCCGCGCTGGGTCCCCCGCCGGTTGGGCTCGTGCCCCGGCTCTATCTGCCGTTGTACCTGTGGTAGCGCCCGCTCCGATCTGGAGCTCCCTCCCCCACCGGGGGAGGGCCGGGGAGAGGGGCTCTACTTCCGGTGCTGCAGCATGCCTGCCACTTCGGACTGCAGTGGGCCGTGGGCGAACGCCCGTTCCGGGTGCAGGCGCCCGCGAAGACGCGGGACCACAGTTCGCCCCACGTACGGAGGGCACTTTCCGGAGTGCCCGGCACGTGACGTGCATATGCCTGCGCTTCAGGTGCCGGGGACGCGCCTCAGAAGGCCAGAACGTCCCCGGCACCTCAGAGCAGCGGCCCTCTCCTGCTCGCCTTCTCGCCCACTCGCTCCATCGCCTCGTATGCTAGTAGCGGGTCCTCGATCTCCAGCCGCCCCACCTGGCAGTCGCTGAGCCCGGTGTACAGCGTCGCGGTGCCATCCGCGTGGCGCACGATGCCGGCGGTGAACGTCACGTCCTGGAGCCGCGGCGCCTTGCTCAGCCCCGCCGGGAAGCAGTCCCCCCGTGCTGCCGGACGAGCATCTCGCCGCGCGACTTGTGGCCCACCGCGCCGATCAGGCCGTTGGGCAGCTCGAAGAGCTGATTGCAGCCGCCCCATTCGTCGGGCAGGAAATGGTCGAACAGCAGTGGCGCGTTCTCGATGGCATCGGCGGTGACGGCCTCCAGCGAGTCCACGATCGTGAACCCGATCTTGGCGATGCACCCGTGCACCCGAAGCGCTTCTGCATCACTTCGCCCTGGGGCCGCGAGAAGATCGCGACCCGCCCGTCGCGGAGCTGCAGCAGGCGCACGTCCTTCATCTGCGCCGGCCCGCGGGCGAAGTGCCTCAGGTCGTGGAGCGAGTGCCCACGGTAGAAGTCCGTGCACCAGTGAGCGCGCGTCCCCTCCCATTCGACATAGACCCCGCCGAGGACGATGTCGCTCGGAGCGAGGTCGTCGCCGGCGAAGGTCACGAACGGGTCCTGGAGCTCGAACACGGGCGCGCCCTCGATCGGCGTCCAGACGCCCTCACGCTCGGTGAAGAACATCACGCGTGAGAACTCCTCCGCGCGCTTCTCCACCCTCCCGGCGATGATGGTCATCCCGTCGAGCTCGAACGGGATCGAGGGGTTGTAGACATCGCAGTCGCCCACGCCCCCGAACCGCAGGATCTCGCCCATGGCGGGCGGCCTGCGCTTCTGGAAATCCGCGACCTGCTGCTGCAGTGGCTCCGGTGTGATCGTGCTGTATAGGTTCATGTCAACCTCGCTTATGTTGGTGACGATCGCGTTCCGACGCGCGCCAGAAGACGCCGCGCGTCGGAACGCGTTGCCGGGGCGTCTCTACGCGGCCAACGTCCCTCCGCCGTAGAGACGGGGCGGCGCCCCGTCTTCCGCGCCGCGAGACGACGCCCCGCCCGGGGCGGCTCTCAGTACACCCCGGGGACCAGCCGCCAGCGGGTGCTCTTCGCATAGTCCTTGTATCCCGGCAGCTCCGCCTGCAGCGTCCGGTCCTCGAGCGCGGTCCGGACCACGGCGACCACGAGCGCCACGCCCGCCGGCACGATCGCCCAGAGCGATGATAGCGCCAGCACCGACCCCGGCAGCGTCAGAAGCAATCCCGCGTAGCCCGGATGGCGCACGATGTGGTAGGGGCCCGTGTCGCACACCGTGTGCCCGCGCTCCGCCTGGATCCGGACGACGCCGGAGAAGAAGGCGTTCTCGACCAACGCCCACGTGCTGACGGCCCACCCGAGCACCACCAACACGAAGCCCGCGACCGTGAGCAGGGTGGGGAACGCAGGCCGCCCGCCGAACCGGTGGTCCAGCCCCGCGACGAGGTACAACACGATCGAGGACGTGATCGCCATCACCGGCGAGAGCACCCGGTCCCAAGGCTTGACGCCCTCGACGGTCTGGCTAGCCTCCCGTTCCGCCAGCAGTCCCGGATGACGCCGGTCCGCCCACACCCGGCTGCCCACGGTGACGATGGCCAACAGGATGGCGTACACCCAGCCCTGGACCCATCCCCAATCCCCGCCGGAGACCAGCAGGATCGCCGCCAGGAAAACCGACAGGACTAAGAGGCGCGCGAACGTGGAGGACTTCTGCGAGGGCGCATCGCCCTGAACTGTAGATTCGGACTGCATACGGCACCTCCTGAGAGACCGATGGCCCTTCCTGCGGGCTCGCCGACCCGCTTCGGTGAAGAACACCACTAGCGGGAACTGATCCACGCGCTTCTCCATCCTCCCGGCGATGATCGCCATCCCGCCGAGTGCAAACGGGTCCGAGGGGGGACATCGCAGTGACCGACGCCCTCGAAGCGCAAGATCGCGCCGAGGGCGGGAGCTTGTGCTCCCGCAGCGCCGCGATCTGCTGTTGCGGCGGTACCGGTGTGATGCTGCTGTGTTAGCCCACGCCACCCTCGCTTGAGCTGATGGCAACGGAACCCGAGGAACGGGTGACAGGCTCGTCTTCGACAAACCCAAGATACCATAGCTTGGCGGTTCCTGCCAGCCTGCTCTAGCCGAGGGATCGTTCGACCATGGAACCCATAGTGGTTTCCGTGGCATTCGGCTATACTTGGCTGCGGCATCGCGCCAGAGGGGGCCTGCCGGGGACGTTGTCCGCGTGACGCCCGGTCTCAGTCCTCCCAAGGTTCGAGTCTAGCGGCTACATCAGCGACGAGGGAGGTCCTACCATGATCTGTGACACGTGCGGCAAGCAAGCGGCGAGTGGTCAGCATCTGAACGTGGTGCCGCTCAGGATTGTTGCGCGGAAGGAAGCCTGGCAGGCAGCGGACCAGTACGGCCGCGGCGCCGTCGCCAG
>JALOOJ010000359.1 GCA_025454475.1 Anaerolineae bacterium
TGCCATCTCGGTGGCAAACACCACCATCGTTGGTGTACCCGCCACGGCATGCTGCCTGGGAGGAACGTAGCCGTCGTGCTGCGCCCTGACGAACAGGGTCTGGACCTCAGGCTCTGCGAGCACTGTCGGGGACTCCGCCGGCGTCGTCGCAACCCCGGCAGGCGAGGCTGTGGCAGTCCTCGATACCGCAGCAGCCTCCGCGGGTGCTGTCGCCGCAGCGTCCAGCAGCCCGGGTGTCTCATCCGGCGTCACCCCCGCGCCTGTTGCGGATGGGTTGTCCCGCAACGCGTGCACGAGACGACTCACGCTGGCCGGGGAGCCGATCAGATTCAAGCCCGAGTCGACGGCCACTAACCCCAGGATGAGCACCACGACCGCGACCACGCGCAGGAAGGCGTGCTCGAGTGTGGCGCCGATCCGCATCGCGGAGTAGGCTATGGCGAAGAATACCGGGGTGGTCCCCAGTGTGAACGCCGCCATCATCGCCCCACCCGTCAGTGGATCTCCGGCGCCCATAGCCGCCACCATCATCGTCTGCGTGACCCCACAGGGGATCAGAACGGTCAGTACGCCAAGGAACAGCGGGAGCCCTGAGGTTGCCTCGCGTCTGGAGGTCCTGCGGATGTAGCGCGTCACCCACGCCGGCGGCTCGAAGGCGAAGAAGCGGAAGAACGGGTGCACATCGAGCATGCGTAGAGCATTGCCGATCATGAAGATGCCGATGCCAAGCTGGAGCAGGGCGCGGGTCAGGGCGTTGAGCTTCAGGATGGACCCCAGCGCGCCCAGCAACAGCCCCAGCACCGCGTGGGCCACGACTTTGGCGCCGAGGAACAGCAAAATCGTGCGTGCTACACCCTTGCCCGATGCCTGCTTGGCCTGCCCTGGCTTCAGAGCGCCGTCCTCAACCCGCTGCGCAAGCGAGCTCGCCAGCAACCCGCCCTGCAGGGCCAGGCAACCGAGTCCGCCGGTAGTCAGCCCGGCGATGAAAGCAGCCCACACACGGACCATGCAGACTCGACCTCCGAGGCCCCATGATACAGTCTGGACACCGACGGAGCAAGGCTCTTCAGAGAGCAGCGGGAAACGACATCGCGTCGGCGCCCTTGACAGGCTAGAGGTAGCGGCTATCATATGAACCGCCGTTGATATAGTACCCAACTCCAGAGGTGGCCTGATTTGAGCAAGACCGCAGTGGTACCTGAGACGATGAGCATCGCGGACCTGGTCGCCACGCTGCGCGTGATCTCGGAGGAGACTCGCTTGCGCATCCTCGGTCTGCTCGTTCGACAGGAGATGTGCGTCTGTGACCTCATGGAGGCCCTAGGATTGGGTCAGTCGCTGGTCTCGCACCACCTGGGCGTCCTCCGGCGTACGGGCCTCGTGCGGGACCGCCGCGAATCTCAGTGGGTCTACTACTCGATTGACCCTGAAAGGCTAGCTGAGCTCAATGCTGACTTCCTACACATTCTAGGCGCCTCCCATTTGACACCCGAAGCCGCCTACGGCGCCAGCCCCCATCGCCGTGACTAGCGCAGCTTCCTGATCGCCTGCACAACGACATTCGTTCATCTAGGTCGGCAATCGTCATCGGAGCATCTCACGCTATCGACGTCCACCATTGGAGGGACAACCATGAGCAAGTTCGAGAAGGGCCTCGCAGTCTGGGTTGCGCTGTGTATGGGGATCGGCATCCTGCTCTCGCAGACCATTCCGGGCCTCGGCGAGACCATCGTCCCCATCGGCATCTGCCTGTTCTTGATGATGTACCCGGCTCTGCTCAACCTGCAGGTATCTGAACTCAAGCGACTCAAGGACAATCCTAGACCCATCCTGCTCAGCCTGTTCTCGAATTGGGTGTTCGCTCCGCTCATCATGGTTATCCTGGCAAGGCTGTTCCTGAAGGGCAATGAACAACTGATGGTAGCCGCCATCCTGCTGGGCTCTAGCCCCTGCACGGCGATGGTGCTCGTCTGGGGCAAGCTCGCCGAGGGCAATCAGGAGCAGAACGTCGTCAACACCAGCCTCAACACGCTCACCATCATCGTTCTCTACGTGCCCCTGGTCTCCCTCTTGACCGGGATTCAGGGTATCCCGATCGACCGTGGCCTACTCGCGATCTCGGCTATGGTCTTTATCGGGCTGCCGCTGGTCCTGGGTGTCGTCACGAGGCGACTGATTACCCGACTCAAGGGCGAAGCCTGGTTCAAGGGAGTTTATCGCCCAACGGTCGACAAGATCGCCATTGGTGCTCTGCTGATGACACTGGTGGTACTCTTCTCGCTGAACGGCGATGTGCTGCTGGGCAACTTCGACGCGCTGCTGCTCATCTCAGCGCCTCTGCTGCTGCACTTCGTCATTGTGGTGGGGTACAACCTGTTGACCACGCGCGCCTTTGGCTTGCACTACCGCGAGGCGATCACGACCGTCATCATCGGTTCATCCAGCCACTTTGAGATCGCGATCGCTACGGCGGTCGCGCTCTATGGCGTCGGTTCCTATGCAGCGCTGGGCACCACAATGGGCCTGTTCTGGGAAGTCCCGGTCATGTTGAGCCTCGTCTACCTTGGCAAGGCCCTGGGGAAGCGCGGGTTCTGGCGAATGCCGGCCCAGCATACCTGGGTGCCATCAGGCGGGTTGCAGCCGGCGCCTATACGCGTAGAGGAAGGCGAAGGCTAAGCGCGGCGTGCCGCCCACGCAGAGCCCGAGTCACCGGGCTTCGATCCGATGACTCAGGTTGGTCAGCCTTATCTGCGCCGAATCTGACCAAAGCGCACCTTGACAGATCGCGCCAACAGGCGTATAATCACATTCGTATTCGTGAATACGCTTTGGGAAGAGAGCGCTGTTGTAGCCGGCGCTCTTATTCAGGCACGACACATTCAGTATTCTGCATATCGGGCATGGCGTATCGGAGGCCGCCTGTGAGTGTTATCCAATCCATCGGCACGCTTCTTCAGACGGGACTCGGCAGTCTGGCAGCTTACCTGGCGGCCCACGTCCTGCTCTGCCTGATGCCCGCATTCCTGATTGCGGGGGCGCTGGCAGCCCTGATCCCACAGGAGGCCATCACCAGGTTCCTGGGGCGCAACACGCCCAAGTGGATCTCGTACCCCGCGTCAGCCATTGGTGGGTTTGTGCTGGCGGTCTGCTCGTGCACGATCATGCCGCTTTTTGCCAGCATCTACAAGAAGGGCGCCGGGCTTGGTCCCGCAATTACGTTCCTGTTCGTCGGGCCTGCGGTGAACATTCTGGCGATCTCGCTGACCGGGGTAGCTATCGGGATGGACATCGCGCTTGCGCGTGTCATCCTTTCGATCGTCTTCGGCATCGGCATCGGCCTGCTGATGGCCTGGATCTTCCGTAAGGACGATGCTGAGCATGATGCGGCCACCGTGGACGCCTTCGCCCAGGAGGGTAGCGTACCGGCCCGCACATGGGTCTTCTTTGCCCTGCTCCTGGGCATCCTGATCGCCGGCACGCTGCAGGTCGGTCTGCTGACCAATACCTACGCCAGTGTTACCCTTGGCGAATCGTCGACCGCTCTTGCTGCCTCGGCCGGGGCGGCGGCGCCTCTTCACTGGGCGGAGCGATTCCAGTCATGGTTGAACGGTATGGTGCCGCCCAACGCAGCGATGGGCATCGAGGGCGTCAGCGTGCAGGGCGTCTTCCTCATCGGCCTGTTGATCTCCATCGGCGTCGCGGCATGGAAGGGCCTGAACAACGTCGACGAAGGCTACAACCGCTGGACTTACTGGGCGCTGGGCCTGATCACGTTGACGCTGGTTGTGGCCTCCTTCAAGGTCACGATCGGGACACGCGGGCTGGATGTCGGCATCACCGGTAAGCTGATCGCCGAGGTGCTGCTCATCGGCGCGGCCTGGTATGTCGCTGTCACGAAGTTCGAGCCCTTTGAGATCCAGGAGTGGCTCTGGGAGATGTGGCGTTTCGTGAAGCAGATCATGCCCTTGCTCATTGCGGGCGTCTTTGCCGCCGGTATGGCGCGCGCCCTGATCCCCGCATCCTGGATACAAACGGTTGCCGGCAGTAACACTGTCTGGGCCAACATGGCAGGGGTGCTCTTCGGCGTGTTCATGTACTTCCCGACGCTCGTGGAGGTGCCCATCGCGCAGACCTTCCTCTCGCTGGGGATGCAGCGCGGCCCGC
>JALOOJ010000163.1 GCA_025454475.1 Anaerolineae bacterium
GAGAATCCCGACTACCCGGCACAAGCGTTGTCCGACACCATCACGTGCATGCAGCAACGGCTCGACAGGATCGAGAGCGATGATTGGAGCACCCAGGATCAGTGGGATGTGCACCACTGGCAGGACCTGAACCCGGTGGTGCCGGAAGGCCTGATCCAGATGGCGATGGGAACGCCCGCGGCGGTCTACCACGGGGGCCTGCTTCACGCCAGTGTGCGGTACTTCGATCGGATCGGCGGGCGTCCTGGCCTTCCTGAGGATGTCGCCGCACTGGTGAGTGAGATCACAGCTGATGGGTTGACGCTTTCACTGGTCAACACCAACCCACTGCAGGCGCGTGAGGTGCTGGTCCAGGCCGGAGGCTATGGCGAGCATCGGTTTGCTGAGGTGCAGGAAGGCGAGGCGCCGCCGGTGCCTGTGAATGACAAGGTGTTGTTGGTGAGGCTGGGCCCGTGGTCACAAGCGCGGTTGCGGATGAAGATGGACCGGTACGTGAACCGGCCAACGTACGACTTCCCCTGGCGCTGATGGCTTCCGGAGCCTTGCGGAGTTTTCCGTACCTTCGCAAGGTCGGGCGAAGACAATGCTGGGATTGACGACGGTGGATCGCGGGACCCTTTGCTGGGTGCCGATACCTTGCGAAGGGGAGAGGGAAATCACATCGAGGTGATCACAGATGACGGAACCGTTGTACGCGAGTATGGATCTGGGCGGGACGAAGGTGGCGTGCGCGTTCGGCACAGCGCAGGGCGAGGTGGTGCTGGAGCGCACGATCCCGACGGCGTCGCACGAGGGGCCGCTGGGTGTGCTGGCGCGCATTGCCGATCTGGTGAATGCGATGACGGCGGAGGTGGGCGCCGCGCCTGCGGCGGCGGGGATGGGGGTGCCTGGGCTCGCGGACCTGGCGCGGGGGATGACGCGGTTTCTGCCCAACCTGGCGACCCAGTGGCGTGACGTGCCGGTGCGGGATGTGTTGGAGCCACGGATCGGTTGCCCCGTCTACTTGCTCAACGACGTGCGGATGGCGACGCTGGGCGAGCTGACTTTTGGCCACGGACGGGGCGCCCCACGCACGATGGTCTTCCTGGCGCTGGGCACCGGGATTGGCGGTGGGATTGCCGTCGAGGGCAAACTGCGCCTGGGCCCCCTGGGCGCGGCCGGCGAGCTGGGCCACCAGACGGTGGTGCCCGACGGGCCGCTATGCGGCTGCGGGAACCGGGGCTGCGTGGAGACGCTGGCGAGCGGCCCAGCGATCAGTGCGCAGGGCGTGTGGTTAATGGCGAGCGGGCGCGCGCCCGAGCTGCACCGGCTGGTCGACGGCGACGCTGGGCGGGTTACGCCGCGTGAGATGGCTGCAGCGGCTTCAGCAGGTGATAGCGCGGTTCGCGATGCGCTCGTGCGCGCTGCCGACTATCTGGGGATCAGCATCGCGAACCTGATCGTGGCGCTGCATCCTGACATCGTGGTGCTGGGCGGAGGAGTCGCCCAGATCGGCGACCTGCTCTTCGATACGGTGCGGGCGACGGTCGCTCGGCGGGTGCGTATGTTCCCGGTGGACGACATCGCCATCGTGCCTTCGCAATTGGGCACGCGCGCCGGGATGCTCGGCGGGCTTGCGGTGGCGGCGCGGGGCGGCGTGGTGTAGTCAGTGTAGTCAGACGGGAGAGAAAGGAATAACACAATGTCTAGAATCGCTATCCACGGTTTCGGTCGCATCGGCCGGTCTCTGATGAAGGCCGCGCTGAAGAACGATCTGTTCGTTCCGGTCTCGATTTCCGACATCAAGGACGTCGAAACACTCGCGGCACTCTTCGAGGTCGACTCGAACTATGGCCGCTGGACTGAAGAGGTCTCAGCCGGCGACATGGGCTTTGTCATCGGCGGTCGCTCCATCCCCTACTTCGACTCAATGAAGGCGGTGCCTGACTGGAGAGCGCTCGGCGTCGACCTGGTGATCGACTGCACGGGCCGGGCAACCACACGAGCCGGCGCGCAGGTGCATCTGGATGCCGGCGCCAAGCGCGTCCTGGTCAGCGCGGCGCCCAAGAAGCAGGACGACGCGGACGCGGTGCTGCTACCGGGCATCAACCTTGACGCGTTCGATGCCAATGAGCACAAGATCGTCAGCATGGCGAGCTGCACCACTAATGCTCTCGCGCCCGTCGTCAAGGTCATCATCGAGGGTTTCGGCATCAAGTACGGCCTATTCTCCACGGTGCACGCCTACACGAATACGCAGTCGCTCACGGACCAGCCGATGAAAGACCTGCGCGATTCGTGGGCCGCCTCCGAAAACATAATCCCATCCTCGTCGGGTGCGGCGCGCGCGCTTGGGTTCATCTGGAAGGACCTCAAGATCACGGGAAAGGCCTATCGGGTGCCGACTCGCACGGGCAGTATCGTCGAGTTGAACCTGCTCACCGAGCACCCTGTGACCGTGGATGAGGTGAACGATGCCTTCCGTAAGGCGGCTTCGATGCCGCCACTGAAGGGCGTGATGGATGTCCTCGAAGGGGAGTGGGCGTCATCCCGGATCGTCGGAGACCCGCATTCGTCGATCATTGACCTGCCGCTGACCGCTGTTCAGGGAGAACTGCTGTCAGTGGCGGCCTGGTACGACAACGAGATGGGCTACGCGACCCGTCTGGCTGAGACTGCGGCTCGGATCGCAGTGTAGTCTTTGGCTGCGATTCGGCAGATGCGTGCCGCCGCGCTTGCCGCGGCGGCACGCACTATTCCCAAGGAACGGAAAAGGCGCCGCTAGCGCGACGCCCTTGCCCGTCGATGCCCCAGAGAGGACTTGAACCTCCACGTCCAAAAGGACACAGGTCCTCAACCTGCCGCGTATGCCGATTCCGCCACTGGGGCTCCAACGCTCTGCATTATACGAGAAACCGGCGCTCTGTCAAATCACCGGAAGGCATTGGGGCAGGTTGGTAAGGGACACGGCAGACCAGACGCAGTCCTGCCGGCGGCCACGACCGCTGTCTAGTGTGCCACTGTCCCTTGTCACGAACTCCCTCTCCCGAAGCCTCAGCGAATCGCCTTCTCCGTCTGCTTGTCGAAGATGTGGATGCGGCTCATGTCGAAAGACGCCGACTTGGTCATACCGACGGTGGCCTTTGTCCGCGGATCGAAGCGGCCCATGAAGTCGACGCGGCCCGTGGAGAAGAACACATTGACCTCGTTTCCCATCAACTCGGTGATCTCGACTTTCGCCTCTACTAGAGACGGCACAATGCCGGGCAGCGGATAGTCGGGGTCATGGATGTGCTCAGGTCGCAGGCCCATCACGACTTCCTTACCTAGATAGGGCCTATACGGTGCGGCGAGACTCGCCGGGATGCGGACGCGGAAGTCCTTGCAGTCGGCGACCGTCTCACCGTCGTGGTCTACGAGCGCGGCTTCGAAGAAGTTCATTGCGGGACTTCCCATAAAGCCGGCAACAAAGACGTTGTTGGGTAGGTCGTAGAGATGCTGCGGGCTGTCGACCTGTTGCAGGATACCGTCACGCAGTACCGCGATGCGCGTGCCCATCGTCATGGCCTCAACCTGGTCGTGGGTCACGTAGATAAAGGTTGTGCCCAGACGCTGGTGGAGCTTGGAGATCTCGGCGCGCGCCTGGACGCGCAGCTTGGCGTCGAGGTTGGAGAGCGGCTCATCCATCAGGAAGACGTTGGGCTCACGGACAATTGCGCGACCCACAGCCACGCGCTGGCGCTGTCCGCCGGAGAGCTGCTTGGGCTTGCGATCGAGCAGATGCTCGATCCCGAGCATGCCTGCGCCTTCCTTCACGCGGCGGTCGATCTCCTGCTTGGGTACCTTGCGCAGCTTGAGGCCGAACGCCATATTGTCGTAGACGGTCATGTGAGGGTAGAGCGCGTAGGACTGGAAGACCATCGCGATGTCACGGTCTTTGGGCGGCACATCGTTTACAAGGCGATCGCCAATGTAGATCTCGCCTTCGTCGATCTCCTCCAATCCCGCGAGCATGCGCAAACTGGTACTCTTTCCGCATCCGGAGGGACCGACGAAGACCAGGAACTCCTTGTCGGCCACCTCGATGTTCAGATCCGAGACGGCGACTACATCTCCAAATCGCTTGGTCACGTGCCTAAATGAAACGCCTGCCATTGAGTGCTCCTTTCAGGATCCGTACACCACATTGCCGATAACCAGACCCTTGAGCTATCGGCCTCCGGAGCTCAAGGGCCTTCGAAACCCATTGCTAAGTCAGCACCATACGGATGCCCAGTTCGCTCAAGTCCCAGATCGCGGGAGCGTCGGCCGCGCGCCCTGTTATCAGGACATCGATCTCGCTCGCCGGGGCGACGAATAGCGCTCCGGCCCGCCCGAGCCGTTCGGGCGCGATGAGCACGATCGTCTGCGCGCCTAGAGCGAAGAGCGCCCGGGTCATTGCCGCCGCCTCCTGATCATCGTGCGTGAGCCCGCGCTCGGCGTCGAGCCCATCGGCCTCCAGAATCACGTTGTCGGCGCGAATCCGCCGTAGCGCCTCTGGATCACTGTAAATGCCGTGCCCGGCGCCGAGTTGGCCCCCGATGACGTGGAGAGTGTGCTGGCGCTGCCGCGCCAGATTGTAGGCCACGTCGAGGGCGTTTGTGACTACGGTTAGATGCGCGTGGGACTGGAGATAGGGCACTATCTCCGCTGCCAATGTTCCTGGGCCAATGAAAACAACGCTGCCATCGGGGATCGCGCGGGCCGCCGCCTCCGCAATACGCCGCGATTGCTCCGAACTGTCTCCGAAGGTAGCTGCCGCCTCGCGGGCGACAGCACCACCGTGCACGCGCCGAAGCCTTGCCTGCTGCTCCAGCTCCGCCAGGTCACGTCGGACTGTGACCGGGTCCACTCGCAGAACCTCAGCCAGCGCGGCGACGACGACTGCACCGTCGGCATCGAGCTGGCGCAGGATTGCGTCATGGCGTTGGCTCTTGAGCATGGAATCTCTCGCGACTCGTCATCACTATAGCACAGGCTGCACGATGTGTCAACGGACTAGTGCAGTACCGTACACTTACGGGCATAAGCGTGCAAGATCGGACTCTTGGGCCCTTCGGGTGTCCGACGCTCCTGTTGAGAGCTCGCTGACGTCCCCTGTGGCATGACTGATACCGACTGGTCTTCATACTAACCTTTCGGTTGTGTGCTAGGTCTCATGGTTTGACAGGCATCTGCAGGACGCTATAATGTAGCTAGGTGGTCTGAAACCGGAGAGGCCTTCGGACGCAGGGGCGGGGCCCCTCGAGGTCCGGGGCTGGGCCGGCTCAGCGGGCGGATCGCCTATCGGCTCCACCGAGATCCAAGGGTGACGCGTAAGCCGCGTCTCAGCGGAAGGAGAGGGTGGCCAGTGCAGCAACCTTGGCGGGTGCTCGTCATTGAAGATGACCCTGACGTCCTCAGGATGATCCTGATGATGCTGACGAAAGGGGGATACGAGGTCGCCTCCGCACCGGATGCTCTGGCCGGGCTGCGAGTCGCCTACAAGATCCGACCCCACGCCATCATCCTCGATGTGATGATGCCTGACATGGACGGATTCGAGGCGTGTCGTCGGCTGCGCGAGATGACAGATGCGCCCATACTGTTCTTGACGGGCAAGGCTACAACAGCCGAAGATGTGGTGAAAGGCTTTGACCTGGGCGCTGACGAGTACATGACCAAGCCGATCAAGTTTGGTGAGCTGCTCAGTCGCCTTAGGGTCTGCTTGCGCCGAGCGGACGCCGCCCTCGATGGTAATGTCAAGTACCTTTCGCCGACGCCATCGGTCATTCTCGACTGCGCGCGACGCGAACTGCTGATTGGGGAGCGACGGATCTACTTGCGCCCGAAGGAGTACGAGGTGCTGTCGCTCTTGATGCATTTCGCTGGCCGTGTGCTCACGCCAGACGCGATCCTGCATCGTGTCTGGGGTCCGGAGCGAGTGGGTGATCCCGGCCTGGTGAAGCAGTACATCTACCAGCTCCGGCAGAAGATCGAAGTGGACCCACGGGAACCCGACTATATCCAATCCATCCCCAGCGGGGGATATTACTTCTCAACTATGGATCCCGTCGCACTGATCGTGAGCCAAGATGAATGCGCGGGTACTCGTCATTGATGACGACAGCGGTCTGCTGGCCCTGCTAAGCATGGGGCTGGCTCGTGAGGGACTTGACGTCTTCACGGCACGAGACGGCAAGGAAGGACTGCGCAAGGCATACGAGTTGCACCCTGATGTCGTGATCCTCGACGTCACGATGGCGGAGATGGATGGTTGGACGACCTGTAGGCAGCTGAGGCAGGTTTGCGACGTACCCATCATCATGCTGACTGCTGTCGCGGACAGCGAGAGCATTGTGAAGGGGCTGGCGCTTGGAGCTGATGACTATGTCACCAAGCCGTGCAGCTTTGAAGTCCTCAAGGCGCGGATACGCGCCGCACTGAGACACCGTGGTGAGGAACAGCGAACTGCTCCCGATAGTGTTCTGGATGACGGCAACCTGCGCATCGACCTGATCGAGCAAACCGTAACGCGTCAGGGGCAGTTGGTCAACCTTACGCCCACAGAGAAGCGCCTGCTCATGTACTTGGTCCGCCACAAGGACCGAGTCATCCCACACACGGAGTTGCTCACCCACGTCTGGGGCCCACAGTGTGCCGGCGAGACGAAGTATCTGGGGGTGTACGTGCGCTACGTGCGCCAGAAGATCGAAGACAACCCCTCCGACCCAGTCTATGTTGTGACAAAGCACAGAGTTGGCTATTGCTTTGTGCTGCCCTCGCCCGGTCGTTCCTGTGCAATCTAACGCTCAGGCTCTCAGCGACCGAGCGACTCAACCCGAACCATTAGCTCGCCTAGCTTCGCACGTCGGCATCGAACCCACGCCTGTCTCTAGTAGTTCTCCAGTAGTATCTTGACCCGCCTCTGACACGAGGCTTCTAGAATGGTAATACTCACCAATGAGGCGTGCTGTTGGGGGTCACAGGTCCGGCGTGTGAGACGCCTTGTGTGGAGGCATCGCTTGCGGGGCAAGAACGCCATCAGACCATTGGCTTGCGACAAGGCACCGACAGGAGTACAGATTTCATGGGATTCACGCGATGACTCGATCTGCTAGAGTGACGCACGCTGGGCGTGCGGCGGGTGCTCTGGTGCTCGTGTTTGTCGCATCCATGGGCTTTGGTGCGCGCTCGGCAGCCCAGCGCAGTGATGGCATCTGGGCGCCTCCGGTGAACGTGTCACAAAGCGGGGCCGCGTCTATGCCAACCGTCCTAACCGACCAGGACGGCGAGATGCGCACCTTCTGGTGGGATAGCCTCGATGGCCTGACCATGGCCGACGGTACGGCGGGGGAGTGGTCGGAGCCGGTGACGACTCCGATCTACGAGGTCGAGGTTCTAGAGCGCCCGTTAGCGGATGGAAGCGAGGCGCTTTACACGCCGATCGGGGTGATGCCGCGGATCATTGGCGACCCGGAGGGAAATGCACATGCATTCTGGATCGGGGAGCTCGTAGAGGGTTCCAGAGCGACCGCGCTAATGTACGCGAGGATGCCTGCAGGTCGTTCTGCGTGGTCGAACGCGCGCGTGGTTGCGGAATCGGCCGCCAGCTTTGTGATCACAGTTGACGCCGATGGCTGGCTGTACCTGGCCTACAGCCGCAACTTGCATACGACTGCCGATCCATCGGCAATCGTCTTCCGGCTATCGTCAGACGGCGGCGACAGGTGGAGCAGTGCGGTGACCATCCACAGCTCGCTCTACTATCGCTCAGCGACACCCGAACAGCTGAACCTGCGCATCGCCGCCGATTCGGAAGGTCTCCTGGTGCTCACCTGGAACGATCCGCATCTGGCGACGGCGCTACTGGCCGAGTCGCTCAACTCAGGGGATTCCTGGAGCGAGCCAGTGAATGTCGGCCGAAGTGCCGGCTCGAAGGCGCTCAATGCGCGCTCGTTCATCGCCTATGGCGAGACTGCGAGCAGTGCGATGGTGCTCTGGGAAGGGACAGACAGTCTCGGAGCGTGTGCGTTGTACCAGTCGCCACTGCGTGATGTAACAGCCGCTTCGGGCAGCGTGGGCCAACGGGTCCTGGAGGGGCTGAACGGGTGCCCGAGCCCGGAGTCCGAACGACTTGTGCCACTCGATGCAGAGCAGGCGATCATGTTCAATGGAAATGGCACCGACACGCTCGTGTTGAGTCTCTGGAACGGCGAGGCGTGGTCGGAACCCAAGCGGTTGGCGGTCCAGTTTGATGATACCGTTACCGGAAGGTCCATCTACCTTGGCGAGCTATGGGCAACGCTGGTGCCGACCGACAATGAGGGCGACACGAATGCCTCGTTAGCTGTTGTCGGCGTCGACACGGATGGCGATGTATGGATCACGCAGAGTGAGGTGAGTGCACTGAGCATTGCCTTCGCGCCGCCGCCGCCGTGGTCGCAGCCGGTTGCTGTGCTGCAGGACTCGGTTGGGCCGGATGTGCCGGCGATGGCTGTCGACCGCGAGGGCGTTGTGCACGCTCTGTGGTCCGAACCGGCGAGTGAAGGGGCGTCACAGAAGGTCCTGCGCTACGCTCGACAGAGTGGAACCGGATGGACTCGCGCGGCCACGGTGATGCAGTCGTCGATGGGTAGCGCCACCGAGCCTTCGATTGCGGCTTTCGGTGATCGCCTTCACGCCGTCTGGCGTGACAGTGTCGACGGGCAGATCTGGTATAGCCGCGCATATCTGCAAGATGCCTACTCTATGGGCGGATGGGAAGAGCCAAGAGCGGGATCTACTATACCACGTCAGCCGATGTGGGAGTCACATGGTCAGACGCGATGCAGGTCTTCGATGCGGAGGGCGCCGGCTGGGTTGCCGCCGACTATCCGCGGCTTGCCGTCGACCCGTTAG
>JALOOJ010000164.1 GCA_025454475.1 Anaerolineae bacterium
ACGAGCGTCATCCAACCGAGCGTACGCCCTCGATATCGCCGTTCCGGCGGCGATTCACCAAGCATTGGCTATCCGCCTCTCCCAATAGCGCAATCGTCTTCGATCGAGACTCTGCGCAAGCCAGAACCCGGTACTGACCGGCACGCCCTACGGGCACGCGATCGTAGTCCGTTGCGTTCCCCGTGCTGTCCACTCATAGGTCCGGCGCCGCCATGACGCCGCGCACGTACTTCGAGAACCGATCCACACGCGCGGGGAGACCCGAGATGATCGCGGCCAGACGCTCCGTAGCTTCGTCGTCGAGACCGGCTTTGATCTCGACCACCACGATGTCGGCTAGCAAGGTCTCGCGCCTGACATTCGGCTGCGCCGATGAGCGCTGATCGAGCGCACGCAGGTCCGTGTCAATCGTGAGCCGGACCGCGCCATCGGGTGTCGCGAAATACTCGCGCTGGTACGCATTGATCAGAACCGGCAGTGGGAACCGCATCAGCCAGTTGGGCGCGCGGTTGCCCACCGCTGCCCAGAGGTCGTCAAGCAGAATGGACCACGCGCCGATTTCCAGGTCGAAATCGCGCCCGACGTGCACGATCTCCTTCCACCCCGCCAGCCCCTGCTTGCGCTTGAGCTCCAACTGCGGATTCCCGGGACGAGCCAGACAGGGGCCGTACCACCGCATGCGTAGCTTCGCGCGATCGGCCACGCCAGCGAGGTTCGCGTTAAGTCCGGCATAGTTGGCCGTATCGAAGTACAGGTTGTTGATCTGCCGCGCCGGGTAAGTGCGTCGCCAGTGCGCCGGATGGAGGCGCGTCCAGGCGCGGACGTCGCCGAGAAGCGCGCTTGGCAGCGGGACCTTCACCTCGGCACGCGCGGGCGTCGTTGTCACCTCGACGTGCATCGGCGTAGGCCTAGCGTTCACGGCCCACTCCAGGTGGATGCGGTCTCGACGATGACCGGAATCGCCGTCTCCAGACCCCACACTCGCGTAACCAACGACAGCGTGCCCAGCCCGGCCCGCAGATTGGCGGGAAGCGACGCCTGCGGAACGAAAAGCGTTGCCGTAACCGGGGCGTCGCCCACGCGAGCCTCGAGCACAACGCTCGCATCCTCAACGACAGAGAGGGATGCGCCGTCATCGGGTGCCCAGGCCGGATCGATCCTCACCGTTCCCAATCCATCGAAATCGAGGCCAAGCAACTCTACCGGGAAGGGCAGGACGGCACGAAGGTCAAGACGGATTGCCCCCGGCTCCTCGGCGATCCAGGCATAGAGGGTGCGCGATGGCGTCGCCATTGCGTCCATCGCGGCCTGATGGTCGACCAATGAGGCGCGCAGGCCACCCGGCACACCGCCGAGCGCCACATAGAGTGCCTCCAGGTCGCCCGATGCGAGCAGTGAATCCACGAGACCCGAAGCGGTGTAGCGATCCAGCGACACAGCGATCGCACGCTGCACCTCCGGATCATCGACGAAGCTTGACGGGAGCGGTGTGTCAGCGTCGGGTGTCCAGCCCGCTGGGATCGGGACGAACCGACCCGATTCTGGATCGAGGACGAGAGCAAGGTTGCGCCAGTCGGGCAGGGCTGTTCCGTGCCACAACGCCGTCGCGGCGACCATACGCCCAAGCGCATCAGAGTCGATGGCTGAGGAGGGCACCACAGCGCTAGATTCCAGCGCAGCCAAAAGCGCTGCGGCCCGCCCCACAGGTGGATCATCTGGGGCAACACCGTCGGAACCGACCACGGACGTAAACACCGTTCGAGCATAGGCGAAGCTGCGCTCCGGCGCAACCAGAGCCGCGTGCGGCAGCGCCGCGCCGCTATAGGTGACCAGAACGTCTCCAGCCTCGACATACACTTCGGGGGCCGCCTCGAGGATGTAGACTCCCCATCCCGTCCCATTCACCCTCAGATCGAGAAGCTGCCGATGCGGGGTCGTCAGGCCCTCCTCCGCCATCATGCGTAGGTATCCTACACCCAGCACACTCGAAGGATCAGCCGGCGCCAGCGTGGCACGCCGCGTCCCGAGCCACGGAACGTCAACGGCGACCTCCAGCGTGAATTCTGGGCTGCGGGTGTTACCCGATTGGGGACCCTCGACGGTCGGACACAGTGTCCCGGCGAGAGGAGTGTCACCACCTCGCACCTCGACGGTGGCGCAGTCCGCATCCGAGGGTACAAAGCCCTGCGCCGTCTGCGCGGCGACCACGCGCATCCAACGTTGGTAGGTCTCGAAGTCAACAGCGATGTCCACTGAGGGGAGCTGACGGCGCAGTCGCCAGCCTCGCAGCGCTGTCTCGGGGTCGCGCAGTGCTGCACTTAGGGATTGCTCGAACCCGTCGGGTAGGCTGATCGCGACGGCAAACCCCGCGGCAAAGGCGAGCAAGAGGCCAACCACCAACAGTGGACGGCGTGTGGACCCCGACACTGAGCCCGGCGCGCTCCCTCCCTTGATCCGCAATCAGTCCCCCAGCACCTGCTCTTGCTGGAGCAGGCTGACCTCGGCGCCCGCGAAGGTCACCTTGAGGTCAGCCACGAGGTCGCTTACGGCCTGGGGGTTGCGACAGTCGACGAAGTACGTGAGCTGAAGCGTGCCGTCGCGGCTATCGAGCCGCCGGAAATCCAGGACGTCGACGTGAGCCAGCAAGCAGGCGTTCACGCTGCTTAGCGAGACCGACGGGTTTTCCGCGACCAGGATGTTGAGGTACAGATTGTGGCGCTGCGTGCCCCGCCCCAGCGCCAGCCGGATCGATACGTAAGCCATCAACAACGCCACGCCCACGACCGTAACCCAGCGCTGTTCTGCCCCTACTCCCAGCCCGATGGCAATGGCAACAAACAGGAACATCAGCTCCTCGGGCTCCTTGATAGCGGTGCGGAAGCGGACGATGGAAAGTGCACCCACCAGCCCCAGCGAGAGCGCCAATGAGGACTTGACGATGCTGATGACGATGCCTGTTGTGAGCGTCAGGATCGGCAGCAGCGCCGCGAGCTTGCGCCGGTTCGTGAGCGCCTGTCCATAGGCCTGGTAGTACCAGGCCACCACCACGCTCAAGGCGAGGCCGAGAAGCATATTCAGCGCGAACGTCGCAAGCGAGGTTGTGGGTGAGGCAATCCACTGGTCCATCATAGCTCCGTCAGACGATGATGCGTCATTATAGCACGTCCGCCACCATTCAACGGTTGCCGCCCTCGATCCCGAACCGCTGCGCAAGACACCGCAGCCGATACCCCGACTGCCCGGGGTTGAGCACGCCCGGCGTCACGACGGTGCGTACGCCGTAGCACTGCGCGTCCTCGGACGCACACGCGGGTGGATCGACAATCCAGTCGCTCAGCTCGTCGTTACCCGCCAAACCCGTGAACGCCGCGCCATTGTCTGCACCCAGGCGACTGAACGGCGCATCGAAGGTCACGCCGTCCGCCAGCACGCCGAACGTCCAGGGCCGAACGTCACGCCCCTCGGCGACGAAGTCGATACCCCTATCGGCTGCCGTCAGTAGCGCCAGGTTGTCATGGCCGGTTCCGATGGCGAAACCGGGATCGGTCCAGGCGTCGAGTATTCCGTTGCCGACATAGAGCAGCATCGTCCCGTCCCGCGCGTCCAGATCATCCATCGGGAACGACGCAGCGTTGGACGGCGACACCGTCGCTACGATGAGGATCACGGTGCCACAGGGAACTCGGGCGAAGGCGTCGATCCGGGGGAAGATGAGCGACCCCTCAATGTTCCCGTCCTTCGTGTCATTGTCAGTGAGCCGCCATCCGCGCAGATCGACGCCGCCAGGAGCTCGCACCAGCAGCTCGACCCAGTCACCCTGAAGCGGCAGGCGCCCGAGCGGACCATACCGCGTACCATCGTCGTTGATCCACAGCTCGTTGATGATAACGTCATCGGGCTGCGGCTCCAATCGACCCGTTGGGGCGGGCGCGAATAGCGCCGTTAGCGTCGCAGGCTGCGTCATCGTCAGCACTATGTGGCGGTCCCACGTGGTCACATCGAGACCTCCGCCAGCCCACCCAGCAGCGACGAACCCCGGCGCCGGGACCGCGATTGCATCCACGCGGGTGCCGGGCGCATATCTGCCCTGCCACCCGCCCTGCAGGTTGCGGATCGGCTCCCCATTGATGTACAACCTGCCTTCGCGCTCCTGGGCCTCCAGCAGAAACAGCGACACATCGATTCCCATTGCCGCAGCCAGGTTGGCGGCTCGATCCTCTACCACGTAGACGAGCGCCGCGCCCTCGTCGGCCCAGCTCGGCACGCCAGGCCACCGCCCACGCTCCTGGGCAAAGTCCTCGGCCAATCCCACCGAGGCCGCCGCCAGTGCTTGCTCGATCGACGCAGGCGACAGCAGCGTGTTCTGCAGGTCGGCCAGCCGCGCGGCGAACCCGGCCCGGAAGTCCGGGTTCGCCATCAGTGCTGCATAGAGCACGCCGAAGTCGGATGTACGGGTCGTCCCGCCCGGCGCACCACCCTCAAAGACCCAGAACCAGCGCCCGCCTTGGGGCTGCACCGCGATCAGTGCGTCAGGGGCGAAGCCAAAGACCTGCCAGAGGATCGCGAAATCGGTGAAGCCAGCTAGGTCCACCAGCGCAGCGAACGCTGCATACGCATCCCTATCGCTCAAGTCGGTCGCTTCGGTCCAGTCCAGGAGGGCCTCCCAGTCGAGGTCGGTCCCATCCCGCGCATCGCCCTCCTGCACCACGTCCGCCGAACCAGCGTCGTAGTTCGCCACCACCATGAAGCGATCGACGCGCTCGGTGAGGCGATAGAGGCCCCAGGAGGAGCCGTTGATGAAGGCCCAGACGAAGCGACCCTGAGCTGCAGGCAGCCCGAGCTCGCGCGCCAGGATCATCACGACCTGGTCACTCAACAGCGACCACGTCACACCATGCTCGCCAGCCTGGAGCAACAGCCGCTTGTAGGACTGAGCGTCGTCGGCCCGCTGAGGATGGTCGGGGAAGATGGCCGCGTCGAGGCGTGCCGCGCCGTGCTCCTGACGGAAATACAGTCGAAACGTCTGCTTGGCTGCGCCTGGTGGTTCTCGTCCGTCGACCCGAACGCCTGCAGGCAGCGCGAACGCGGTGCCGTCGACGAAGAACCCGCTGACATGCACGAGCCGCTCCCAATCGGCACCGCGGTAGGATGGGTTCGCGAGCACCCCGGTCTCAGCGTCCCAGAGGTCTGCGGGTTCCGCGATTAGGGAGATGACCGGAAGCGATGGCGCCAGGCCGACGCCATAGGATGCGCTGAACACGGGGCCAGCCACGCCCTCGCCGTCCTGCCCGGCCAGGATCTCGGCAGCGCGGATCACGTGCATCCCAGGTGCGGCCGCGCCCAGGCGGATGGGCTGGGTGTACAAGGTGCCGACGGCTGCCGTAGGTGTTGAGCCATCGGTGGCATAGACGATGGCATGAGATGGCTCAGAGGGCCGCAGGCTCAGTCTGACATCGTCCCGCCACAGTCCAGGCGGCGGCGATGGCGCCACACTCCCCGCCGAAGTAGGGACTGCCGGCGCTGCGAGGTCGCTCGTCAGAGTCTCACCCATGAGTGCAGACACGAGCGCCACCACAGCCATGCCCAAAGGGAAGAGCAGCTTCCTCACCTACCGCACCTTCATCAGTGCCAAGGCAACGCGACCGTCCGGAAATGAAGCGCCAGACTCGTCAAGTGCCACAAGGCGTTCGTCCGACTCCACCAGGTACAGCCCCACGTAGATTCCGTAATCGCCACGCGGCAAGTCATCCGGCAGCCTGAACCCGTGCTCATCGCGCACATAAGTGCCCGCATCCCACGTGCTCGTCGGTAGGAAGCCGTACACCGGCACCCCATCGCCCTGCGCCACCAGCCCGCCATCGGGCGACACCAGGTGCACGAGGACGTGGTAGTCGTCCGTTACGGGTGTTGAGGATGACCACAACAGCGCGACGCGAACCCACTCCCCCGGAGCCGCACGCTCCGGCGCATCGTACCCAAGCAGCGCGATCCGAGTACCACCGGTGGCTGACTCGAACCCATACGCCGTGGCATGGTCCATTGCGATGGGGTCATCGCTCACATCCGGCGGATGGACCGCGGTCGCCAGGACCATGCCGCCGTCGAATGCCACTGCGTCATCAGAGACCTCCACCGTTCTCCCGCTCGCCTCCGTGAGACTCACAAGGACGCAAAAGCTACCCCGGGGCAGATCGCCAGGCGGATCGAGAAGCACATGTTGCGCCAGCCGCGCATCGTCCTCCAAGGCCACGCCCAAGGGCGCCAATCGCGCTGAGCTCTGCGCCCAGATCTCGCCCGTTGCCACCTCCGCCAGTCGCACGGCGACGCGCAATCCTTCATAAGGATGCCCTGGTGCGTCATCCCAAAGCAGCGTCAGATGGATGGGATCTTCTGGCCCGACGCGCCCACTGTCGAGCCGGTACCCTCGCAGTACCACGGCGTCGCTCAGGAAGTGCGCAGGAGGCTTATGCTTAGCGCCATCACCGAACGGTGACGGGGTATACTCGTAGAGCACCAACGTACCAGCTTGAGCATCCCCTCGCCCCCAGGCCCGCACGGGCCGGTAGCGCTCGAGAAACCACGGTTGGGCGCTCGCACCGTCCCAAGCCACACTGGACGCCGCCAGTGCAAAGTCGGGCTGCCCGCCTTCGACAGCGCGCAAGAGCTCCAGAGAGTCCGTCGTGGCGGGCAATGGGTGCACAGGCCGCTCTCCAAAACACCCCGCAGCTTCCCGATCCGCCGCGACGCTCTCCTTCGGCAACGCATTGGCGTCAAGCCAGGCTGCCGCTTCGCGGTGCCCAGCGTCGCACACGCGGCGGTACGCGCACCCCGCGCTCAGGAGCAGCAGCACCGCCAGGACCATCCTCTTGGGTCTCACACGCCGATTTTACCGTCCTGCCCCGGCGGAGCAACCACGCATCTTCCGCGGCGAGGCTCCACCCGGCGTCGTACACGTGCTGTGTCGCAAGGTGCTGTGTTCCCCAGCGGCAGAGATGACAGCTCGACCCACTCCAGCCCAGAGACTCGTGCTCTCCGCCGCTGGACCGAGGGCGGGTCGCCGCCTCCGATCCGCCCTCCAGAGATTGTGTGCTACCATGGTGTCATAACACGACAAGGAGACGTCACCATGAAGGCCATCTGCATTCACGAATTCGGGGGACCTGAGGTGCTGCGCTACGAGGACGTCGCGATCCCGGAACCGGGCCCCGGTGAGGTCCGTATCAAGATCGAGGCGGCGGGCGTCAACTACGTCGATACCTACCACCGCACCGGCAGCTACAAAGGTGAGCTACCCATCACGCTGGGAATGGAGGGCGCGGGCACCGTCGATGCGCTGGGCGCAGGTGTCACCTCAGTGCGCCACGGCGACCAGGTGGCCTACGCGATGACGCGCGGCAGCTATGCCGAATACGCCGTGGTGCCAGAGAGCAACCTGGCGCGCGTACCGAGGGACATCAGCGCCCGCGAGGCGGCCGCCGTCATCCTGCAAGGGATGACCGCGCATTTCTTGGCGACATCCACCTTCGTTCTTCACAGAAACCACGTGGCGCTGATCCATGCCGCAGCAGGCGGCGTCGGAGGGCTGTTGGTACAGATGGCCAAGCGTCGCGGCGCCAGGGTGATTGCCACATGCTCAACGGAGGAGAAGGCCGCTCGGGTGCGTCGTCTCGGAGCAGATGAGGTGATCCTCTACTCCCAAGTGGACTTCGAGACCGAAGCAAAACGACTTACCGATGGCATAGGTGTCCACGTAGTCTACGACGGCGTTGGCCAGGCAACTTTCATGAAGAGCCTCAACTGCCTACGGCGCCGTGGCATGATGGTCCTGTTCGGCGCAGCCAGTGGGCCCGTCCCGCCGCTTGATCCCCAGGTGCTGAACACCAAGGGCTCGCTGTTTCTGACGCGCCCCACCCTGAGCGATTATGTGGCTACCCGCGAGCGCTTGCAGCGGCGCGCGGGGGACGTGTTTGCATGGATGTCTAGCGGGGAGCTCGAAGTCCCCATCGACCGGACGTTCCCGCTCGCTGAGGCTGCAGAAGCGCACCGGTATATAGAGGGCCGGAAGACGCTGGGCAAGTTGCTGCTCACTCCCTGAGTCCACGCCCCCCGTCTAGGTGCCATCCTTGCATCCCAGGGCCTTCGCCGGAGCGGACTCGGGGCTGGCCCCTGGGCGCTCGTTCTGATATCACGAAAAGCGCCCAAAGCCTTTCCTCAGGCTTTGGGCGCGTCCCCCATCCACAGACCTCAGTCCACCCGGTACAGCACCGCCCAATGACCGCGCATGCGGAACCGCCGCATCCGGCTGATCACCTGATCGACATACGGCTCCGACACTTCGACGAGCGTACGCTCCTTGAGGATCTCGATGCCGCCGATAGCCCGCCCGGGGATGTCGGCCTCGCCGGCGATTGCGCCGACAACGTCCCGAGCGCGCACGCCATGAACCTCGCCTAAGTCCATCGCCAGCCGTCCCTTGCCATCACGACTGCCCACCCTGGGCTTCCGCCGCTGCCCGGCACCATCGTCGCTCGGAGGCCTTGACCCACCGCGCGCGGACCGCGCGCGTGTCAGTTCCTGGACCGCGGCGACTGGCTCGATGGGCATCGCCAGCTCATCCGCACGCGCCAACTGCATCGCCGCCATCGCGACCTGCTCCGGCGTGAAGCCCAGATCGCGAAGCTGGTCCACAAGCCCACCGGGCTCATCACCAAGTTGCGTCAAAGCTCCGAGCATCTTCTGCAGGAACTTCGC
>JALOOJ010000165.1 GCA_025454475.1 Anaerolineae bacterium
TACAGTCTGCAGATTGGAAGAGCGAGAAGCACGTTCCCGCCATCGAGGCGCCCGACGTCGTGACCGCCGGCGAACCCTTTATGGTGACCGTCAGTGTGGGCAAGGAGATCGCGCACCCCAATACGACAGCGCATCACATCGCCTGGATCAACGTCTTCTTCAGGCCCGAGGGCGACAAGTTCCTGTATCAGGTGGGGCACTTTGACTTCACAGGTCACGGCGCCTCCGCCAAGGGTGCCGACACCGGCCCGGTGCACACGAACCCCGCCGCCTCCTTCACCATGACGGTCGACACCGCCGGCACGCTCATCGCCGTGGAACAGTGCAACATCCATGGACTCTGGGAGAGCAGCAAGGAGATCAAGGTCGCCTAGGCTTTTCGTCAGGAGACGTCACACATCAACCATCAGTGCTGCAGGCGCTGGTGGGCATTGAGTCTGCGTGCCGAGCAAGGGCCGAGGGAATCCTCGGCCCTTGCTTTCCCCGCCGGAACCGTCATTGAGCTTCGGCTAATTTATGCTATACTCCTCTTGCAAATAGGCCCAATCTATCAAGCTCAAGGAGGCCAACATGAGACCCGAGAGAACTGCGTTTGCTGCGAGCCTGGCTATCGCGCTGGTCCTGATTGCCGGCTGCAGCACGCCAGTGCCAACGGCACAGACCAACGCGCCAACGCCTAGGCCCACCACCGCAGTTGCAACACCTGAGCCGACGGCAACCACGTCGACGGAGAGTCCGGCGTCACCGTTGGCGACGCCGGTGGCGGATTCGCCACTGCCTACCCCCACGACCGCTGTAGAGATCGTCGCTGATGAGACACCTATGCCCGAGAGCATATGGGCCGCCGATGGCTTCATAGCCGAGGCCGAGTACAACCAGTTTCTCGACTTTGGCGATATCCGCCTCTGGTGGACCCACGATGGCACCTATCTCTACCTCGCGATGGAAGGTGACACAGCGGGCTGGGTAGCGGTTGGCATAAACCCCCAGCGTGGTATGCAGGGTGCCAGTTATCTCTTCGGATACGTTATAGATGGCGAAGCCAGTATCTGGGACGCCTTTGGCACTGCCCCCAACGGCCCCAACCACCCACCTGATGAGGACCTGGGCGGCACGAACGACATCGTGGCCTTTGCCGGCGTCGAGGACGGCGGAGTCACCCGGTTCGAGGTACAGATCCCGCTGGATTCGGGCGATGCGTACGACCATCGTCTCGAGCCAGGGATGGGTTATCCGATCATCGTCGCCATCGGCGGCGAGGACAGCTTCAACGGTTACCATCTGCGGTACGATCGTGGTGAGCTCGTGCTCCCGTAGGCGGCCTTGATAAAGCCGCCAGTCCATCGTAGAATGGTGACATCAAGCCATACGTATGTTGAGGAGGATAACTATGAGTCTGATCGATGTGTTGGCTGAGGCCCTCAAGCTTGAGCGGGACGGGCAGGAGTTCTACACCATGATGGTGGGACGGGTTGCCGACAAGGCCGGCAAGGCAATGTTCCAGCAACTGGCGGATGACGAGGTCGATCACTTCAACTTCATCACACGCCAGTACGAGGCGCTTCAGGCGGGACATGGTTGGGCTGCAATCCCCGAGATGGACCTCGTCGAGTCGATCGATGCCGTCTCGCTGGTCTTCCCGTCCGGGACCCGCGCCCTGGATGCGTTGCCTGAGAACGCCTCAGAGGAAGATGCCCTGCTCTTTGGCCTCACCATCGAGGACAAGAGCTTCAAGCTCTATCACGCCAGCGCGCAGCAAGCGGACGATCCGGAGGCCAAGCGGTTGTTTCTCCAGCTATCCGGCGCCGAGCGACGTCACTTCGAGATCCTGATGCAGCGCTACGAGTCGCGCTTCGTTTACCCCCGGTAAACGCGACTACCGCTTCTGGCAGATGCCCGAGCTACCTGAAGTCGAGACCATGGCGCGCACCCTGCGCGTCGCACTGACAGGTCGAACGGTAGCTCGGGTGGTTGTTCTGTGGCCTCGCACCATCGACCGTCCGGACGCGATGCGTTTCCAGGCACAACTGCTTGGGGCGCGCTTCATCAGCGTCGGACGGCGTGGCAAGTTCCTTGTGATGGGTCTGGCAACGGGACAGGCGCTCCTGGTCCACCTACGGATGAGCGGCAGATTCGACCTCCGACTCAACCACGAGTTACCCGCTGACGAGGCTCACACTCGTGTCAGCATTGAGCTGGATGAGGGCTCCATCCTCGACTTCGTCGATCCACGGAAGTTCGGGCGTTTCTACCTCGTGGAGGATGCCGGTTCGGTCCTGCACGGACTGGGCATTGAGCCTTTATCGCCTGACTTCACCCAGGATTGGCTGGTCGATCACGTTGCCTCACGCCGCGGTGAGATCAAGCGTCTACTGCTGGACCAGTGTTTCATCGCCGGTCTCGGGAACATCTACGCCAGCGAGAGCCTCTGGCTGGCACGCATACACCCTGCCCGCGCCGCAGGGTCGCTGTCCGCCATCGAGTGTCAGCGATTGCGCGATAGCATCATCGAGGTCCTACAGTTGGCGATAGATCACGGCGGCACAAGCCTCGCTGACCGCCAGTACGTCTATCCCAACGGTGGCCTGGGTGAGCACCAGGAGTATCTGAGCGTCTATGATCGGTCGGGAGATGCCTGTCCCCGGTGCGGTTACGCGCTCGATCGCATCGTACAGGGCCAGCGAAGCACCTACTACTGCCCGGTATGTCAACCCCATCACGTGCCCGAAGCAGCGATCTAGCTCTGATGTCTGTTCGGACCGCGGGCGAGTCGCCCGCTTCGGGATCGCGCGCCAGAGAAGCGTTGTCCAGTCGGGCGCCCGCTACAGCTCACACAGAAGCAGCGCCAGGAGAGCTGCCCGCTCCGGTAATGATGTCACGTCGACATACTCGTGCTCGGCATGCGACCCGTCGCCGACTGCGCCCAATCCGTCGAGCGTGGGCACCCCCAGCGCCGCAGTGAAATTCCCGTCGCTTGCGCCGCCCGAAGCGCGCTCCTCGAGGTTGAGACCCAACGCCCCGCCCAGTCGGCGGGCCGCCTCGAACAACCTGACCGTTCCAGGTGTTCGCTCCATTGGGTATCGATCGAAGCCGCCGCTGATGGTAAGCGTCGTCGCCGGGTTCACCGGCTGGAGCCCGCGTATGGCCTTCGCAATCCGTTCGGCCTCTTCACGGGTCCACGCCCGCACGTCAATCCGCGCCCGGGCATAGGCCGCAACAACGTTCGGGCGCGTGCCCCCCTCGATGACGCCCACGTTGACAGTGGTACCGACATCGTAGTTGGTCATCTGGTGCAGCCGCACGATCTGCTGCGCCAGCTCTTCAACCGCACTCTCACCCTCTTCGTGCGCAGCGCCCGAATGCGAGGCACGCCCTGCCACCGCTAGCACGAATTCGCCCACGCCCTTCCGCGCCGTCTTGAGTGCACCGCCCGGGACTGCCGGCTCCAGCACCAGCACATACTCGGACCGGGCCGCGGCCTCCTCGATCATGGCGCGGGAGGTGCCGCTCCCAATCTCCTCGTCGGAGTTGAAGAGCAGAACGATGGGCCTGGGCAATACCAGTCGCAGATCGCGAACTGCACGCAGCGCATACTCTGCGATCACCAGCCCCGCCTTCATGTCGAAGGCGCCCGGCCCGAGAGCGCGCCCGTCCTGAACCGTCATCGGGCGTCGCTCCGCCGTGCCCACAGGCCAGACCGTGTCAAAGTGGCCAAGAACAAGGCCGGGGCGTGGCTCCCCATCCTTCACGGTCGACCCGCCGAAAACTACGCGAACGTGGTTGCCGTGCCCTGAGTTCTCGATAACTGCGGCCCTACCGCCAATGTCGCGCCACACCTCCGCGAGATGCATAGCCAACCGATCCAGGCTGCCTTTGTCGGTACTCGGGGACTCTTGGTCTACGAGGGCAGCCAGCGAAACAAGCATCTCGTCGCGTTTCGCCGTGGTGGCCTCGAGCAGCGCCGCCGCCAAATCCCTCGAAGCGTCCACTATGCCAGCCTCTCGATCCGTCTCGCTATTCCGACCTTCGGCAGCCGCGCCGCGATCTCCTCCAACGTCTCGCCAGTTTCCGGATGCACATAGTACGGTGCAAGGTCCGCCAGCGGTACGGCGATGTGGGCCCGCGTCACCAGCTCCGGATCGGGGATGTGCCGCACTCCGATATCGAGCACCGCGTAGTTGAAGAGCGCGATGTCAAGGTCGATCGTCCGCGGCGCATTCTTATCCGCCGTACGCGCCCGCCCGAGCGCTTGCTCGATCGCATGCAACGGGCCCGCTTTCAGCGCCTCGGCGCCCAGAGTCGTCCGTACCAGCAGCGCCGCATTGAGGAAATCGGCCTGATCGGCCTTCCCTACAGGTGCCGTCTCATACACGGGCGACGTCGCCACAACTTCCACCTGGTCGTTCGCGGCAAGAAGGCGCACGGCGGCCCGTAGGTTCTTCTCCGGGTCGATGTTCGAGCCCATAGAGATGTAGACACGGTTCGGCGCGGCATCTATGTCGGCCCTTGACCGCGCGATCTCCACACCAACCGACCGCGCATATCGTAGCGCACCGGGCTTTTCAAGCGTCACCCGGGCCGCTGCCACTCGGGGATCGGCCAGGCAGATTGCCGCGATCTCCGCCGCCAACCGCTCCACAAGGAAGAAACGTGACGCCTCGACCATCCGTATCACGCGTTTCGTAATCGTGCGGTAGTTCACCGCATCGCCAATCTCATCCGACACCCCGGCAGCTCGTGTGTCTGCGTCGAGCGTGATATTGATCAACACGTCCTGCCGGTTCTCCCGTTCCTCCTTGTTGATTCCCACAACGGTGCGTAGTCGGAGATCCTTGATATGTATTCGGTCCGTCATTGTCGCGCTCCGCCTACAGGTGTTCGCCACCCGTCACGTAGACCAAGTCACCCGTCACGAAGTCCGAATCCAGCAAGTAGAGCACGGCCTTCACGACTTCCTCAGGCGACCCGACGCGCCGGGCCGGGATCTGCGCTGCCTTCCGCTCGATGAACGCGTCATCGGCGCCTGGCGGCGGGAGGATGATGCCTGGGGCTACGGCATTCACCTGGATCTCGGGAGCTAGGGCCAGGGCCAGACTCTTGGTCATCGCCACGAGTCCGGCCTTGGCCAATGTGTAGGCAACGTGATCCGTGCCCGGGCGAACCGCCCGCCAGTCAGCGATATTGACGACGTGTCCACGTCGCCCCGACAGACCGCTCGCGAACTGACCTTTCACGCGTCGTCCAAACGCCTGGCTGAGGAAGAACGGCGCCTTGAGGTTGATGGAAAAGTGTCGCTCCCAGTTCTCCTCCGTCGTGTCATCCCAGTTGCCGTGCTCGAAGATCGCGGCGCTGTTCACGAGAACACTGAGCGGCCCGAGTGCTTCCTCAGTCTGCAAGACAAGGTCCTCGGCCCTGAAGTCACCGCCGAAATCGGCCCTGAACGCAACAGCCCGCCGACCCAGCGCCAGAATCTCAGACACCGTCTCGTCAGCCGGGCCGGCAGAACTGCTGTACGAAATCGCTACGTCAGCACCTGCGCGAGCCAGTCCCAAGGCTATGGCCCGACCCAACCTGACGGCTCCTCCGGTTACCAGCGCCGTGCTGCCCATGAGTTCCATTATCAGGTCCTAGAATCGACCGGCGCCACGGCCGATGTGCTCGAAGAACTCCGAGCGCAGGGCCTGATCCGACTTAAAATCGCCCAGCATGGCACTCGTGGACATCCGCGCGTTGGCCTTTTTCACGCCACGCATCGCGGCACACATGTGCATCCCCTGTACCACAACTGCGACGCCCTTCGGATGCAGCGTCTCCTCGAGGAATTGGGCAATCTGCTGCGTCATTCGCTCCTGCACCTGCAGCCGCCGGGCGTACATTTCCACGATCCGCGGGATCTTGCTCAGGCCGATTACCTTACCGTCAGGAATATAGGCCACGTGGGCTTTACCCAGGAACGGCAGCATGTGATGCTCACACAGGCTGTAGTAGTCTATATCACGCACGACCACCATCTCGTTGTACTCTACATCAAAGAGCGCCCCGTTGATCAGCCGCTCCGGATCCACGTGGTAGCCCGCGGTCAGCTCCTCGTACATCCTTGAGACTCGTCCCGGCGTGTTGAGCAACCCCTCGCGCATCGGGTCCTCACCGATCGCCTCAAGGATCATGCCAACAGCACACTCAATGTCATCGCTGCACTCCTGTTGCGGCGTGTCCAACAAGTCGTTGCGGAACACGTCGAAGTAGCTGGGTACAATCTCCATTCGCTTTGCCATTCGTCACCTCCAACGCTAGGGGCCCACTAATGAGCCGTGATGTCAACTCTTACGATCATAGCACAGGTTACGGGAATGTCAATATATTGTCTAGGTTTTGTTTGCTTTTCTCCGCCTACAGACGACCGGGGCCCGCCCCCTGAGCATCAATCGGGCTGGCCCCGAACTGTTTACGGCGCGGAAATCAGCGGATCATCTCTATGGTAACGGAAGCTACCAGCCCACCCACGCCAGGCTCCATCGGTACATCAGTGCGCCTCGCCCCGCGTCACCCGCTGCATCGTACCTGCGGCCAAGATGAAGAAAATCACCGGCATCAACAGGACCAGCCCATAGTTACCGGATCGCTCGATCACCAACCCGTTGAGCACTGGACCAGCGATGGCAGCCAACTGCGAAGCCAGGTAGTAGAACCCAGTGAATGTGCCGATGCTCAGGTCGCTCCCCGCCGTGTCCACCACCATCGGCAGCGAGTTGATGTTCACCAGCGCCCACGCACATCCTCCAATCGCTAGCGCCGCACCGATCACCATGATGTTGGGGACAAAGTAGCCTACCAGCAGCAGGCCGGCGAACACCAGCAGACCCGTCGTGATCGTCTTGCGGCGCCCCAGACGCGCAGCGATGTAACCGCTCGGCACCGCGAATAGGATGAACGTGATGTACGAGATGCTGGAGAGAAGCGATGCCTGGTTCTCCCTGATCCGCAGCACGTTGACGCCATAGGACGTGAAGAATGTCTCGATGGCGTTGTAACCGACGAACCAGAGGAAGATCGACACCAGCATGAAGATCAAGCTTGAGCGTGCCGCCTCCGGCACCAGATTGAACCCACGCAGAGCGCTTAGTCGTTGCTCCTCCTCGCGCGCCTCCGGCACATCCGTCAGCACCCGCTGTTCCTGCACAAAAATCATCAACATGATCACAGCCGCTGCCATCAGCACACCCGCCACAATGAACGGCATCGCGATGTCGATCCCATAGAGCCAGGCGCCGATCAACGTAATGATCACGCCCCCCAGCCCACCCATCAGGTTTATCACGCCATTGGCCTGGCTGCGGAGCGGCGAAGGCGTGAGATCGGGCATAAGCGAGATCACAGGCGTGCGAAATCCGGCCATCGCCAGCAGGAAAACACCGATGGCGATCATAAACAGCGCCATCGACCCGCCGAGTTGCGAGGTCTGACCGCTCAGCGCCGGTGGTATGGCTTTCACTACGAGCGGAATCGTCAGGAAGGCCGCAATCGAGATCGGGGCCAACGTCACAATGAACGGCTTGCGGCGCCCCAGGCGAGTCCAGACTCGATCGCTCCACACACCGATCAGTGGCAGCAGGAACAGACCGGCAATGTTGTCCAGCGTCATCACAAAGCCGGTCAGGGCGGCGCCCAGTCCAAAGCCCGCCGCTTTGGTCGTGGTCTGAAACGCGGGGTTTCCGGCCTGCAGGAATATGGGCACGTAGTCATTGTACAGCTTCCACATTACGCTCGTGCCGAAGAACCCAAAACCAATGAGGAACGTCTTGCGGTAGTCGAGTTTCCGTGGTGCGGCGTCTTTATCCATGGCCAGATCCGGATCCTTTCGTTGAGGGTGAACGCTAGTAGCGAATCGAGACCGGGGTGCCGATCTCAGCCCAGTCATAGAGGAGCTTCGACTCCTCCGTGCCCAACACGACACAACCATAGGATACCGGCGTCCCAAGGTAGCCCGCCCAAAGCGTCTGCCCGTTGGACATAATCGGCAGCGCGTGGATCCCATTCTCGATCGATCCTGCCCAATAGATCCCCATCCACCACGGCATCCAGATATCCCATGCTGAACCGTACGCGTTCGGGATCTTACTCTGGATCCGAAACTCGCCCGCCGCCGTATAGGTGGGGGCGACTCCGGTCGAGGCCACAAACGAGTAGATAAGCTGGTCGCCCTGATACGCCCAGAGATGCTGCTCCGAGAGGCTGACCACAATCAGTTTTCCGGCGCCCGAAACCACTGGAGGGATCCCCTCGAGACGCAGTTCCTGACCGACAAAGATCTGCGAGGGATTTGTGATCCGGTTGAGCTGGGAGATATGCGCCACCGTGGTGTTAAACCGTGCAGCAATCTGAGTCAACGTATCACCATGCTGCACCGTATAGGTCCGCTCGTCGCCACTTGCCTCCGGGCGCTCGGTCGGCTCGGGTTCAGGCGTCTGTGTCGCCTCGGGCGTCGCCGTGGGCCGCGCGACCTCCGGCGTCGCCGTCGGCTCGGGCGCAGTCGGCTGCACCTCAGGGATACGCAGCGTCTGGCCGACGATCAGCGTTCCCAGGGCCATCAACGCGTTCTCCTGCAGTAGTGCCCACGTCGATACGCCGAG
>JALOOJ010000166.1 GCA_025454475.1 Anaerolineae bacterium
CGCCACACTGCCGGAAGCTACTATCTGTTTAGCGTCCGTGATGATGGCTACTTCCAGTTCAGCCTCTGGAATGGCGTTGCCTGGGACCCGATCGTTGACTGGACGCAGACGACGTCCGTTCAGGCAGGCATGGCGAACCGGATCGCCGTCAAGGCCGACGGGGCCCGCTTTGAGCTCTACATCAACGGCGCGCTCGTGCACGAGGCAGAGGACGACCAAATCGTGGGCGGAGAGGCAGGTCTCTCGATCTCTACGGCCGCGACGGATGGTCTGGCGGTGTTTGCCTTCGACAACTTTGAGCTCTGGGGACCGTAGAGGGAGGCGCCGAAGATGCTGGATGTATGGGGCTTGGTGAGCAATAGCCTATGGGTGTTGGGTCTTGCCGTCCTGTTGGCGATATGGTCTTGGGCGCGTTTCGCCGCCTACCAGGCGGGAGTCAGGCCTCGAGCGATCCTCAGTCAGACGAGGTACGTGGTCGCCCTCGATGCGGGGCTCCTGCTGTTTGTCGCCGGCATGGCGGCAACCGAGACCCGGTGGTGGGCACGGGTGATCTGGTTTGTCCTCGGTGCGTGGGTTCTAGCCCACGCGGTCCTTCGACTGCTGCAGTCGGCCAAGACCAATGCGCGATAGGCGCAGAAACCGGCACGCTCTCGTGGCGCTTGCGCTGTTGCTCGCGCCGCTACTGGCTCTGGGCCTCCTGCGGCGCCTTGGCCTCGCGGATGCGGCCACAACAGCATCGACGCTGCTCGGGTGCGCCGTTGCCGCAGGAGGGGGACTGCTGTCCGGGGGGATCGCCGATCGTCTGCTCCGTCGCGGGCAAGGAGAGATCGTCCAGGTTGTCGGGATCGGTGCCACGGTGGCGGTGAGCGTCATCACGGTCGGCGCCATCTATCTGGGCATGATGCACAACTCCCCAACGACCATTGGCACGGCGCCGCGCGCGATCGAGCAGCTTCTGGCGTTTGCCCAGTTCCTGCTTGCCCAAGCGTCGAGTGTGGTGTTCCTGGCCAGGAGTGAGCCACGACGTCGCCTGGCATCGTGATGGTATGGCAACAAGCCGGCACAGTGCCCGTCAGCCGGGCATAGGCGCCTCTCCCCGATGCCTGGAGAGCCTTCCGTCACGCCTGCCCGTGGTACAATGCTGGGCATGCTCAGAGGCATACGCGACTTCCTTGAGTTGATCAAGGCCGAGCACACGCTCTTTGCCCTACCCTTCGCCTATGTTGGGATGGTCCTTGCTGCCGACGGCAGGCCAACGTGGCACGAGATAGGCTGGATCACCGTGGCGATGGCTGCTGCAAGAACGGTTGCGATGGGCATCAACCGCCTTGCCGACCGCATCCTGGATGCCCAGAACCCGCGCACCGCAGGCCGCCCCCTGGTCACGGGCAGGATTTCCGTGGGCACTGCCCGGATCGGCACGGGGATCGCGATAGCCCTTCTGATCATCTCGGCGTGGCAGCTCGGGCCGCTGCCCACAAGGCTGCTTCCGGTGGCTCTGGCCTTCCTCGTGGGCTACTCGTTCACGAAACGCTTCACGTGGCTCTCCCACTATGTCCTCGGCTTCACGGATGGCCTCGCGCCCGTAGGTGCCTGGGTTGCGGTGCGCGGGTCTCTCTTTTCTCGCGATGACCTTGCGGCGTGGTTGTTGCTGCTCGCCGTGACGTTCTGGATCGGGGGCTTTGATCTCATCTACGCCTGCCAGGACGAAGCGATCGACCGTGCGTGTGGCCTTCACGCGGTTCCGGCGCGGTTTGGCGTGCCCGCGGCCCTGACGCTGTCGTCTCTCAGCCACGGACTTACAATGGCGTTGTTGGTCGCGCTCGGACTGGAGTGCAGGCTCGGGTGGCCTTACGCCGTGGGGCTCATGATCATTGGAGCCCTGCTAGTCGCCGAGCATCGGATGGTCTCACCGGATGATCTATCGCGACTCACGATCGCGTTCTTCCACGTGAATAGCGCGATCAGTGTGATCCTGCTCGCCAGTGTACTGGCGTCTCTACTGTGACAATCGCTGACCTGCACCTACTGCCGGAGGCCTCACACTCGATGACTCCACCATCCACGACGATCACTTTGGTCCGACACGGCCACGTGCACAACCCTGACAACCTGATCTACGGTCGGCTGCCCGGTTACGGGCTAAGCCTGGTCGGGCGCCGACAGGCGGAGGCAGCCGCGGTCGCGCTCCGGTATGCCGTAATCGATGCCCTCTACTGCAGCCCACAGCCGCGCGCCGTGGAGACCGCCGAGATTCTCAGAGCCTGCCACCTGGGGTTGGGCACGACGATCTCGCCCCTGATCGACGAAATCGACTGCTACTTCGAGGGCCACCCGGCTGAAGAGGTCGAGGCCCGCGGATGGGATCTTTACACGGGCGTCGAGGACGGCTTCGAGGTCCCCGGTGATATCGCCAAGCGTGGCGCCCGGTTCATCGCCGAAGTGCGTTCCATGCACCCAGGGCGCCACGTCGCCGCGGTGACCCATGGCGACGTCATAGCATTCACCGTCCTTAGCCTGATGCGTGCCCAGGTACACGTATCGCAGAAACGCACGCTGGACCGGTACGGCATCAGCGATCTGTACCCTGCCACTGCTTCACTCACGACGCTGACCTTCTGGACGTCCAATCCGGAAGAGGTGCCGGGCCTGACCTACGTCCGGCCCTATGATGAGGATTTGGCGCTGGCGTCGCTTTCATAGTCAACGACGCGCGCCAGGAAACGGAACAGGACCGAGTCGTGAGATTCCACTGGAAGGCAATCGTGGGGCTAGTGTTTACGGTGTCGAGCGTCGCTGGCATGGCTGCCTGCCGACCCAAGAGCGTGGCGCCATCGGTGCTCCGTATCGCCGTGTTGCCTATCCTCGACACGTTGCCGCTCTATGTGGCGCAGCGCGAGCGGTACTTCGAGGCCGAGGGCATCAGAGTCGAGTTCGTTGCCGCGGGATCAGCCGCTGAACGCGATCAGCTGCTGCAGGCTGGCCAGGTGGATGGCGTCATCAGCGATCTGGTCGCCCTCGCTCTGGCCAACCGCGAGGGCATCCGCCTCGTCGCCGTGCGCTATGCGATGACGGCGACGCTGCAGGATCCCCAGTTCCGCATCCTCGCATCGGCTTCGTCCGGGCTGTCGACGCCCGGCGACCTGCGCGGGGTCCCCATTGGCGTCTCCCAAGGCACCGTGATCGAATACGTGACCGACCGTCTGCTGCAGGCCGAGGGACTCGTCCCCGACGACATCCGGGCGGTCGGTGTGCCCAGGATTCCAGACCGCATGGCACTCCTGGCATCCGGTGAGCTGGAGGCAGCGACACTCCCCGAGCCTCTGGCTTCGCTCGCCCTGCAGCAGGGTGCAAGGCTCATACTGGTTGACTCCTTACACCCGGAACTAAGCTGCAGCATCTACGCGTTTCGATCGGACGTCGCTAGGACACGATCAGAAGATGTGCGCCGCTTCCTGCGCGCAGTCGACCGCGCCAGCACTACGATCAACCTCGACCGCTCGCGTTGGGATGACCTGCTCTCTGAGCAGTCGTTGGTGCCTGCCCCGCTCATAGGCAGCTACACCCTCCCCCTATACCCGGAACAGGGAGTGCCCACCGAGCTCCAGTATTCGGACGTGATCGCCTGGCTGGCTGAGTCCGAACTCCTGGACAGCGCAGCTTCGTACGACCAAGTGGTCACGGCAGCATACCTGGAGTGAGCGTGGTCCACCTCGAAGGGATCTCCTTCAGCTACCCACACCGCCCGCCCGTATTCGTCGGGTTCGGCTTGCGGATCTTCAGGGGGGAGATCTGGTCAGTGATCGGCCCATCGGGCGGCGGAAAGAGCACGCTGCTGCTTCTGATCGCGGGGCTCGTGCAGCCGCAAGAGGGCCGCATTACCGTCTTGGGGCGCAACCTGGATCGGCCCCGGCCGGGTACCGGCCTGATCCTGCAGGACTACGGGCTGCTTCCCTGGGCGACCGTGCGTGAGAACGTAGCGCTTGGGCTACGGGTCCAACGGTTCTACGGTCCCGATGGACGTCACGCGCCTGCCGGGGAACGGGTTACCGCCAAAGTAGCTCGCGACCGCGTCGAGCATTGGCTCGACCGTCTCGGTATCGCTGGCCTCGCCGAGCAGTACCCCGGGCAAATCTCGGGCGGCCAGCGCCAGCGGGCTGCGATCGCCCGTGCACTGGCGCTAGCACCCGATCTACTGCTGATGGATGAACCCTTCTCTGCGCTCGATGCGCCCACGCGCGAGGATCTCCAGGCCCTCGCGCTGCAGCTTGCCTCTGAGGCGAACCTCACGCTCGTACTCGTGACCCACAACATCGAGGAGGCAGCCTTCGTCGGACAGAGAATTCTGGTGTTGGGGCCGCCGCCAAACCAGGTCGCTAACATCATCGAGTCCCAACACGCCGCGGACGCCGGCTACCGCCGTTCCGCGGACTACAGCGCCGTCTGCGCTCACCTGCGCGAGGCGCTTGCCGTCAACCCAGGCTATCGCGCTGCCGTCGCGGCTCCACCTGTTTCCCCGACCGATCCGGGTGCTGCGGCGCCCGATTTCGGAGGTTCCTGACGTGGCTCGGCCCATCGTAGCTCGCCCTACCCTCAAGGTCGCTACGGTCTTCTCACGCCTGGGCGCGCTTGCCGCACTGCTGATTCTGTGGCAGGTCATCGGAATCGCACTGCATAACCCGGTGCTTCCACCGCCATCAACGGTGCTCCCCCAGCTGCTCACCGATGCACCGCGAGCACTTGGGATCCACTTCGTGGTAAGTCTCGGGCGCGTCGTGGCAAGCATCGGCCTCGCGATCACCACGGCGGCACCGTCAGGGCTGATCCTGGGACAGAGCCGGCGTCTGTCAGACATCTTCGGCCCATTCGTCGCGCTGCTCTACCCGATCCCCAAGGTAGTGCTGGTCCCCATCGTCCTGCTGGTGCTAGGCGTCGGTGATCTGCCCAAGATCGTCATTATCACGATGATCCTGTTCTTCCAGATCCTGGTCCTGGTCCGTGATGCTGCGTCAGCGATCCGCCCCGAGCTGCTGACCAGCGTGCGCAGCCTTGGCGCCGGCAGGCGGGCGCTGTTTCGTTTTGTCTACCTTCCTGCCAGCCTGCCTGCCATCCTGACGGCGGTCCGACAGTCCATCGGCACCGCGATTGCGGTGCTCTATGTCGCCGAGCTGTTCGCGACACGTTACGGCCTCGGCTACTATATCTATCTGCAAGGCAGCACCTTGTTCGACTACCCGCGGATGTATGCAGGTGTTATAGCTATGGGTGCGCTTGGGCTGGGGCTGAGCGCCGCCGTCGACGCCGTGGAGCGTCGACTCTGCCGATGGAGTGCTGCCAACGGCTGATACCCCAACAACACGGGCCTGGGCGCCTTTCTTGAGGCGGATTTGCGTTCTTATCTTTCTGAATTCCGTATGTTCATTCTCTATTCTTGATTCTCCGTTCCTAACGCGTGAGGAGGACCTTCGATGGCCTTTGGTAGCTTACGTGACTTCGCGACCCTGCTGGAGGATCGTGGCGCCCTCGTCCGGATCCGTGCACAGGTGTCCGCCGAACTGGAGATCACCGAAATCGCCAACCGGGTCTGCAAGGGGCCGGCTGCCGCCAACAAGGCACTGCTCTTCGAGAACGTGAAGGGGCGATCGACTCCCGTCTTGATCAACATGTTCGGCAGCGCGGAGCGGATGGCGTGGGCGCTAGGGGTTGGCGATCTGGATCAGCTCCGTGCAAAGCTCGCCGCCCTGATCGACCTTCGTCCGCCGGACGGTCTGAACAATGCGGTCGGGCGAGGATCGGCGCTGCTGCGTGCGCTGCGCGATGCCGGCCTGAAGCCACGCCGCGCCCATCGCGCGCCGGTCCAGGCAGTCGTCGAGTCACGTAACCCCACGCTCGACGACATCCCGATCCTGAAATGCTGGCCGAACGACGGAGGGCGCTTCATCACCCTGCCCCAGGTGATCACGCACGATCCCTCAAGGGGAACGCGGAACGTCGGGATGTACCGCCTGCAACAACTCGACGATCGCACGCTCCTCATGCACTGGCAGCGTCACAAAGGCGGCGCCGAGCACGAGCGGGTGGCGCGCGAGAGCACGCGACCGCAGATCCCCGCCGCCATCGTCCTCGGTGGTGATCCGGCGGCTATCTGGTCGGCATCGGCCCCCCTGCCCCCCGACATCGATGAGTACTGGCTTGCCGGCTGGCTGCGCGGGCGGGCGATTCCCTTCGTCGACTGTATCACTCAGCCGCTTCAGGTGCCGGCAAACGCCGACATCGTCATAGAGGGCTATGTTGATCCCAACAGGCACTATCCCGAGGGACCGTTTGGCGACCACACAGGCTACTACACCCCGGTCGGGCCGTTCCCTGCCTTTCACGTGACGGCCATCACCCAGAGGGAGGACCCGATCTATCCGGCCACCGTCGTGGGCATCCCGCCGATGGAGGACTACTGGATGGGCAAGGCGACCGAGCGCCTCTTCCTTCCGCTGGTCCAGCTCTTCCTGCCTGAGGTGATCGACTTGGCGATGCCGGCGCCCGGGCTGTTCCACAACCTGGTGGTCGTGAGCATCCGGAAGCGCTTCCCAGGACACGCGCGAAAGGTGATCCATGGCCTCTGGGGCCTCGCGCTTCTCAGTCTCGCGAAGGCACTTGTGATCGTTGACGACTGGGTCGATGTCCATGACGCGATGGTTGCAGGGTGGCAGGCGCTGGGCAACGTGGACTGGTCGCGGGACGTGATGATCGCCGACGGCCCGGTGGATCAGCTCGACCACGCAGCGCCGCTGGAGGCATACGGCGGCAAGATCGGTATTGATGCGACGGCGAAGCTGCCTGAAGAGGGCCATCCACGACCGTGGCCTGAGGTGGTTCGAATGGATCCGGCCGTGAAGGCGCGCATCGATGCCCTCTGGGGCGAGCTGGGGCTGACATGATAGGCTCCCTGTCACCGAACCGTAAGCTCAGTAAGGTGCAGCTCCTTGCCACCACGTTCATCGCAGGACTGGTCTCGCTGGCGCTGGAGATTGCAGCGGCGCGGCTCCTGGCGCCGGCGTTTGGCACTACCGAGCTGATCTGGGCCGGTGTGATCGGTCTGATCCTGCTCTATTTCTCTGCGGGCTACGCCCTTGGTGGGCGTTGGGCGGATCGCGACCCCAGGCCGGCGACGCTCTACACGGCACTCTCAGTTGCCGGCCTCACGATTGCGGCCATCCCCATCGCGTCGCGCCCCCTGCTCGTGGTTGCGGCTCGAGGGATGCAGGCGCTGAGCATCGGCAGCATCGTGGGCCCCTTCGTCGTGATCCTGCTGCTGTTCGCAGCACCGGTGACGCTGCTGGCATGCGTCTCTCCGTTCGCAGTGCGTCTGGCGGTCGACGACGTGGCATCTAGCGGGGGCGCTATCGGCCGTTTTAGCGCCACTGCGACGCTGGGCAGCTTCATCGGGACATTTATGCCCAATCTGGTGTTAATCCCGAATTTGGGCACGCGGCGTACGTTTCTGCTCCTGGCGCTGGTGGCGCTATCGACCGGGCTCTGGGGCCTCTGGCGAACCCAACGCCGTCGATTCTGGGGACTTGCGTGGACGCTGTTAGCAGTCGGCGCAGTATTCGTCTGGGAGCCCGCTCAGGTGAAACCTCAGGCCAACCTGATTTTCGAGACCGAATCAACCTACAACTTGATCCAGGTGATCGAAAGCGACGACCATCGACGTTACCTGCTGCTGAACGAGGGACAGGGCATCCACTCGATCTACACACCGCCGGAGCTCTATGGCGATGCCCACGACCCGCTCGCCCTGCTGACGGGTGGGCCGTGGGACTACTACCTTGTCGCGCCCTTCTTCAATGCGCCGCAGAGCTCCGACGCCTCGCCGGTGTCCAGGGTCAAAGACCTCCTTGTGGTCGGCCTTGCCGCAGGAACCACTCCGACGCAGTTCACCGAGGTGTATGGCCCGTTGCCCATTGATGGCGTCGAGATCGACCCGGCGATCGTACAGGCTGGGCGCGACTACTTTGGGATGACGATGCCCAACCTCACCGTGCACATTGCCGATGGGCGCACCTATCTCCTGCAGACCGACGCCCGCTATAGCGTCATCGCCATCGACGCCTATCGGCTGCCCTATATCCCGTGGCACCTCACCACGGTCGAGTTCTTCCGGGATGTGCGTGATCACCTGCGGGAGGATGGGGTTGTGGCGATCAACGTAGGCCACACGCCCGAGGCGGCCGGCGGGCCCGCCCAACAGGCAAAGGGCGACTGGCGGCTCGTCGATGCGATGGTCAACACGATGCGGTCGGTCTACCCGTCGGTGCACGTCATTGCTGTGCCCGGCAGCTTCAACGCGATCGTCATCGGTACGGTGCAGGTGACCTCGCCCGCCAACCTCGCAGCAAATGCGCCCTCGCTGAACGACCCGCGGCTGCGCGCCGTCGCCCAGAGAGCTCTCGGAGCGCTGCGCACGCCCGAGCACAGCAGCGTCACGTTCACCGACGACCGCGCGCCCGTCGAGCAGCTCACGCACGCACTCGCCCTGCGCTACGTTTTGGGCATCGACTGAAGCGCCAGCCTGCCGCTCGGTGCAGGCTAGCTCCGCCGCGCCTGCCTCTGGATGGCGTCTGCTGCG
>JALOOJ010000360.1 GCA_025454475.1 Anaerolineae bacterium
AGAACCCTGAGAAGCATATGGTCTCCTCTGTTGCCCACACTATACCCATCGAGACGCAGGTGCTAGGGCTGTTCTATCCGACGCCAAGGCACATTATATCGGGACCGCCAAGGCGGTCAATACGTGTTCGGCACAACTGCGCGCATCCGCATGTGGGACGGTTCGCCTGACCCGTCCCGGTCGGCTCAGGCGAGCCGACCCACATCCTCCACGCCCTGCACCAGCGAGCTGCCACCGGCGCCCGGACGATCGACGGACCGTGCCTCCTGTAGGGGCGCAGCATACTGCGTCCCTCCGAACCCGGGGTTGTGCAAGCCACAGGACATGCTACAATCCGCCCAACACCGGAACGCATATACGCAGCGAGAGTTATGAGCACCTACACCGCCTACGGCCTGACCATCTGCTCCGACTTCGAGCTTCCGGAGCTGCTTCCCCTTCCCCCGCAGGACGCCCAGGCGTGCGCCGTCCGGATCCGCCTCGGCGCGGTTCCCACGGAGCTCACGGACCCCGTCGGCACAGGCGTGCTCTATCAGGCCAAGCCCAACGAATTCCTGCTCAGGCTGGACGCGGTCGCGGGCTACTGGGTCACGGGTGGGACCGAGATCGTCGTCGACCCTGTCGTGGGCGCCACCGACGAGGAGATCCGGCTGTTCCTTCTGGGCTCGGCCCTCGGCGCATTGCTCCACCAGCGCGGGCTGCTTGTGATCCACGCGAACGCGATCGAGACGCCCAAAGGCGCGATCCTGATCTCCGGCACCTCCGGGAGCGGCAAGTCGACGCTCGGCGCGGCGCTCTGGCAGCGCGGTTACCGCCTCCTGGCCGACGATGTCTGCGCAGTTGCCCCCAACCCTGATGACGCCGCGACCCCGATCGTGCTGCCGGGCTATCCCCAGACCAAGCTCTGGGCGGATACAGCCACGAAGTTGGCGCTTGACACGGACGCCTTGCGCCGCGTGCGCCCACAGCTCGACAAGTTCGCAGTGCCGCTCGAATCCCTCTTCGTTCGCGAGTCGCTGCCGCTCTACGCGGTCTATCTGCTTCAGACGCACAACAAGGGGGATCTGCTGCTGGCCGAAGTCGAGCACGCGCGCAAGTTCGGCGTCCTCCTCCACAACACCTACCGCGGCCGCTTCCTGGATGGATTGGCGATGCGCGTCGAGCACTTCGGCCTGGTAACGATGGCGGCTAATGCCGCCCGCGTAGTCCGAGTGACCCGCCCATCGCACCCCTACCTGCTTGACGAGCTGGCGTCAGCCGTCGAGGCGGACTTTCTGGAAGAGCGTTGCGATGGCTGAGGCTTCTGGGATCCGCGGCATCGTCTGGCTGGCATCCTACCCCAAGTCGGGCAACACGTGGATGCGCGCCTTTCTGAGCAATTACCTGGCCGACGGCGACAACCCCGTCGACATCAACAGCCTGGATACGGGAGGCCCCATCGCCAGCGCCCGGACCGTCTTCGATGAGGCCGTGGGCGTCGAGGCCTCGGATCTCACCCAGGACGAGATCGAGCGTTACCGTCCCAGGGTCTACCGGCAGGTTGCCGCCAACAGCAGCGAGATCCTCTATCTGAAGATTCACGACGCGTTTACCACCACACCTGACGGATCGCCCCTAGTCCCCCCGGATGCCACCAAAGGTGTGCTCTACCTCATTCGCAACCCCCTGGACGTCGCGGTCTCGTTTGCGCATCACAGCGCGGCCTCTGTGGACAGAATGATCGCGAAGATGGACGACCCCGACTTCGCGTTCGTCGATCGCGAGGACCGGCTCTATAACCAACTGCGCCAGCGCCTGCTCACCTGGAGCGGACACGTCGTGAGCTGGGTCGATGCGCCCGCTCTTGATGTGCACGTCGTGCGCTATGAGGACATGAAGGCGCAGACGCTGGAGACCTTTCGCGCCGCTGTGCGTTACCTCGGGCTCGCAGATGACGTCGCACGCATCGAGAAAGCCCTCGCCTTCTCCAGCTTCCCCGAGCTCCAGCGTCAGGAGCAGGAGCACGGCTTCGGCGAGAAGATGCCGCAGGCGGCGTCATTCTTCCGCAAGGGCGAGATTGGCACTTGGCGCGAGGTGCTCACGTCTGACCACGTGGCAAGCATCATCGCGGCTCACGGAGACGTGATGCGCCGCTTCGGGTACCTGACCGACGCCGGAGACGTGCTCTACTAAGTGATCCCGGTACCCGCGGAAGGCGCTGGCAATCAGCAGACCCTGGAGGAACACAATGAGCCAACACGCAACCCTTACCCTCGACACCATCGTCGCGCGGCGCGCGGGGATCATGTCAGCGCAGGTAGGGAACGAGACCGCCACAATGAACGTCGAAAAAGGAATGTACTACGGCATCGATGACGTTGGGACCCGCATCTGGGAGTTGGTGGAGACGCCCTGCGCCGTCTCCGAAATCTGCGAGGAGCTCACAGAGCAGTACGACGTCGACATCGACACCTGCCGTCAGGATGTCATCCGGTTCCTGGGTGTGTTGCTCGATGCCGAGATCTTGGAT
>JALOOJ010000034.1 GCA_025454475.1 Anaerolineae bacterium
TGGCGTGCGTGGCAGCGTGCTGAGCGTGGTCGAACCGTCCTCGGTAACCACGACATCGTCTTCGATCCGCACGCCGCCAATGCCCTCGAGATAGATGCCCGGCTCTATCGTGAACGTCATCCCGGCCTCGAGCACCAGACAGTTACCCCGAACCATATACGGCGGCTCGTGTTCTTCGAGACCCAAACCATGCCCAGTCCGGTGAAAGAAGCGTGGGCCATAGCCGGCTGCGTCAACGACCCGCCGGGCGGCCGCGTCGACCTCGTGCGCCTTCACACCCGGTGCCACGGCAGCTCTCCCCGCCGCATTCGCCTCCAGCACGACCGCGTGGATGCTCAGCAACGGTTCCGAGGCTGCACCAATCACCAACGAGCGCGTGAGATCAGAGACATAGCCCGACACCCGGGCGCCCCAGTCAACAACGACCCAGTCGCCGTGCTGGAAGCGACGGTCGCCAGGAACCGCGTGGGGAAGCGCACCTCGTGGGCCACTGGCGACAATTGGGTCAAATGCCAGACCGTCTGCGCCGCTCGCCAGGAGCGCCGACACCAGACGCGACGCAGCCTCGCGCTCGGACATCCCGGCTCGCAGCGTCGGCACCCACGACTGGAACGCCTTCTCCGCCGCTCGCGTCGCTCGCTTCATAGCTTCGAGCTCACCGGGTCCCTTTCGCATCCTCAGTTCCGAGACCAGATCGTCGATAGGTACGAGCTCGACCTGGGGCGCGAAGCGCTCAAGGATTCGAGCCTCTAGGACCCGCATCCGCAGCGCTTCCACCCCTATGCGCGCATCAGCTAGCTCGAGTGCGGCGCAGGCCTCGTGAAAGGCCATCGCATATCCGTCGTCATCGTTGTAGGGATAGGCCCGGAACCCGACCTCTGCGACCTTGCCTGCCTCCAGTTCAGGGAGCACGATACATGGAGGAGTGTCCGCAGCAAGCAGCGCCATAATCGGTCGCTCGCTCAGGAAGAACGAGAGGTGGGTGACATACGCCAGATTGGGTCCCGGCACTAGCGCCACTGCGTCGAGGCCCCGAGCTCCCGCAGCGGTCAGCACCCGCGTTCGTAGGTCTGCGAACGTGTCACCCACGGGCTAGTCGGCGATCAGGCGCAGCACGCCCAGCAGTCCGAGCCCCAGCTTCACTGCCGTCCCGGGCGATGGAGCGGCGAGGCTTTCGGTCCCCTCCGAATCCACGTCAACGTTCGAGCGGTAGTAGATCCAGCCCGCCAACGCTCCCAGCACGAGACCCACTATCGAACCACCGACCAGAGCACGCATCTGCGGCCTATCCATAGCGTTCACCTCCGTGTGAGCTTCTTCAGCGTTACACTAGCCCGGCTGCCCGCAGCATGGGCGTCAATGAGCGGTCGAGTGAGCCTGTCTGACGCCCGACTTACGCTGTCGTTGACGCGCTGCATCGCGACTTGCCCCTTTCGCAGGTACACCCTGACCAGACGGTGGAGTCTATAGGTACCGTAGGCCAGGCCCACTGCGATCGCCAGCGGCACAAGAGCTATCACCAGCGCCTCAAGGCTCAGGAAGATTAGCGCAATATCACGTGCAGTTGGCATGACACCCCCCTTCAGCTGCGGCTGATCCTCAGTATACCCGGAATTCCGCCGATGGATACCGGCAGAAGCGCCCCAGGCGTCGCATTTTCTGCATTGTGCGCTACCATGCCGCCCGTGAACGCTCGAGCCAAAACGCTTGCATGGTGGGTGGCTGCGACCACACTGCTCCTGCTCGCCCTGGGAGCCCGCGTCTGGAACCTCGCCGACGTGCCGCCGGGCCTCACACACGACGAGGCAAGCAATGGCCACGACAGTGCAGCGATCCTGCGTGGCGTCCACCGCATCTACTTTCCCGTGGGCTACGGCCACGAGCCACTTTACAACTACAGCGTCGCGCTCACCACAGCACTCCTTGGCCAGGGCATCATAACGCTGAGGCTCACAACCGTCGTCTGGGGAGTCGCCCAGATCGTGCTGACCGCTGCCATCGCTCGACGCTGGTGGGGAAGGTCTGCAGCGCTGGCCACGTTGGGTGTGTATGCCGCGAGCTTCTGGGCCCTGATGCTAGCGCGCGTCGGCTTGCGAGCACCCACGCTACCCGTACTGCTCGCCGCATCGGTGCTTGCCTATGACTACGCGCAGAGCCGATCGACGCACGGCGCTTCGCCGCGCGCAAGGCTCTGGTACGGGCTTGCCGGCCTGCTCCTCGGCCTCAGTTTCTACACGTATATGGCAAGCCGCGGTATGCCGCTGCTGTTTCTCGGCTATGCCGCCATCCTCGCGGTTGTCGATCGCCGTCGCTTCCGCCGAGTCTGGCGTGGTACGCTCCTGCTCCTGGCGGTCGCGGCGTTGGTGGGCGCTCCGCTGTTTCTTCATCTGCGAGCCAACCCGGGGCTTGAGCAGCGTGTGAGTCAGTTGGGGCAAGCCGTCGTCGCAATGAAGACCGGCGACTTGCGCCCCCTGTGGGCGAACATCGCTGACAGTCTGCCTATGTTGCTCTGGCAAGGCGATCCCTACTGGCTCTACAACATCGCGGGGCGGCCCGGGCTTGAGCCGCTGTTGGCCGTCGGGTTCGCCGTCGGGTTGTCCGCCAGTCTGCTGCACCTCAGGGATCCCCGGAACATACTGCTGCTCCTATGGCTGGGGGGCGGGACCGCGCCGGCGTTACTCACGCCAGTGGCATACAACCTGCTGCACGCTGTGGGCGCTATGCCGGCTGTTCTCCTGCTCGCGGCGCGCGGGCTATGCGTCATTTCGCGCCTTGGGCGAGGCACGGCAGTCTGCCCACGCGCCTGGTCTTGGCTGAGAACTGCGACAATACTGGCACTGGCACTCGCCTTCGTTGCCACCAGCGTGGAGTCACTTCACGCATACTTCGTGATGTGGACCAGGCATCGTAACGTGCGTGTGGCGTACCACCACCATGTCGTCGCCCTGGGCCGCCATCTCGACCGTGTCGAAGCAACTGGGCCCGTCGTCATCACGACCCTCTATCCGGGTGAGTTCCATGATCCCTACACTATGGAGGTCACGCTCAGGCGAGACGACCTGGCCCTAAGATGGGTCGATGGACGGGAGGCCATTGTCTTCCCCAACACACCCGCAAGACTGTTCGTCGAAACGCAGACGCAGCTCGCTGCGACGCTCTGGGCAGAGGTCAGCCGAGACTCGCAAGTTCTGACTGTGCTGACGTATGGTCAGGATGCGATTCCGACCGAGACGCGGGGCTATCTGTGGAATGCACCTGCGACGTGGCGGCGGATCGTTTCGGCGGCTGAGACCAAGGTCCTTGTCGGCACAGGAGATCCGCCGCAGCTTGCGGACCACCGGGTGACAAGCGCGCCGATCGACTTCGGCACCTCAGTGCGGCTGCTAGGGTACAGGGCCACTGAGCGCGTGGATCCGGGGGCGGACCTGGAGCTCGTAACACTCTGGGAAGTGCTGGCGCCGTCGGTGGCGGCCGCTTCCGATCTGGCCATATTCGCCCACCTGCTCGACGCCGAGGGTACGCTGCTAGACCAGGATGATCGACTTGGGGCTCCCTCGTGGCAGTGGCAGTCCGGCGATCACTTTGCGCAGGTGCATCGGCTGGACCGGGCCTCGGCCCCCGCGCCCGGCTGCTGTATCGCTCTGGGTATCTACGATCGCGCCACGCTGGTCCGTCTCCCCGTCGTCGCCTCTGAGATGATGCCCACAGGAACAGCAACTCGCATCCTGCTGCCCATTGAGGTCCAGATTCCGTGAGACGCTTGAGGCCAAGCGAACGCTACACGATAGTCGTACTCATCCTGGTGGCGTGGAGCCTCCGCTGGGCGTGCCTCATGGAAGTCCCTCCGGGCTGGCGCGATGACGACCTCATCGAGCTGTACACGTTCTCCCAGCGCATTGTCGAGGAAGGCCCCGTGCTCTACTTCGCCGGTGCTTCGGGTCACGAGCCGCTCTTCCATACGCTTCGCGCTCCACTGATCGCCTTAGCAGGCATCAACCAGGCGTCAGCCCGCTGGCTCTCCGCCACGGCAGGAACGCTGGTCGTGGTTCTGACCTGGGCTGTTGGGCGAAGGATCGTTGGCCTACGTGCTGCTCCGGTCGCGGCTTCAATGGTCGCGGTCTCATTCTGGAGCCTTATGTACAGCCGACTGGCAATACGGCACGTCGGTACGTTGCCGTGGGCGCTCCTCGCGATCTACTGGAGCTGGCGCCTTCTGCGCGGGCGCACCAGCCCGCGGATGGCTGTTGCCGGTATCGCAATCGGCGCCTCCGGTGCGGTGCTCACCTACTACGCTGGGCGGCTTGTGCCGGTTATGCTCGCTCTGACGTATCCGGTCATCGAGTCCCGCAGACAACGCTGGCGGCCGTACGTGGTCGCCATTGCTCTGGGCGTGGCACTCGCGTTGCCCATGTTCTGGTCCGCTGCTCGGATCACTGGGGCCGATGCACGGGTGAGCGAGCTCGCCGTACCGATCCACGCCCTGCTCGAGGGTGACTCAAGGCCCTTGATCCAGACCGCCTGGACCACACTCGGAATGGCGCACGCCAAGGGTGACCCTGAGTGGTTGTACAACCGCAGCGAACGCCCGGTCTTTGGTCCCGGAGGTGCGGCGCTCTTCTATGTGGGGCTTGCCGTCACGCTCTGGCGCTGGCGCCATCCGCAGTCACGGCTTCTGCTGCTCTGGTTGGCGGTCGGGATAAGCCCCGCGTTCGTGAGCCTCCCTCCTTCGAGCTATGGCCACACGATCCTCGCGCTGCCTGCCGTCTACCTGATCCTCGCGTCGCTACAGGAACGCATCCGAGCCCTGCTCAGACCAAGGGTCGCGTGGCTGGGAGTGCTCGCCGCGATAGCCATTGTCGCCGTAGTCGCGGTACGCGACATCCCTGCCTACTTCGTCGAGTGGACGCGGGCCTCGATGGTTGGCTTCCTGTACCGCGCCGACTACCGCAACTTGGCAGACTACCTTGACAGGCGTAGTGATATCAAGGATCTGGTGGTGGGGAGTATGCTCTTCGGCCCTTGGGACAAAGTCTCAGTGAGGACGGACCTGCGACGCCAGGACGTTCGCGTCCGGTGGGCAAACCCGGAGCGGGCACTCGTCTTTGCGTCTGGCGAGCCCACGCTTACCTTTGTCCAAGACGAAGGGCAGCGCGCTCCAGCGATCCAGGCTTTGCTCGAGGGGTCACGGCTCGCACCCGCTCCCGTCGGGCTGCAGGGCTACCAGGTCGAGCCCGCTCCTGCGCCGGTCACAGCGGTCCGCGCCACAGTCGATGGAACTCCGCTCCAACAGATCACATTCAGCAACGCCCTGACGCTGCAGGCTGTGCATCTGCTCTCCCAGATCGACGCCGAAGCGCCAATGGCTGTCGCGACGTGGTGGAGGGTCGATAGGCCGCTGCCGATGCCCCTCGAGGTGCTCATCCCCTATCCGCCCGAGCCCGGAGAGTACAGCGGGCCGAGGCTGAGCGTCTTCGCGCACCTCAGCGATACCAGTGGTCTCCTCGGAATCGATGATGGGCTGTGGGTGGATCCCTATACGGTGTTTCCCGGAGACGTGATCATGCAGATCCACGTCTTCGCAGTATCCTGGACCGACAATGCCCCACTTGAACTGACGCTGGGGCTCTATGACCCGCTCACAGGCGAGCGTTGGCTCACAGCCACCGGCTCGGACAGCGTATCGGTGATCCTGGTCCCTTAGCAGGCACCACCACGACCCAGGAAGCGCCGCAGTCGGTGCTACCGCAGCCGTGCCCAGAGCGGAGGGCCCAGGACGACGAGACCGACGATGACTGAGGTCAGAGCCGCAAGCAGAACGGCCGCGGCCGCCAGATCCTTGGCCTGTTTCGCGAGCACGTGGTCGTCGGGCGACGCGAGGTCCACTGTCGTCTCGATCGCTGTGTTCAGCATCTCTGTCGCGAGTACACCGCCAATCGTCAGGGCGAGCACGGCCCACGAAGGAAAGGACAAGCGCAGCCACAGGCCGAGGAGCACCACAGCAATCGAAACAGCGATATGGGTCCGGAAATTGGGCTGTGTGTCGATCGCGTAGCGGAGTCCCCCAACAGCATATCGGAACCCGCTCAGGAATCCATTGCGGTGTCGGACGCTCACTCGGGTAGAGGGATATCCACGTGTAAAAGCCGAAGAATCTCGGTCTGTTGCGTCCACATTCGCTCCTTGTCTAGATGCTCCTCGTGGTCATATCCCAGCAGGTGAAGCACCCCGTGCACAGTCAGCACTCGTAGCTCATCCTCCAGTGTGCCTCCGACCTCAGCGGCTTGCGCCCGCGCTCGATCGAGCGAGATAACGACATCGCCAAGGTACCGCGGGAAGCCAGCGGCGCCCCCCGAGAATGGGCCCTTCGTGTCATCCGCAAATGAGAGAACATCGGTTGGTCGGGAAATCCCTCGAAAGCGCAGGTTGAGTTCCCTAAGTGCATCATCGTCCGATATGACCACGACGACCTCACAGGGATCGCCTAGTTCGTGACGCAACAAGGTCAGCAGCGCTGCCTGCTCGATCGCGGTAGTGTCCAGGGGTGCCACCTGGTCCTCAACCTGCACCTCCACATGATGTCCTTTGCTCATGGTCCAGTCTTTCTGTATCGGCTATGAAGCTGAGGCCCAGAGGGTCAGCTACCGCGCTGAATGCTGCCTCCGGACCAGTGTAATCGACATCCAGAACCTCAGATTGCAGATGCCCCGCAGCGCGGGCCACGCTGCCCGCACCGCCTCCGTCGCCGGCCACGGCGTCCATCGCGATATCACCAGCCTCAGCAACGTCCTCGTCCTGCACCAAGCGGGGCTCCGTCTCTTCGTCGACCGGGGAAATACCGTCGGACGCAAGCTGCGCAGGCGTGACTGGTTTCTTTGGCTCAGGATACTGGATACGCGGGTGAATGGCGCCTCGCAGGAGGCTCACGTACGTCTGACGCACAGTGTGGAGCTGCGCCATTGTGATCGGCGCCTCGTTGAGCTGCCCGTCGCGCATTCGCTGGTCGAAGATGAAGTCAACGACGGCCTCAAACTCCTCCTCGGTGCTGGGCCGCCGCGCCCGTGTCGCGGCCTCTGCGCCGTCGGCCAACATGACCAGCAGTGTCTCGATGCTCTGCGGTGCGGGTCCGGGGTACCGGAACTGGGCTTCATCGACAAGATCCGCCTCGCCGCCGGCGGCCTCGACAGCCTTCTGGTAAAGGAAGCTGACGCGCGTCGTTCCGTGGTGCTCTGGGATGAAAGCGCGAACCCTTGCCGGAAGATGGTGTTGCTCAGCCAGTTTCAGCCCATCGCGCACGTGGCCGGCCAGCACATCCAGGCTGGTGTACGGGTCCAACCGATCGTGCGGATTGCTCATTCCCTGCTGGTTCTCCACGAAAAAGTAAGGGCGCGCTAGCTTGCCCACATCGTGGTAGTAGGCTCCCACCCGCGTAAGCAGCGCGTTGGCGCCGATGCGCTCCGCTGCCTGCTCTGCGAGGCTGGTGACCATCATCACGTGGTTGAACGTCGCCGGCGCCTCGCGCAGCAGCCGCTGCAGCAGTGGATGGTTGGGGCGCGCCAACTCCGTCAGCCGGAAAGTGGTGGTCAGATCGAACATCGGCGTGAGCACAAAGAGCCCACCCACGGCGAGACCGCCAGCGATCACTCCGCCAAGTACCGATATCCCGAGCTTTACGAGCAGGAGAAACGGCGTCACCGTGAGCTCGTCCACCGAGAACACAAAGACCACGAGCGCCTGGACGACCCCGCTGATAAGCCCCGACCGAAACAGCGGACCTGTTTGCTCGTACCGCGGCAATGCCAGCACCGCCATTAACCCGCCCAAGGCAACCATCAGCGCGGAGGCCAACGAGTGGGCCCCGATCCAACCACTGATGACCGACAGCAGAAAGACACTACCAATGGCGGGCACTGGACCAGCCGTCGTCGCCACGAGCAGACCCACAGCTGCGCCAGGGTACAGATAGGGCACGAGTTCGCCCGAGCGCAGCAGCATCCAAGCGAGCCCCACGAAAACGGTGAGCACCAGGACGATGAGTGCCTCGGCCTTGCCTCCGTCGAGGGCTTCCGGGCGCAGGTGGTGCACGAAAAGGCCCCCGGCTGCCACGCACACCGCTGCCAACAGCACTGCCACCCCGACTCCAGGCCCTTCATCGCTGGCGGTTGTAAGGCCAAACTGGGTGAGCGCCTCCAGGTCAAGCGCCGATACCACCGTGCCCTCACGCACGACCACCTCACCACTCCGAAACTGCCTCACGGCTGGTACCACCGCCTGGCGCGCCGCCTCTGTTGCAGCAATCGTCGCCGCCTCGTCGTAGTACACGTTTGGCCGCACAAAGCGCGACACCAATCCCTCAAGCACCTCCGCTTCGTCTTGGGCCAGATCCAACGGAATGAGCGTTGGAATACGCTGCCGGATCAAGACCAGCTCCGACTCGCGGATCTCATCCTGGCGCATAACCTGATCAAGGAGATCGAGGAACTCCAACTGCACCCGGCTCCAACTGGCGTCGGGCAGTCTGAGTGTAGTGAGTACTGTGTCTTCCGGTAGGTCTGAGAGCTCGGGAACCGCCCATACGTAGTGGCTTCGCTGCACATCGGCGCCCAGGGCATCGGCGCGAACCGCGCGCAGGAAGGAGAGCACTGCCCGAGCACGGTTGTACTGCTCGCGCGCCACCATTGGGTTGGGCGACGTATATCGGGGGGTAACCCGCCGCGCCGCGTCTTCCTGGGCCTGGCGACTCAGGATCTCGCTGACATATGATAGCTCTCGCGGCGCCACGACATTCTGCGCAGCGACATCGCCTACCGCCAGATCGTAGCCCTCCGGAACCGAGTAGACGAGCACGAGCGAGGTGACACCCACCAACCAGAGCCAGAACAGGACCTGGCGCAGGCGCCAACCCCACTTGGACTCACCGCTTCTTGACCTGCCCGAAAGTGCCATCTCGCCCTGTTCCGGCCCTACATACGAGCAAGAGGGGCTCCCGACAGGAGCCCCTCCTTCATTCGACTAGACATGCGCAGGCTTCAGGCGGAGAGCAGGTCGCGAACGACCTGGTTGACCAGCCGTCCATCTGCTCGCCCGGTAACCTGCGGCATGAGCGCACCCATTACGCGTCCCATATCCCGCAGCGAACTGGCGCCAAGCTGGTCGATCACGGCCTGGGCAGCCACACGGATCTCGGCTTCGCCCAACTGCGTCGGGAGATATCCCTTCAGAATATCGAGTTCGATCAGTTCGCCGGAGATGAGGTCGTGGCGCCCAGCGCTTTGCATCAACTCCACGGCTTCCTCACGACGCTTGACCTCTCTGCGTATGAGTTCCAGGACTTCACCATCGCTCAGGCCATCGGGCTTGTCAACAAGAGAGAGCTGAATTGAGGCCAGCACCATGCGGATCGCCGATTTGCGCGGCGCGTCCTGTGCACGCATCGCGGACCTCAGATCCTCGTGGAGCTGCTCCTCTAGACCCATCTCACCTTCCCGCCTGGACCGCACTAGTACTGCCGGCGATGGTCCTTCGCCGTGGTACGCCGACTCTTCCGCAATTTCGCCGCTCGCTTGCGCTTACGAACGATGCTCGGTTGCTCGAAATACCGTCGCTTACGGATCTCCGACAGAATGCGATCCCGCTGCACCTTCTTCTTGAACCGCCTCAGCAATGAGTCAAACGACTCATTGTCATCTGCTGTCACAAACGTCAAAACACTCACCCCTTTCGTGCTCCCGGGCGTGTCGCCGGCTAGGAGTTGCGAGAGCCCCACGGCACCCACTCAAGCATTATAGCGCGGCGAGACCCATTGTCAAGAACACGCGCAGCGGGGCTGTCAGTGCGGGTGCTAATGCTGAGCGGCTGTTCTACCTCGCGGACCGGTCTGTGAACGGCCTGTGCGCTAGTCGGTCCCGGTCCAGTCGTACAGCCACATCAGCAGGCGCCCATCGGGCGCATAGAGCTCAGTCTCGACGCCACCCGGCCATAGCGAGCGAATGTCGGTCATCTGCTCAGACCGCTCCGGCACTACGACGAAGCGCGCCGGAGCCCCTACCCCGGTCGGCAACTCACCCTGAGCGACGTCAATGCCAGGATAGCCGCGCAGGAGGAATGCCAATGACCCAAAGCGCCAGTAAAGCCACGGCGGTCCAAGGAAGTAGACCTGGCCTTCGCACTTAGCACGCTCACCAGCCTCACAAATGGGTTCGGGATTGGCCTGCATGTACGCAGCGAACCGGGTGGCTGCCTGTGCCGAGGGATTGCCGTAGACCTCGCTAGGCGAGTAGACGGCGAAGTAGAACGTCCCGTTTGCCACAGCCACCAGACCCAACAGGAGCGCAGCGATGGCGAAGTGGGTTCGGCGAGGCAGCGAAAGCAGCTCGAGCGCGGCTTCGATACCCCACGCGGAGAACAGCGCCACAGGAGGCAGGAGCAGCAAGCCGCGCTGACTGCTTGGAGGATTCTCCGTAAGTACCCATGCCACAACAACCGTCGGCCAGAACCAGAGGTGCGCCAGGGCTCGCGACGGCCATCGCGCCCGCCTCAGTGAGCTGACAAGGCCAAGGAGTACAAACGCCCCGGTGACGAAGTCAACGAACGGCCGGTTGGGCCGGTACCAGAACGTAGGATCGCGCGTCAGGTGGAACGCCGTCACTGAGCGCCACACCTGCTGCACCATGAGCGAAGCCACTGAACGTCCAGTGAGCAGTCGCTCGCGGTCCATCCACCCGGACGCAAAAACACCGACGGCGCTGTAGCGCTCATAGAGCGCAGTCGGATGGGTGGAGTACCATCCCCATAGCGGCAGCGTCACGACTGCCCAGCCTGCACCGCAAAGCAGGAGCCCACGCCAATGGCGCTGCAGCAGCGTCCGATCGGCCAGAGCCCGCCAGGCCACGACGAGGACGATAAGGGCTGTCACCCAGCGCGCACCGAAGTAGACATACCAGCCCAGACCAGCCACCATTCCCGCAAGACCCCATAGAGCGTCCGAACCCCTAACTCCCCTCCAGCCCCGACTGGCCCAACGTGTCCGCACCTGTCGTCTTGGGTCAGTGGTGTCCTCGCCAGCCATAGCTCGCCAGACTAGCCACAGAGCCAGCGTCCCAACTAGAGGGTCCGCTATCTGATTCGATGCCAGCCGGCTGAAGTGAATGTGGTAGGGTGAGAAGGCCAGAATGGCAGCCGCCGCCCATCCCGTGAACCGCCCCGATATCGTTCGAGCCAGCATGAAGGTCGACAGGATCGAGGCAGTTCCGAGAAGCACCGAGAGCATCCGACCTCCGACCACGGTCGCTCCGAACAGTCGCATGGCAGCGCCATACGCCAGAAACGACATCGTGGGTACTGAGTACCAACTCGTCGCGAATGGGTTACCCAGCGGTGACTCGACTAGCTCCAGTGCGGCCGCCAACTGGGTGCCCTCATCGCCACCAAGGTTCGCAGGAATCCGCCCGACTGCAGCACCGCGCACCAGGAGCGCAGCGACCATCAGCGCGGCGAGGCACCACAGCTCAACCCCAGACAGTGGACTACACGTCGCCCTGGTACGCAGCGCCGGCCACACCAACGTAAGCACGAACAGCAGGACTGCAAGGACCCACAGCGCCAGGAGCCAGCCGAAGCTATCGGTGGCAGGGCGCTCCCGCGCGGCCAAGGCTACGAGCGCGGACAGTGCCAGGGCACTCACCCGCAGCGCTGCATCCACCGAAGGCGGCTCAGCTCCTCGCAGCCACGCCCTCGCTCTGAGCAGCATTACCTCACGCCGAGCGGCCACGGTCCATAGAGCCAACAGCGCGACGAACACGTAGAGCGCGGCGTCCCAGACGAGCATCTGCTCAGAGAGCAGATAGGTCCCAACCAGCAGCATCACCAGTGCAACGACCACAAAGAGGCGCACGGCTCGGTGACCTATTCGCCAGGGACGCACAGAGCCGCGATCCGCTCAGCAGCGTTACGAGCGCGATGACGAAGAAGACCGAGCTGGGCCTCGCCTCTCACCATCAGCGCCAGGGTGGCGTCGTGTACGCCAAGTGCATAGAGCATGTGGCTGTCCCCTGCGGTGCTCTGCTCAAAGCGCACCTGCTCGAGTCCGAGGATGTGCGCGACCTCCGCCGAGGTCTGGCGCCCCTGAAGCACCGCCCGCGAGATCGCGTCGATCTCTGCCTCATCAAGCGTCCCGACGACCGTCAGAAGGCTGTTCATAGTCGTCAGGAGCACACCGGCTGCGCCCACATCCCTGCCCAGCTCAGCCATCAGCGACTCGATCGCGCCCTGGTGCAGGCGAAACGCACGCCGCGACAGTCCGCGCGCCTCGGCCACCTGCCGGGCCTCCCGCGAATCACCTGGATCGCCAGACTGAGACTCACCTGGTGGCGAGCCGCCTTGCCCCGCATCTTCATCTCGAGCCACGTGGTCCAGTGGCTGGACATCCCGCTCATCAGTGACCCCGGGGGAGCCCGACGACATAGCGGGGATCTGCTCAACGGGTGTCGCCATCACCGCCTCGATGCGCTCGGGCAGCTCCGGCAGGAAGAAGGGCCTTGGCAGAACACCCTGGATTGATACGGAGGGATCGCCAAGTTCCGCGTCCTCACCCGCAGCCACGACAAGCATCAGGCGCATCTCAGGACCCAAGAGGCGCAGTGACCGCGCGAGTGACAGCGCGTCCGGATCCTGAAGCCCAACGTCGAGGAGCGCGAGCGCCGGCGCTGAGATCCGCGCCGCCTGGTAGGCGCCATAGCCCTCAGAACACACCACCACCTCGTGACCAAGCCGTTCCAGCTCGACCTCGAGCAGCGCCGCGAACCCCACGTTCGGATCTACCACGAGCACACGCATTGTCACTCCCCTCATCATCCAACGGCCGGAGAGGCTCTGTCCCGTCGCCGTTATTCTAGGCACCACACCCGAAACTGCAACCCATGGTAGAATGCCGTATGAAAGGAACCGACACATGGCGAACCCACTAACGCCGCATCGAGTCTACCGGCTCCTCCTGCCGGCGGCGGTCGGCCTCGCGTTGACGCTAGCCGCGCTTGGCGTCGCCGTGCCAACGCAAGCTGAGACCGTTGTTCCCCTGCCGCCGGTGACGACTACTGGAGGACACCTCGGCACGTCCTACGCTAACTACGATATCAGCGGCACCTACCTCGGCCCCATCGCCTACAGCGCCGGGTCGCGTTGGGATCGAGTCGACTTCAGCTGGCCGGTACTCCAGTACGGGAACTGGGCGCCCTATGACGCGTTGGTGGCCAGGCAGAGCGCGGCAGGCCTCGAAGTGATCGGCATCTTGATGAAGACGCCGAGTTGGGCAGCCGATACGAGCAGGTGCTCGCTCGCTGCGCAGTCTTACGTGCTCCCTTCGCAGCTCGTGGGGCGCCCAGCACCCTATGCCGACACAGCCCTGGACGACGAGACCTGGAAGTGCCCCCCAAAGGGGCTCTATCTTCCGTGGGATGATCCCGGAAACCTCTGGGGCACCTTTGTCCACGATACTGTGTCACACTACAGCACACGCGGTGTTCACGTCTGGGAGATGTGGAACGAGCCCGATATGTACTCGTGGTTCTGGCGCGGCTCCATCGCGGACTACGCGCAGCTCCTGCGCGTGGGCTACCAGGCCGCCAAAGCCGCCGATCCAACGGCCACTGTGCTGTTTGCGGGCTTGGCCTACTGGGCGAACCCCGGGTACTATGTCGCCGTGCTGGATACGCTCAAAACGATGCCGGACTGTGCCACCAGTAACTACTGCTTCGACGCGATGTCGCTACACCTCTACTCGAATGTCTATCAGATCGGTCCCGTGGCTGCCGAAATCCAGGCACAGATGAGCACGCGCGTCGGTGCCCATCCCGTCTGGCTCACGGAAACCGGCGCCCCCCTTTGGGATGAGTCGCCGAGCGGACCCCTTGCCGACACGCTCAACCGCGTCACCGCTGAGGAGGCTTCTGCCTACGTGATGCAGGCATTTGCCGAGTCTCGGGCAATCGGCATCCAGAAGTTCGTGTTCTTCCGCACCCACGACGCGGATATGTCCGAGTACTTCGGCCTGATACGCAACGGATTACCTCTCTCTTACCGCCCTGCGTATCCGGCCTTCCAGACTGTCGCAACATACCTCTTCGGCGAGAACCAGGTGACTGGTCCGTTCCAAAACGCCGGCGTCCGACGGATCACCTTCTGGGGCACCCCCCGCGGGCGAATCGACGTGCTGTGGAACACCACGGATACGACCATCACCTACGGACACCCGGCGTTTCTGCCGCAAGCCACTATTGTGACGCATCGCGGCATCACGTCAGCAATCCCAGCCGCTGACGACCGCTACACGGTGACGCTGGCAGCCGCGACCGCAAACACCGGCCTTGACGGCGCTTACCTCGTCGGAGGACCACCCATCCTGCTCATCCAGGACGACACGATGCCCCCACCGTCCTCGCTCCGCCCGCTTCCTGACCCTCACTATGGTGCAGCGGTAACGCTGACGTGGAACACCTTCGATGGGGGGACAGGCTACTGGTACGCCGAGGTCGAGCGAGCCAGTGCCGCAGATGGGCCCTGGATCCTAGTCGCCGGCCTGACCCAGACGCGCGGCACGACTACGACCGTCGATTCCGTGCCCGCCGCAGGCAGGTGGTACTACCGCGCCCGCGTGCGCGACAATGCGGGCAACTGGGAGGCGTGGCCACCAACCGCTGAGGTTGCGACGACAGTGTGGGTCACTCGTACGGTTGGCCTTTCGGTGACAGCGTTCCTTGACGGGAATCGCGATGGACTCTGGGGTTCCGGCGAGGCCGCCGCCACAACGGCCACACTGACCTGGCGGGGCAGCGACGGCGCCACCGTCGCACAGACCGTAGGCCCGACATGGCGCGTCACGCGGACCGTCAACGAGGGATTGCATGTCCTGGCAGCGCACCTGGCAGACTACATCGTGGCCCCGCACGCATTCCCGGTCACCTCAGGGCCTGAGCCAGCGAACGTGTCGATCCTTATGGGGCTAAGGCCCGTCGTGGGCACGGCCTATCTACCTATGATCACTCGCCAACACTGAGTCGGCCGTGGCTTGCACCCGGCACAACTGCAGTCGCGAAGCGCCACCCGTACGTGGTATATCCGCCCGTCTCATCGCCACACTCGTGCTGGCGCTTGGCGTTACCCTGCTCGGAAGCTGCCGGGAGCGCCCTGTACCCACGCTGTCGGCTACCGACTCAGCGCTTCAGAAGGCCGGTGCGCTTGCCGCGGCGCGGTCGTATACGGCGGCTGAGGACATCCTGCGTCAAGCCCTCGAGGCCGATCCTGGCGATCACCGTACGGCATTGGGGCTGGCCGATCTCTATGACGTATGGAAGCGCCCTGACGCCGGTCTCGCTGCGCTTGGCACCGCGATGGAACAAGGCGCCGCCGTGGCACAGACCGCTCCACTCCGCCTGAGGTTTCTCGCTATGGCTGGAGACTGGGCGCAGGTGCTGACCACAGCTGATGCACAGCTCGCCGCCGATCCCACCGATCTGGAGGCCCTCACAGCCCTGACACAGGCGCAGCTACACCTGGGAGCTTGCGACGAGGCCCTCGTCACCGCGCGACAGGCGACCGCCGCTCGGCCTGCTGACGCGGCCCTGGCGACGACATACGCCATTCTGAGCGTCGACACTGCGCGCCTTGCTGGTCTCGATCCTCCGCTCGTGGAAGGCATACTGCCGTGTGGACAAGACTGCGATCGAACGATCGGCTTGCGGCTCGTGCGGCGAGGCTGTTGGGAGCTTGCCGCTTGCCTTCTTGCGCGGGCTGCTACATCGTCGCCCGAGGACGCCGAGATTCACGCCTGGCTCGGGGAGGGCTACGCCCGGCTCGGACTGCAGGCCGAGGCCGAACGGGCCCTGAACCGTGCCGTCGAACTCGATCCCGAGCTTCCCCAGGCGTGGCTGTTGTTGGGCAAGCACATGCTGGCCGCGGGGTCGCTTGACCAGGCCCGCGTCGCGCTGCTCAAGGCACACGCGCTCGACCCTGAGAACCCGGCGCCGTGCCTTGCGGTCGCGGAACTCAAGGCACAGATGAGTCGCTACGATGAGATCGAGCGTTGGGCCAACGCAGCGCTTGAGCGGGCACCGACCGATGCAGAGATCGCGAAGGCCGTAGCGCGTGTCTACCTCAGCCGACGCCTCGCCGACGCCAGTGCGGCCGTCACCGCCGTGGAGCTGAGCGTTCGGCTCAGCCCGGACGATGGCGAAGCGAAGATGCTCCTCGGCGCGTCTCACCTGCTCCGCGGCAACGTCGAGGAAGCGCTGAATGCCCTGGACGACGCCGTCACGCTTGCGCCGGATCTGGCTGAGGCGCACTTCTGGCGAGCCCGAGCGCTGGAGGCTGTCGGTCGCCCACGCGATGCCGATGCGGCACGCATCACAGCCGCTGATCTGGGCTATCCAGCCCCTGTGGATTGAGGCGCGCTGCAGCCGGCTGGGTCCGGTCGGGCGCGCCCTGTCGCGGATTCGGATCTTGAGGGAGACAATGGTTGCCGCGTCTCGAGGGGGCAGAAGGCCCATCCTACGTTGCCATCGTTCACCGTATTTTGACCAACCCCAGAACTGCGAAGTCGGCCCCTGAGACTCCGACCAACCGCTGCCCCGTCGGATCATACATGCCCACGCGCAACTCAGCGTCAGCCGAGGTACCCGGGGGCACCTCTAGAGTGCGTCGGTCGACGACCACCTCGCCTACCGACCACCCAGTCGTCGGACGGGTCCACCCCACCGGCTCACCATCACTCTGCGCCAGGATGCGGCCCCCCGCATCGACCAGGTGCACGAAGACGCGGTAGGAGGTCGTCATCTCCGCAAGCCCCTCCCATGCCAACTCTATAACGAGCGGCTCACCGGCGGGAGTGACTCCCGGGATCGGACTGGTCCCCGCGAGCCGCACGACGCCGCCCAACACCGCGTCGGTCGGCGTGAACGCCTGGGGCACCTGCCAGAGCCGATCAGGCGCCACTACCTTGAGGCTCTGGAGCACGAAGGTGCAGTCCTCCGCTGACAGGACTATGCTATAGGTGCCCGTCTCGAGACCTCCCGGGAGCCTAACCTGGGCACGGCCGACCCATCTATCTCCCGTCCTCCAGTTGCTCGTCTGCCACCAAGGCGCCACCAGATCCACAGACCAGTTCTGTTGGACGACTGATCGTTGATCAAGCAGGGTCAGTACCGCCTCCAGATCGGTGGCCGGCGCCGTTAGCGCTTCCCAGACCATTCGCACCGCCAACGCGTCGCCGGGTGCAGCAGCATCCCGATCGAGCGATACCGTCCAGAGACCTACGGCGCCGCACGGCATCAGTTGTGCATCTGCCCTCACCCCCAGCGCACCAAGCGATGCAGCTTCATCAGGACGCCGAACCACGACTGGAGCGATGGCCAGCGTCGGACCGAGTGGGTTTCCGGCGCTGTCCAGCACTGACGCCGGCACTCCCGTACCACGATCGAACAGTGACAGCTCAACGCCATAGGCACCCGGCGGCAGACCGACCGGCACATCGACTTCGTAATCCATCCGCGCGTAGCTGGCCGAGGGCCACTCCCACAACGGCCCCGGTTCACGGCTCCATCGCGCCGGACGGAGTCCAGCGTTGAACCGCGATCCATCCGCGCCAACCAGCGCCAGCCCGACGCGCCACTCCGCACTCCCTGGGTCAAGCGCCCGCCAGTACAGTGTCAGGAGCGGGCTCTCATCAGCACGGAAGCCTCCAGGTAGCGGAGTCAGCCCCAAGAGCTGCGCGCGTCCGCCGAAGTTCGCATACTCGGACGCAGGGAGTGTTGCTAGCGTACCGTCCTCAGCCAGTCGTGAGCTACGCCACAGCAAGCCATAGCGATCGACGATCGGTTTGGCGGCGATGACAGCCAGGGCTACGCCCAGAGCCGGCACAGCGCCTCTCCAGACGGCGCCGTCATTCGGCTGTGGGCGCACCACGTGACGTCCGGGCCCCACCACGGCGAGGACGATGCCCACGACGAGCGTCACGGCGGATATCAGGTCTGCCCCGACGCGCAGGCGCGTCTCACCAAAGCCGATATCGACGGTATGCCGACCTTGAGGCACCGGGAACGTCAGGAATCCCGTCCGCTCCTCTGGCGTGACCGGCACAGGCTTGCCATCGATGGCGACGTGCCAGCCCGGATAGTAGAAGGCCAGGTATCGCGCCTGGAAGGCTGATGGTGTCTCAAGCACGATGGTCGCGCTCTGAGCGCCATAGTCGGCGTCGAGAAGCCGCCCCCCTTCTGGAAGATCCATCGCTCGTAGTCGCTCGACGGGAGGACCCGCCTGGTACGCGCCATTGGGCCCCACGCTTCCGAGCGGCTCGGGCGGCATACGCTCGACCCAAACCGGAAGGTACTCACCCTTGGCTGTCGTGCCCAGCGTATCCGTGGCGCGCTCCCACCCGATCATGCCGCTCACCGTGAGATCCCCGGGCGCTGAGCAGTGTCGTGGATAGAGCCAGCCTAGAGCCGCGAGCATCAGGGCCAACGCGAACAGGGCTATAGCGCCATCGCCGAGGCGCGGAGCACGCTCAGCTGAGATTTCAACCATCGTCTGCGCAGCAGCGCCTGCCAGAAGCGACAGGCAGAAGGCGGCCGGGCCCAGGTATCGCCAGGGGAACTGCACGTACTCCAACAATGGCGCGTGATCCCACACCCAGATCGATTCGGGCAGCGCCAACCAGGACGTACCCAGCACCAGAACCCACAGCACGACGACGACCGCACGCCGCTCCCGCGACGCGCGGCGCCATCCGCCAAACGGCACTGCACCCACCACCAGCGGCACCAGGCCGAGCGCCTTGACCGGCCAGTCATTCACTAAGGCCGGATCTGCTCGGCGTGGCAGCGCCGCGAGGTGGCCAAGCTGCAGGAAGTTGTACCGGTAGTCGAAAACCCACGAGCCAAGGAGGCGCTCCGTCTGCACCAGCGAGCGCTCAGCCAACGCCGGGAGCCAGAAAAACGCGGTCACACCAAGGCCAAGCGCGCCCAGAGTCGCGCCTCGCCCCAGGATGCCCCAATCGCGGCGAACGAGGGCAAAGGTCAGTACCCAGAGCCCAAAGACGGGGGCAAAGAGGAACGCGAAGAGGTGGTGGCTCAGGATCATCGCCGCCAGGGCGCCAACGCCGATGGTCAGAAACCGCCGCTCTCCGTCCACCGCATAGCGCTGCACTCCCAGAAGGACCAGCGGAGGGAACGCCCAAGCGAAGGACTCCCACAAACTTCCGCGAAACAGCACATCATAGGCCTGGAAGGGCGCATACACGTAGGCGATCGCCGCCACCAGGCCTGCGCCGTGGGCGAGATTCGTCCGACGGTCCGGCGTTCTACCGAAAAGGTCACGTCCGAGTAGGTAGGTGAACAGCCCGCCAAGAACCACGCCCAGTCCAAAGACCGCGTTGAGCGCCACTGGCCAAGCTGTGCCCATCCTGTGGAACACCGCGACCAGCGCGGCAGGAAAGAACGATGTGAACACGAAGAGGGGAAACCCGTAGCCCAGAGCCATGTCGGGCGCCCATCGGCTGTATAGGATGCCGTCGGTCCATAGACGATCGATCTGAACCGCTCGGTACAGGTGGAAGACGTTGTCGTAGCCGCACGTCAAGTCGGTGCTGAGCAGTGGCTCAAGCACCGGCAGGAGCGCCACCGCGAGCACAACGACCGCAAAGCCGTTCCGACGGCCGTCAGCGGACCGAGACGATCGTGAGAATCTCGCCATCGTCACCCTCCGCGACCTTCAGTCGCGAGCCGCCGACTTCATAGAGCCCCACCCTCAACGTGTAGTCGCCCGCCGCTGCACCCTCCGGAACCGTCACGTGGCGCGTCTCCGCCACGACCTCGCCCACAGCCCATCCAGTCGTTGGGCGTGACCACGCCATGGGCTCACCATCGTCCTGGTCGACCAAGGCCCCATCTGGGCCAAGGAGGTGCAGATAGACGCGGTAAGCCACATCCATCGGAGCCAAGGCCCGCCACGCGAGGCCAACATCGAGGCGCTGACCTGCGGTCGCCTGCGCAGCCGGCAACACCACGCCTGCCAGCTCGATGATACCCAGGTTCCCTGTGGTCCCGCCCACGCCAAACCCGACGGAGACCGGGTCGTAACTACCCGGTAAGGACCATTGTCGGTCCGGAGCCTCGACCGTTAGCGCCACCTGCGCCAGGTGTGGACAGCCGGATAGGCTTCCCACAAGCTGGTATACTCCGCCGTCGAGGTCACCGGGAAGGCGCACGACGTGACGACCGACCCAGCGCTCCCCCATCGCCCAATCGCCCGTGGGCCACCAGGCCGTGGCGGGGGCCAGCGACCAGGATCGTCTCTCCTGGCCATCGGGATCTAGCAATGTCAGGAGGGCCTCGGCATCCGTCTCAGGCGCTGCAAGAGCCTCCCATACCCACCGAGTTGCGACGATGTTGCCTGGAGCACTGCTTGCCCGATCCGCCGTCATCGTCCAAAGCCCCATCGACCCGCAGGTGGCGACGCGACTTCCCGCCGGAACTCCAAGCGCGACAAGGCTCGGTATGGTTCTGGGAGCGATGACTCGAACCGAACCGACGATGAGGTCCGGCCCTGCCGGGTATCCGTTGGTCCCCAGCACCGAATCCGCGACAAGCGTCTCCGCATCGAAAGCCGTGACAACGATGTCGTAGTACCCCGGCGGCGTGCCCGGCAGCACCGTCACCAGGTGGGGGTCGTACGCATATTGGCCCGGTGCCCAACCCCGCGTCGGAATAGGCGCCTCGTACCCGCGTGGGCGTGCTGTCCCCGCCGGGCTCCAGATGGCGCCATCGGCGCCCCGCAGGAGCACCGTCATGCCGTAGTTGGTGTTCATCGACGCCCTGGCCTGCCAGAGGAGATCAACGGAGAGCTCAGCGTCGGCAGGTAGCAGGGCCGTCCCTTGCGTGAGGCCAACCAGACTTAGCCCACCCGCGAAGGCTGCGTCGACCGGCGTCGACAATGCAGGCAAGCTGGTTCGCCGGATTGGCGTCTCGATCTGATCCACAACCGCGAAGCGCAGGCCCGCCAGCACCGCGGCAAGGCCCAACAGCGCCATTGGCATATGGCGTAGGGCAGCTGCGTTCCGGCCCGACAAGGGTGCTCCTGCCGCACCGTGAGCCGGATCCCGTACCGGACGGGGCCAGCGCAGCACTGCGGCAGCCAATGGGACTGATAGCGCGAGGCCGACCGCGACCAGGACAGCGCCAAGTCGCCGAAGCGCCGTCGTGCCAAAGGCTACCTCGATCTCGTGATCGCCGGCGGCAACTGGAAACGTCAGGAGGCCCGTGCCGGCCTCAGGCGTCACTGCCACGATCGAGCCATCGATGCGGACCGACCAACCCGGGAAGTACAGCCCCAGCCACCGTGCCTCGAAGCTCTCTGGCGCTCGCACGACCAGCCGCGCCCTCAGCGGGCGGTACTGGGCAGAGAGCACCGCCCCCCCAGGCGGCAGGACGCTCACGTCAAAGCGCTCGGGCAATGCGCCCTCAGCGAACGCCGTGGCCAGCGCCAAGTCCTGCGGGTGCTCCTCGACCCACACCGGAAAGTAGCTGCTCTCCGGGTCCATTCCCAGCCAGCCCTCCGACTCTCGGGCGTACAACTCGGCCATGTCCGGGTACTGAGTCGAAGGGCACATACCCTTGGGCGGGTAGGTCTCCGGCCAGGCAAGCAGCACGAGGGCCGTCACGACGACGCAGACCACCCCAGCCGGGACCCACGCGGCGTGCCCACGCATTGCTGACTCGACCCGGGTCAGTGCCGTCTCGACCGCGAGCCCAGCTAGTAGGCAGATCGGTAACAGGGCGCGCCCGACCAGGCGCCAAGGGAACTGCACGAAGGACAGGACATCCAGCCGCTCCCACAATCCCAGCGCGTCTCGCGATGCCATCCATAGGTAGCCCACTGCGAAGAGCGTGAGGAGTGCAACGAGCGTGCGTTGATCGCGCTGTCGCCGACCCATCAGGCCGGCGACAGCGCCCAAAGCGCCGAGCACCGCCTGCCCGAACCCCACAGCGATGCGCATAGGCGGATTGAGGTAGCTGGAATCGTAGGCCGCAGGGAGGGTTAGCAGCATCTCACGCCAGCCCACGAAGTTGTAGCGAAAGTCGTTGTTACGTGTGGTACGCGAGAGGTGAAGCTGAGCGAAGCCCTGCTCGGTTAGTGCCGGAAGCCAGAACCATGCGGTCAGCAACACTGCCAGCCCCACAGCGGCGAGGGCAAACGGCCAACCCCCGCGATCCCGGTGCTCCCAGGACAAGAGCAGTACATAGGCTCCCAGAAAGGGCGCCAGCAGGAGCGACGATATGTTGTGGCTAAGGAAGAGCGTCACGAGCAACAGCACGGTGGCGGCTACATCCGAACGCTGCCGGCGCAAGATGACTCGTCGGGTTGTGACGAACAGCCAGGGCACAAGCGCCAGGCCCACTGACTCGGGCATATTGCCGCGGCGCAACGCATCCATGAGCAGATATGGGCTCAAGCCGTAGGCGACGCCGGCGATCCACGCCGCGCGCTCGCCAAAGAGATCGCGCGCCAGCACATAGGCGCCCCAGGCGGCGCCGACGAGGCTTCCGGCGTACAGCAGGCCCAAGACGAGGGGCACGGGCAGCCCCAGAACATGAAGCACCTCGCCGGCTAAGTAGGGCAGCGGCTCTCGGTAGTTGAAGAACGGATAGCCATAGCCAAGCGCCAGGTTGGGCACCCAGCGTGAGAAGAGCCAACCATGCCTCAGCATGTCGCGCATCGCGACGATGCGGTAGCCGTGAAACATGTTGTCATGCGTGCAGGGCAACGCGTCGCCCCGCAGCAGGGGAAGCAGTGCCGGCAGCAACAGGAGCCCGAAGGCTAGAGGCTTCAGGCCCTCGCTGGCAAGGCGCTCGAGACGGGCGTTGCGCACCAAGGGAAGACCTAGGGGTTGAGCCTCGACTCGCGGTAGACGTGAACGATCCGCTGGACAGAGGTAGCCCAGGTCAGAACCGCGAGGATCACCAGAGTTGGGACGAGCCACGGGGACAGCATCCCAACACCCAGAAGGATCACGCGCATCGGCCGGGTGAGAATGCCCACCTTACAAGTGTATCCCAGACCTTCAGCACGCGCCCGCGTATAACTGACCATCACAGAGCCGAGCAACGCGACTGCGGTTAGGATCGCGGCACCGGCGAGCCGCTGGCCGACGAACCAGGTCAGCAGACCAATGAGCACAGCACCCTCCGACAGACGGTCGAGGGTAGAGTCCAGAAATGCACCAAAACGGCTCTGCTGCGAGGTGAGGCGCGCCAGTGTCCCATCCAGAGCATCGGTCGCCGAGGCGACGAGCATCGCCACGGCTCCCAAACGGAGCCGCCCCGAACCGATGATGACCGATGCACCCGCAGTCAACACGAATCCCAGTATCGTGATCGTGTTGGGGTGCAGGCGCCGCTCGCCAAGCCACCGGGCGAGGGGGTGAATGATGACTGCGGCCCGAGCACGGAGCCAGTCATCGAAAGTTATCCGCGCGTGCTGCTTCTCCAAGACCACCTCTCATCCTAGGCTGCCGGTATCGTAGTGCATACCGACCAACAGTCAAACTGGCTGCGCTAGCCGTACTGCTCTTGCCGATGACTCCCTTTGCACTAGAATCGACTCCGGAGGCCAGGAATGCCAATAAGGCTGCTACCAGAGAGCGTCGCATCGCGGATCGCCGCTGGCGAGGTGGTCGAACGGCCTGCTTCGGTCGTCAAGGAGCTGCTGGAAAACAGCCTTGACGCCGGCAGCACCCGGATCGACATTGAGACTCAAGACGGCGGCGCCACGCTGATCCGCATTCATGACAACGGCACCGGCATTCCGGCTGCTGAGGTCGCTCTGGCCTTCCGCCGCCACGCCACCAGCAAACTGGAGACGGCGGATGACCTCGAGGCGATTGCGACGCTTGGTTTCCGCGGCGAGGCGCTATCGAGCATCGCTTCCGTCAGCCGCACCACTTGCGTCACCCGCCATACCTCAGAGACAGCCGGGACTCGCCTGCGCATTGAGGGAGGCGAGATCGTATCCCATACCTCTGTCGGCCGACCCTCCGGCACCGAGCTCATCGTCGAAGACCTGTTCTACAACGTTCCGGCTCGGCGGAAGTTCATGCGCTCCGCTCAGACCGAGCGACGGCACATCGACAGCTTTACCACCCGCTATGCGATCGCCTATCCGTCGGTAGCCTTCACGGCGGTCCACGACGGCAGAGAGGTCCTCCGTAGCCCAGGAACGGGCGACCCGCGCGAAGTGCTGCTTTCGATCTATGGGACAGACCTGGGCGCGAGCCTACTGACCGTTCCAGAGGATTACACCGCCGACCAGCCGATCGAAGTCCGAGGCTTCGTCGCGCCAACCACGGTGCATCGCGCAAATCGGGGCTACATCACGCTCTTCATCAACGGTCGCTGGGTGGAGGATCTGCGGCTCACCTACGCCATCATCCAGGCATACCACACCCTTCTTCCCGTGAACCGCTTTCCTGTGGCTTTCGTTCTCGTTACGGTACCTCCTGGCGACGTCGACGTAAACGTCCATCCGGCCAAGTCCGAAGTCCGTTTCCGCGACGCCGACACGGTCTTCCGTGCAGTGCAACGGGCCGTCCGCGCTACCGTGGTGAACGAGGCGCCTGTGGCAAGCTCATGGTCAGCGGGAGAGACTGTCGAGCCTGCCGGCGACGCCTCCACGCGAACCAGACTCGCTGCGCTCCAGCCATCCCAAGGTCACATTACCTTCCCACCCATCACCCGCGGAGAGGCACCGCAGGCCTCGGGGTTGCTAGTCGGCGCCAATAGCGCTGGCGGCCTCGCCCCTAGCTCGCGACCCCAATCTACCAGCGGCCAGTTTCTACCTCCGCTGCGGATCGTTGGCCAAGTCGCGACGATGTTTATCGTCGCCGAAGGGCCCGACGGTCTCTACCTCATCGATCAACATGCCGCTCATGAGCGCGTCCTCTATGAGCGCCTCGTGTCGGGCGCTGCAACGGGTACTCTTGCGCGGCAGCCGCTCCTCGATCCGGAGATAGTGACATTGCCTGCCGACGAGGCGGGCCGGCTGGAGGAGCTGCTGCCGTCCCTTGGCGATGTCGGTGTCGAGGCCGAGGTTTTTGGACCCAACACGTTTCTGGTACGCGCTCTTCCAGCCGAGCTGGGTATGGTGTCGTCAGCCGACCTGCTGGCCGACATCGCGGCTGTTCAGCAAAGCTCTTCGCCGATCCGGAGTCACCTGGAGGAGAGCCTGATCCGCCATATCTGCAAGCGGGCCGCCATCAAGGCCGGCCAGGTGCTGTCCTTGCAGGAGATGGACCGTCTGGTCAAAGACCTCGAACGCACCGGAAATCCGCGCACCTGCCCCCACGGGCGACCAACAATCGTCGAGATACCTACCGAAGATCTGGCGCGACGATTCGGCCGACCCGGTGTATAGACCGCAGACGGAATCCGCGGGCCGGTCGGTACCAGGTCATCAGAATCCAGGAGGTGCGGAAGCCAACAGCAGGTAGATTCCGTATAGCATCGCGCAGACCACGAAGGGTATCAGCAGTGCCCCGAGCGCAAAGAGAATTCCCACGAAACTGTAGCTGACAAAGTCACCCCAGGTGAATCCGCTGCGCTCATCCATGACCCGAGGCTTGGTGCGAGCGCCGCATGCCGTGCAGCGCTCGGTACCGACAGGCAGCATTGCCCCGCACTTTGGGCAGAATTCAACCATCGGTCCTCCCATCGACGGCCGTAGCCGTTCCGACGGCCGTCAGCGACCCCCAAGCCACGTCACGATGTGCCGCAATCCCTCTGACCGACCCGGCGCATCCGTACTTGCGATCTCGGTCCCCGACACCAGCGACTGCCCTTCGCGGATGTATGCGTGGGCGAGATTCGGCGTGTTGTGGGCGATGCCGATGCGCCCGTCTGCTCCCATCGAGATGATCCCACCATACCCCCGTACACGCCCCCAGAGCCGCGCGATCGCAGCATCCGCTGCTTCCTGGGCCGGCATGCCCGTCGCCATCAGGTCCACTGCCGCCTTGCTGATCACAACCCGCATCAGAGACTCCCCCGAGCCCGTCGCGGCGGCAGCCCCGGCAGCATTATCGGCATATGCGCCACAGCCGACCAGCGGGGAGTCCCCCACCCTCCCGGGCCATTTGCCAGGCGTGCCGCCGGTCGACGTTGCCACCGCGATGTGGCCATCACGATCTAGCGCGATGGCGCCGACCGTGTCACCCATCAGCGCTGCGACCGGTGCATCGCGTCTGTGTGCCCCGATCGGTGGCGGCGGCGTCCACCCACCGCCGTCCAACTGTCCCATCAGCTCTGCGGGATCGCACAGCGCCATTCCTAGAGCCTCGGCCAACGCCTCAGCACCCGGACCGACGACAAGTCGATGCGCGCACCGCTCCATCACCAGGCGGGCCAGGCTCACCGGGTTCAGCACGCGCTCCACAGCTGCCACTGCGCCGAAATCGAGGGTTCCGCCGTCCATGATGATAGCGTCGAGCTGCACACGCCCGTCGCGGTTAAGGTAGCTCCCGCGGCCAGCGTCATAGATCGGGTTATCCTCAAGGACCCGCACCGCAGCTTCTACTGCATCCAGCGCCGACGCGCCAACCATCAGTCGATCCCATGCTGCCATCGCGGCCTCACAACAACCCTCGCGATGAGCAAGGAGCTCCTTTGGACGGATATACCACGCGCCACCGTGAACAACGATAGCCGGACTTCCCAAGGCTGCCTCCTTCCAACCGCCAGAACCTCGAATCAAGCCTCGCCGGACCGGAACTGCCCCACATCAGGTACGCTATTGGTACGCCCTTGCGCCGCTGCCAGGACGTAGGCGGTCAGGGCAGCAAGCACGCCCACGTGCACGTGAACGTTGTTCACGAGCAAATTGTCCACCAAACTATGTACCGCCAGGTGAACCCACGCACCCACGAGCCCTAGGGCAAGCCTCCGCCGCCACCCATCCAGCTTCCAGACAGCGACTACCGAACCAATCAACAGAACTCCGGCCCAGACCAGATACGCGACCAGACCGATCAGCCCGACCTCAGCAGCCATATTGAGGTAGGCATTGTGTGCGTGTCCTAGCGGCAGCCTCCAGTTCAACAACCGATAGACCGGGTATGCGGGCTCGTAGCAGCCCAATCCCACGCCCAACCAGAAATGATCGCGCCACATTGCCAGCGCAGCCTGCCAGTGGGCCATCCGTTCCACCACGGCGAACGTAGCATCCGTCACGCCCACCCCACGGACATCTTGGAAGCGCACGTAGGCCAGGAAACCGGTGAGTCTCGCGACGATGGTTTGAGGCAGCCTTCCGGTTGCGTACAGCCCGCCTCCGACGAGACCAATGACAGATACGAGCACGGCTCCCCAGGCACTGCGGCGAGGTACGAGGACGATCATCGCCGTGGCGGCCACGCCAAAACCCATCCAACCACCCCGCGACCACGACGCCCCCAAGCCGGCCATCGGGACTAGCGCCAGCGCCGCGGCACCCACCACCAGCCCGAGATCACGAGGTCGACGCCCGGCCCGCCACCAGTCAGCCGCCGTCGATAAGGCGATTCCCATCAGCA
>JALOOJ010000167.1 GCA_025454475.1 Anaerolineae bacterium
GTGCTCGATCACCTGGTGATCGGCAACAACCGGTACGTCAGCCTGCGCGAGCGTGCGCTAGGCTTCGAATCATCCTGAGCTACCGTCAGGACAACGCGTCCTATGCATAGCTGGGACACAAGGGATAGCGCGCGCGAAACGTTGTGCCTGCCTCGGGCTCCGAGCTAAACGAGATCTCGCCCTCCAAGTAGCGCTCGGTCAGCACCCTCATGCTGTAAGTGCCCAGCCCGCGCCCCTGGCCCTTCGTGGAGAACGAGCGCTTGAATACCTGCCAACGCACGGCCTCGGGCATCACGCTCGAATTGTGCACCCAGAACTCGACAGCGTCCGGGGCTGCTGTCCTACACCCAATGGTGATTGTCGCCCCGGAACCCTCGGCCTCGAGCGCGTTCTTGAGCATATTGTCCAGTACGCGTCGCAACTTCGTCTCGTCAGTGACAAAGATCACATCCTGAGTCTCGGCTGCAATCTGCACCTGCTGACCCTGCGTCAGGCTATACTCGAGGTAAGACTCGACGAGGTCTGCCAGTAGCTCTTGTGAGTGCACCTGGGTTGGCTTGACCGCCGATTCGCCATTTTCCATGTCAGCCAGATCACGCTGCGCCAGAATCTCCTCGGTAAGCCGTCCTACCGATTTCATAATCATCTGCCGCAGGAGCAACTCATCGGTGCCATCTTCTTCCAGCAGTAGATCGGCGGCAATGCGCATCTTCTGGACGGTGTTCAACACGTCATGAAAGAAGATTCGTTCCATCGATTGCCGCCGCTTCTCGCCGCTGATGTCCGTGATGGTCATCATCGTGAAGCGTTCACCCTCCAGAACGAACGTCCTGGTGACGACCTCCAGATCCAGAGCCAACGGCACCTGGCCAAACTCGCGGAGGATAAAAGCCTCCTCATAGCTCTCAGTCTCCGACCCCGCTTCTGCAATAGCTCGGGCGGCTCCGCAATACCGGCAGAACGGCGAAGTGCCACATCCCGCCTCGCCATCATTCACATGGTGACAGTGTAACGCCTCTCCAGACCGCATTCCGATTAGGTCAGCACCTTTCTCGGCACCGACCAGATCAGCCATGGCCTGGTTAGCAAAGATGATCTGGCGATGGTCATTCACAACCAGCACCGGAGAAGGCAGGATCTCAAGTGCAGCCGCTAGCGCCTCGTTTCGGGTGACTTTCGCTACCTGCTGCCGAACCTCGCTCGCCGATGCTCGCTGGATCGAGGCTAACACAACGGGGGAAGGCTCATACGATGTCACGATTACAACACCTCTCGTAGAGCGGGCAGGAAGGCGGCCCCGCAATGAACCAGCGTCTCACGGGCCATCTTCGATGAGCTCAGGGTACAACGTCCGGATCTCGGCCAGGCTATCACCGAAGATCGTCGGCGCATAGGGCAGCACCTGCTTGAGCATCTCAAGCGCCATCCGCCGGATCTCCCACTGCGCCTCCGGCGTGATCCGCAGCCGGAAGAAGTGGCGCAGCTCACGGAAGTTCATCGTCACCACAATGCGCGTCGCCGCGGCGTTGGGCAGGGCGAACCGCGCATCTTCTTTTCGTATGCCAAGAGCACGCAGATCCTGATACGTCTCCTTGACGTGCTCCATAAAGCGGGCCCAGACGGCCTGAGCGTCCGGGTTTTCGCCAATCGCGTCCGGGACGACCACCGATGGATCGGCCATATCCACGTATCGCTGGCTCTCCTGGCTATAGGATGCGATGCGGTGCCGTACCAGTTGGTGTGAGCAGGCGCGGCTGATCCCCGAGATCTCAAAGCTGGCGCTGGCGTGCTCAACAATGCTCTCATGCCCTGCCTTAAGGCGCGCCCGCAGGAACGCCTCGGGATTTCCGTGGGCCTCACTGCGATAGCAAACTCGGCCCGCGTGTTCGGCCAAGCTCTCCGCAGATCCGTCCCCATGCAGGTAGTGCGTGATAGCGATGAGCTCAACCCGCATAGCTTACCTTCGAGTCCGCGTCCATCGCCGCGGCGCGCTCAACCATTGCCATCCGCAACTTCGCTGAGTCCTTCGGATAGGTTACGTAGAACCCGGTAAAGAGCACGGCACATAGGATCCAGGGGAACGGGATCGTCCAGAGTAATGCCTGGGTGAATCCGAGCGAATCCGCAAGCCTGCCAGCGGTGAAGGCAGCTACAGCGGCGAACCCGCTCTCAATGAAGGTTGTCATCGCAAAGGCTGTGGCGCGCAGTTCCGGGGGGACCACTCCCTGCATCATCGGTTCTTTGGAGCCCTTCCCGGGCCAACTGATAAGCAACGCGGTGAAGAAACACAGCGCAAACAGCGCACCGAATTTCCAGTTCTCCGTCTGGGTGAACAGGATATAGGTCAACGGGATACCGCTGACAATGGAGACCTGTCCAACGATGGTTCGACCATACTTCGGGTTCTTGCCCTCAGCCCAGTCGCCTAGGACGCCGCCGACGATGTTGCTGATAGCAGTGCCGACAACGATGCCTGCAAACGCCAAGGTGGCACTTCCGACGGGGTGATCAAAGGCGATCGCCTCCGTCATCCCGCGCACGTCGACGAACCAGGTGATCAGGTACGAGCCCATGACTACCCAGGGCATGCTCCCAGCTAGGCCCTGGATGATAGCGACCCAGATCGTGGGGATCGACAGAACCTTCCACACATCCGATAGCTGAGCACGATACTTGCTAGCGGCGATCTCTGTGATCTTTCCGGCCAGCTCAGGCTCGGCGCTACCACGCACCGGCTCCTTGACGAAAATGGCTACGAGCACACCCGACACCACGCTGAATCCCCCGAGCACGAAGAAACCCCAACGCCAGAGCGCCGGCGTTGCCAGCATCCCCAACCCCAGCGTCCCCACGATGATCCCAAGGACACCGATCGACTCCAGAGTACCCAAAGCCCGGCCCCGGCGATGTGGGGGAAAGGTGTCGGACATCAGGGAGAAGGTAGCCGGCATCAGGCAACCCAGGCCGATGCCGGATATCGCCCGGATGACAAGGAGCTGGCCGAAGTTCTGCGTGAGCCCGCAGACCGCCGTCCAGATGCCCCACACGCCTGTCCCGAAGATAATCACACGCTTGCGTGACCACCGATCCGCCGCAAAGCCCCAGAACGGAGCACTGATTGACTGCAGGATATTACGGATCGTAGCGATCGTGCCGAGCGCCGTATAATCGAGGCCCCACAACGACTTGATGGTCGGGAAGAGCACCGACATCGCCTGGCCCTCTCCCTGGTCAATGAAGTAGCCGAAGGCCAGCGCCACCAGCGTCCAGGAGCGCGATCGTTTCGCCGTCTCGGAAGTCTGCTGCCGCACAGTCTCAGTAGTCATACCACCTCATCGCGACGGGTGAGTGAGAAGAGGGGCCATCACTCTTCCGCAGAACCGCGGATTCCGACGCCTTCCGTAGGGTGAAGTTGCACCTCGCCCGTCCGGTGGCTACGCCTACTCCGCGTGATGCCGACATGGAGCAACCGGGCGAACTACAAGTTCGCCCTACGCACATCGAGCGCACCTCAGTCTAGCCATATACACCAGCCACAATGCGACACACTGGCAACAACTCAGTGAGCAGGAGCCACCAGATACCCGCTATCTGGCAACGATACTGACCAACTGTCCCCGAGGGACCAGGATCTTCACAATCTGCTTGCCCTCCAGATTGCGCTGGACCTGGGAATCCGCCAATGCGGCGGCCTTGATAGCCTCCTCATCACTCCCCGCGGGCAACGTGATGCGTGCGCGGAGCTTCCCATTGATCTGCACCGGCAACTCGATCGTATCCACGAGGAGCAACGTCTCATCCCACGTGGGCCAGCTCTGCTGATGGATGCTGTAGGGATACCCCAGCAAGCTCCAGAGCTCCTCCGCCATATGTGGCGTGACTGGCGCAAGGAGCAACAACAGCCCCTTGATGCCCTCATTCCAGAGGTCGTTTCCCCAGAAAACCGGCTTGGCCTTGCTCAGCGCGTTGGTCAGCTCCATCAGCCGCGCAATTGCTGTGTTGAAGCTGAATGTCTCAAGATCCTCAGTCACACTCTTGATCGCATAGTGCAGCGCTCGCAGCACCTCGCGCGTGGCCGTGGGATCGGGCGCCGGGGAACGGCCTTCCGAGGCGGGGCCTTCCGAGGCGGGGCCTTCCGAGGCACGTGGCCCATCCAGTACCAGCGACCAGATCCGATTCAGCCACCGGACGATGCCCTCGATACCCTTGCTGTCCCAGGGGCCGCCCTGTTCCCAGCGCCAACCGAACATCAAATAGGCCCGGACCGTATCGGCCCCATATGCAGCCACCAGCGCGTCGGGTGACACGACGTTCTTCTTGCTCTTGGACATCTTCTCGACGTCGAGGTGATAGAGGATGTCGCTGATCGCGCCCAGGCCTTCCTTGCCAGGAATCTCAACCCCCATCTGGTCGTCGATGAGCACAACGGAGAGGCCGCCGGTCTCGCTCGTCCGTATCTTGAGCGTGGTTTCGTCTCGATCCATCAGCTCGCCACAGATGCGCGTCGCATCGCGCACAAAAGCAGGCCACGTCGCCTGATCCGCGAAACCATAGACCATGATCTGCTCGGCGCGGAAAGCGGTCCCTTCCCACGTACCCCGGACATCGACACAGTCCCCCGACCGCGGCTCGCCTAAGATCACACCCTGGTTTCGTAGTTGCAGCATCGGCTCATCAAAGCTCAGCAACCCAGCATCCCGCAGCGCCTTGGTGAAGAACCGAGTGTAGAGCAGGTGCATCACGGCGTGCTCGGCGCCCCCGGTATAGGTGTCGACCGGCGCCCAGTAGGCCTGTTCGGTCGGGTCCCAGGGCTTCGCGTCGGCCGTGGCGGGTTCGCCCTCACGGTAGTAAGGGCTCAGGTAGGCGTATTGGTACCAAGACGAGCAGACAAACGTGTCCATCGTGTCCGTCTCGCGTTTGGCTGGTCCGCCGCACTTGGGACATGTCGTGTTCAGGAAGCCCTCGTGATAGCGGAGCGGGCTCTCGCCGGTCGGCATAAAAGCCACGTCATCCGGGAGCAACACTGGCAGATCCTCGTAGGGGACCGGAACGATGCCGCACGTATCGCAGTAAACGACTGGAATCGGCGCCCCCCAATAACGCTGCCGGCTGATCAGCCAGTCGCGCAGCCGGTAGTTGACGGCGGCCTCACCGACACCTCTGGCGGAAAGCCACGCCGTCACCTCTTCCACGGCCCGATCGCCGGGTGTGCCAGTGAAGGCACCGGAGTTGATCATCGTGCCGTGCTCGACGTGGAAGAGCACATCAGTATAGAAGCCGCAGTTGTTCACCATTTCCATCACGGTGCGGTTGTGGCTCACCGGAGGGTAGAGCGCCTTGCAGCGCGCCAGAATCGCCTGGTCCGCCTCCGCCGAGCTGAGCTGGACGACGGTTCCCCGACTGTGACCAGCGGGCTCCTGGTTCCGACCAGCGGGCTCCTGGTTCCGACCAGCCTCGTCCGCAAAGATGAAGTACCAGCCCGTACCGACTACCTCGTTCCAGTTGCCGGGAAGCAGCGCCTCGCTCATCAGCTGGACATAGCGCTCGATCTGCTCATGGCCCTGCAGATTCACGAAGAGGCCTTCGCCCATATCGCCCACAGCGCCCGCCTCAAAGGCGATGCCTGACTCGGTGAGGCTTGCTGCGAAGCTCGTGGAGACCGAGCCCGGGAACACCAAGCTCTTGGCTTTGCCGTCGGGCCGGGCAATCACAGGGATGATCGGCAGCCCAAACCTAAGCGCGAAGGCGCCATCGCGTTCATCATGGGCAGGCACGCCCATGATCGCGCCCGTCCCGTACCCCATCATCACGTAGTCCGCAACCCAGATCGGGATACGCGCACCGTTGACCGGGTTGATGGCGTACGCGCCTGTGAAGACACCCGTCTTTTCCTTCTCGGTGCTCAGCCGCTCGATCTCGCTCTGCCGCCCGGCTTGGGCCTGGTATGCGTGCACAGCGGCATGCGCCTCGGGCTTGGTGATGATGTTGACCAAGGGATGCTCGGGCGCCAGCACCATGAAGGTAGCGCCCCAGAGCGTATCGGGGCGAGTCGTGAAGACGACAAGATCCCCACTCCCGAACACGGCATCTGGGGGCAGATCCTCAGGTGCCACCTTGAAGACCACCTCAGCGCCCTCGCTGCGCCCAATCCAGTTCGTCTGCAACAGACGGATCCGGTCGGGCCAGTCGATCTTGGAGAAATCCAACAGCTCATCAGCATAGTTGGTGATCTTCCAGAACCACTGCTCCAGATCCTTCTTGATCACCGGCGCGCCACAGCGCTCGCAGATGCGCTCCTCCCCGATCACCTGCTCACGGGCCAGTGTCGTCTTGCACGACGGGCAGTAATCCACGGGCGACATCTTGCGATACGCAAGGCCCATGTCGTAGAACTTGCGGAAGAACCACTCGCTCCAACGATAGTAGCCGGGGAGACACGAGACCGCCTCGCGCTCCCAATCGATCATCGCGCCCATCGACCGAAGCTGCTGGCGCTCCCGATCGACATTGGCCAACGTCCATTCCTTGGGGTGGATACCCCGCTGGATCGCCGCATTCTCCGCGGGCAGCCCAAAGGCATCGAAGCCCATCGGGAACAGGATATTGTACCCCTGCATTCGCTTGTAACGCGCACGAACATCGCTGGGCGCCATGGCGTACCAGTGCCCGATGTGGATATCCCCGCTGGGATAGGGGAGCATCGTAAGGGCATAGAACTTGGGCTTGCTCTCATCGATGACAGCCCGATAGAGCGCGTCACGATCCCACGTCTGCTGCCACTTCGGCTCGATCTCCTGCGGGTTGTAGGGCTCGGACATCACTACGCCTCCTTCAAAGGCATCTCAGAGTCCGCGCCATTGTACCGCACGGGGTGGAATTTGCCATCCGGGAAGGAATTCGGGACAAGGGATATAGGGAAAAGGGACCCCAAAGCGGCTCTAGAGCGCCCTGGGCCCCTACGACGACATCACGGGTCAGGCAATGAACTGCGGCGGCATCGCCGCACAGAGGTATATCGCCTCCGCCGGGGAGTAGAAGATGATGCCGGCTGCCGAGGCCGCAGCGGCATCGATCGTGAGTACGACCGGGTCAGGCGCATCGCGGAGCGCAGCGTTGCGCGCCTGCTGAGCGTCGCCGACCAAGTGGACATAGGCGCGCTCGCCGGGATGAAGACCTTCACGTCGGGCCTCCGCGACACCGTCGGGGGCAACCGCACAGTAGAGCTTGTCGGGAGGCTGGGCAGGCTCGTATTCAATGTGGCGTGCCGTATGACCATACAACGCGCGGATACGTCGGGTTCCCGTGGCATCGTCGATGACCTCAAAGCGCTGGGGACCCGGCTGGTTCAACACCGCCTCGACGTCCGAGAGAGTCGCCCAGCGCAGATTGGGCAGCGCATGGACCACGTGCAGCACCGCATCAAGGTCGGCGAACCCCTGAGCGTCCAGGCTGATGGGAAATCGGGCCGGCTGGTGGCGCAGCAGCATCAGTAGGAACCGGCTCAGCCTGCTCAGTTGCGCCTGATAGCGTCGGGATCCGCTCATCACGCTGCGGCTGAGTCGCCGGACACTATAGCTGCACGCCATAGATTGGCGCGGATCTGCTCGTGCTCCCGTTGAGGCATCGCGCGCAAGAAAGCCTCGATCCTCGCCCGGCGCGAGGCCAGCCCCTGCGGACAACTCGCCTCGGCAGGGAGAATCCATTGACATGCACGCGCGAAACGCCGAATCTCGGTCTCCGTCAGCAGGATCAGCGGACGGATGAGATGCAGCCGCCCTTCGAAGTAACGTCGGCGCGGCTCCAGCGTCTCTACCTGGCCCTTGTACATCATACTCATCAGCGTCGTGACCGCGGCATCGTCGGCATGGTGACCTAGCGCAACCTTGGTACACCCAAGCCTGTCCGCGGCGCGGAACAACGCTCTGCGCCGGTTCCGTGAACAGCGGAAGCAATCCATCGGCAGCTTCTCGTCCTTAGCAACGTCCAGCGGTGCAACCGCGTACGCAACATCGAGCGCACGGAACCACTGCTCCAACTCCGCGGACTGAGCCGGCAGGCCCACATCTGAGCCGTCAACGTGTATCGCGACCACCTCGTAGTGCCCTGGGATGTCAATCCCCCGCACCAGAAGCTCCAAGAGCGTGCGGCTGTCTTTCCCGCCCGACACACCTACCGCGACGCGGTCACCATCCGCGATCAGTCCGAACTCGCGCACGGCGCGGTTGACGCCCCTCAACAAGTAGCCGGCGATCGCATCAGACGTTGTCATCGTAGGTAGTTATGCCTGGTGGAACGCCAAGGTGTTTCTCGCGTACAATCGGGCTCAGTCGTTCGCGGCGGATCTGGTCCCTCATTCTGCTGAGGCGTAATCCGTCGGGAACACGTGGTTGAACCCTTTTCCGAAGCGCTACACTTCCACTACCGGGTCCCCTCATGGCCCTCTCGCTTATCCTTGCGCCCTTCGTCAGGACGCCTCAAGCCGCTTGCCGTATTGCTCCGCATAGTAGCTCTTGTAGAGCTCACCACTCTTGATCGGGCGCCACCACCATGGGTTATCCGCATACCAACTGACAGTCTTCTCGAC
>JALOOJ010000361.1 GCA_025454475.1 Anaerolineae bacterium
GGGGCTCGCCGTAGCGACCGGCGCTGACGTTGCCGTTATCATCTCCGATACCCACGGGCGCGCCTGGCGACTTGGCACCGTCAACGTGGCGATCGGCATCGCCGGGATGCTGCCCATCGCCGACCTCCGCGGGCAAGTGGACCGGTCGGGGTATACGTTGCGTACCACAACGGTGGCCTGCGCCGACGAGCTTGCCGCTGCGGCGGGTATCCTAAGCGGTCAGGCCGCCGAGAGCCTGCCCGTTGTCCTGATCCGTGGCGCAGCCTATCCCCGCGGCGATGGTCGGGCAACCGACATGCAACGTCCAGTAGAGAAGGATCTGTTCAGGTAGTACCCAGGCACCGGAGACTAGGGAGACTAGAGACCGGGGATACGTACGAATCCGGACGAATCGCCAATCACCAATCGCGGCTCAGCCAAGGAGGTTACCGTGGCCCAAACCAACCTACCGCGCGTTGCCCTGTACCTGCAGGATGCGCACCCACTACGTGACGGGATGCACTACGCGAAATACGCTGAGGAGCGCGGCTTTGAGGCCGTCTGGCAGGCCGAGAGCCGCCTCGTCCGCGACGCCATCGTCCCGATGGCCGCCTTCGCTGCCGTCACCGAACGCATCAAGGTGGGCTCCGGGGTCATCAACAACTGGACCCGCAACATCGGCCTGCTCGCCGCCACCTTCCTGACGCTCGACGACCTGGCGCCGGGGCGCATCATCTGCGGCATCGGTGCCTGGTGGGACCCGCTCGCCCGCAACGTCGGCATCGACCGGCGCAAGCCGCTTCTCGCGATGCGCGAGACGATCGAGGTCATGCGTCGACTACTCCGACTGGAGCGCGTCACGTTCCATGGGGAGTTCCATCACGTGGACGACATCGAGCTCGACGTGGTGCACGGGCGCAAGGAACCCCGCGACGTCAAGATCATGATCGGCGCCACGGGCCCCCAGATGATGGAGATGACGGGCGAGATCGCCGACGGCGCCGTCCTCAACTACTGCGTGCCGCCCGAGTACAACGATGAGGCGCTCGAGCAACTCGAGCGTGGCGCCCGGAAGGCTGGGCGGACACTGGACGACATTGATCGCCCACAGCTCGTTGTCTGCTCGGTTCACGAGGACCACGACGAGGCGATCCGCGGCGCCAAGATGCTGCTCACGCAGTACCTGGCCCAGCAGCCGCACATCGCCAAGGCCAGCGGCGTGGATCCGGCCATTGTGAAGCAGATCCAGTCGATCCTCGGCTGGCCCGCCACCAAGGAGCAGATCGAGCATGCGATGCACCTCGTACCCGATGATCTGGTGCTGCGCATCACGGCCACCGGAACACCCGACGAGGCCCGTGCCAAGGTGATGGAGTACGTCAAGCGTGGCGCAACGTGCCCGATCCTCTACCCTCTCGGCGACCCGCTGCTGATGATCGACACCTTCGCCACGCGGTAGGCCTTCAGTGCCGGGGACCCCAGAAGGTCCCCGGCACTTTCCGGTGGGGCCGCCGCGCCACGTACCGGGGACGCGCCTCGAAAGGCGACGGAGAGTCAGTCCCCGGCACGGCAGACACTCCTATCCGCTGACGTGCACCCGCTGCGGTAGAATCTTGTACGTCACCCGCGTCTCATCAGGCGGTCCGCCGTAGACCGGCTGGCCCAGGTACTTGTCGGAGAGCGCGTTGATCACGTCCCGCGCGCCTTCTTCAGTGATCTCCACCACCAGCCCCTGCACTGTCACATAGCGGTAGGGATTCCCCGGATCGCGCACCTCGATCGCCACGCGCGCATCGCGTCGCATATTGCGATCCTTCACCCGTCCCACCGCACTGTTCACGATGACATAGGGCTCCGTGTACATGACCCAGACTGGCGTTACCTGAGGGCACCCGCTGGGCATAAGCGTTGCTAGCGACGCCACCGCCCGCTTCTCGAACAGATCCATATGGCTGGCTGGGATCATCTTGCCCATTGTACCCTCCCGTCACTCGGTTGCGTTTCACACTCTCACCGCTAGTATACAGCTTACCTGGCTGGGCCCGAAGGAGACCATGGAAGACATCACCGCTATCGCAGACCTCACACCGGCTACCTTCCCGATCCTGCTGACGGAGCGCCTCGTGCTGCGCGACATCAGGCTGTCGGACGCGGCGGATATCTTCGCCTTCGCGGGTGACCCCGTGGTCCAGCAGTGGGACGGCGGGCCAGTAGATGACATCGCGACCGTCGCGGAGTACATCGAGAAGGACCGCGCGGCTGCCGCCGAGGGGAAGGAGTTCATGTGGGGCATCACGCTCAAGCCGAGTGACACCGTGATCGGCAGGGTCAGTCTCGGCAGTTGGGCAAAGCACAACGCCCATGCCGAGGTGGGCTATGACCTCGCGCAGGCCTACTGGCGCCAAGGTATCGGTTCGGAGGCGGTTTGGGCCGTTGTCCGTTTTGCCTTTGATGTTCTGCGCCTGCACCGCGTTCAGGCCTTCCCTACGATGGATAACATCGCCTCCGTCCGCTTGCTTGAGAGGCTCGGCTTCGTCCATGAGGGTACCAACCGCGAGATCCTGCTAATGGACGACGGCCTCTTCCACAGCGTCGGCCAGTACTCGATGCTTGAGCAGGAATACCGCCGGGAGTGAGCGGAGGCGGATGCGGGCGGGTCGCCCGCGGTCCGTTCGGATCTTGGGTGTCCCGTCGCCCTGAGTACCGGTGAACGGCGGGCGATCTGCGGCGCTCCCAAGGCCCGCAGAAGGCCCTTGGGAGCGCCGCAACGGTGGTT
>JALOOJ010000035.1 GCA_025454475.1 Anaerolineae bacterium
ACAAGTCGTGCAGGCGCACCAGACCTGCTTCGGCGGTGGCCTCAAGCGCAGCCGGATCGGGCGTTGCTGTAGGAGTCTGGGTCGGTGTGGGCGACGGCGAGGGTATGGTCGTAGGTGTTGGTGCAGCCGTTTCCGTCGACCAGACCGTAGTGACAGCCGCCGGCAGAACAGGGGTCGGGGTGACGATGCGCTCGACCAATCCCGGCGGCAGGTTGCAGCCTCCCAGCGCGAGGACCGCAGCTGCACAGATCGTGACAGCTATCCAGATTCGGAGACCCGGTTGGTTGTGGCGCATCGCTAGAAAAGCACGGAGCCCGAAGGCTCCGTGCATCCACATCAGCATTGGGACGGAATCGGTCAGGTCCTGCGCAGTTTCCGCGCCGTGAGCATGACCGCGATCAGCACCACCGCCGCCCCGATCAGGAGCCATTCGCCAAGCCCCGTCTGGGAGAGTTGGGCCGACGCCGACGCACCACCAACGGTCGTCTGCGATCCGCCGGTACGCGGCGTCGCAGTTGCGGCTAGTGTACGTGTCGGAGTTGGCGTACGTCGTGGCGCCTGTGTGGCGGTCGGAGTCACCTCAACTGCAGCCACAGCTTCCGAGGTCTCCTCATCACCCCCTTCGGCCGTCTCGCCTTCCCCCTCTCCCTCACCCTCAGGCGCCACCGTCGCTGTGGGTCCAATCAACGGTGTCGGCGACGGCTCGGGAGTGTTGGTCGGAGCAGGGGTCTCCGTTGGTTCGGGCGTCTCTGTCGGCGCGGGAGGCTCCGGTGTAGCCGTGGCCTCGGCGATGGCGTCGACCACCACGGCTTCTACAGACTCTCCAATGCGCGAGTCCGCCTCCTGGGGGCGGTTAAGGACCAGGGCCCATACGCCAAACGAGACCAGAGCACACACGAGGAGCCCCCCCAGAACGACTACAGCAATGATGAAGGCGCGGTTTTGGCTGCTTCCCGCAGCAACCTTGGGCTGTTGTTCATCCTCCGCAAAGATATCATCATCACCCAAGTTCTCGAACACATCGTCTGACATAGTCGGATCCTCCTTCCCCGCGTGTGCCATCCAGCCGCGCTTGAATCACACCCCGGCAGCCCTGATAGCAGTACTCATGAATATTGTAAGGAAAAGGCCGTAAAACACAAGCAAACATTCAGCCAGACTGCGACCCCAAAGCTATGCAGCTTTCTGGCACGCGTTCTGCCGAAGCCGCGATTCCAGCGCGCATCGCACAGCACCGAGCCTCCCTCCCGTACTCCATAGAGCATGGACACGACTCTAGAGCGCCGTGTCCTTCAGCGTCAGACCTTTCGGTTCGCCGCCGGCTTGGTCCACGGGTGGCTGTCCATTTCCCTCGGCACGCAAGGGCTTGTCATCCAGCAAGAAGCGCGTGATCGCATGCAGAGACGCCTTGAGGATCGCCTCGCCCAGCGGGACCATTTTGATGTCGATGAAGAGGTTTTCCTCGGGTAACTGGTCATCAAGTAACTGCATCTCCTCGTGGAAGATGGCCAGGATATCCGCCTCGTGGTCCGCCAGGAACGACGCCACATCCCGCCGGGTCAGTCTGAAGGCGCTCTCACGGATCAGCTTTCGAATCGGCATTGGGCAACCTCATGCCACTAAAGTAGGCGCTCCAAGTTCACATATGGAACCTGTAGTGTCTCGTCATCAGCAAGCACAACCGCAGCACCGGGCATGCGGGCGCCGGTGCCGAGTTCTACGAGCCCTTCGAGCAGATGCGCAATAGAACCGGACTGACCGCGCCGCTCTCCTCTAAGGATGCGAACGCGATCCCCGACGGCGGGCCGTGCATTGATGTCGATCGCGTGGCCTGCTTGTGTCGGCATCGGCACCACGATAAAGGGACGTTTCTCGTGCCAGCGGGCTCCAAGGTCACCGCTGATCGCGACCTCGCGACCATCGAGTGAGCGCAGAAGCGCGAATGCCGCCTGGGTCATCGGCGTCGTGCCAATCCCCTCTGTAGCCACAATCGGGAAGGGGGCTTCACGCGTTCGAGCGACCAGAGATGCCGGCACGCTGCCGACAATCATGCCGCGGACCTGTACCCCGGCCGCCTGTGCAACGCTCTCCTCGTCGAGGGTAGAGCCGCCCACCAGGACCACACCCTGAGATGAGGCGTTGATGTGCGTAACACGGATCGGGTGCTGCGGATCGCGAACCACCATGCGCAAAGTGCCATGCCCTTCCTTGCCGTTGCCCCAGAGAGCATCGAGCAGCCCGCCTACAGTCTCGATCACAACACCCTCGCCCGCCCGCACCTCGGATACGTAGCCGGGTAGCAGCGCTGCGAGCCGCACAATCTGCGGCTCGGCCTCCAAGAGGAGCCTACCACGCCCAACGCCGACGATAGTGCCGCTAATGGGGGCGCGGCAGACCCGCCGACTGAGCCCCCCGCGCGCGGCGAGGATGTCGCCCTCCGCAATGGCCTGCCCGCGCTCGACCTTGAGGCAAGCGTTAGCGTTCTTCACCCCTGTCTCCAGCTCCCGCGCCACCTCCACGATGCGGAAATCCGCCGGCTCAACGCTCTGTGCCACGATCTGCGTCGGCTCAACCGAATCACCGACACGCACCAACAGCTCTCCCGGCCGGCTCAGTAGCCTGGGGATGCGGACGATGGTCAGTGGGTTCATCACACAGTAAGGTGCGAACATCCTATCCTCCAACGTCCAGAGCCCACCGTCTGAGCACACGGCGACGATGTTCGGCGTCCTTTGGCAGTGTGAATGGTCGCCCCCGAGCATCGATGACCAGTCCAACCAGCCCACCGAGCACCTCGACTTTGCCGCCCTGGCCCGGTCCCATCCCGACATCGAAGCGCTTTTGAGGTTGGATCTCCAATGTCGCACGCTGTCCCACAGGCAATGGCCAGATCTCGAGCTCGCCATAATGCGCTTCTACATCCAGCACGCTGCCGCCCTCGTAAGCGATATGCAACTTCAGCACCGTATCCTTTGGCCGGGCCTGACCTACTGGCGAGATGACCGTGCCCAACGAGACGAGGGCTCCCGCCTCGAGCGCCGATGCGGCGACTAACGGCCTGATTCCGGCAGCCGCACCGACAGCGGGTGCAGCCCGGTTGACATCGAGCAATAGCGTCGATATGCCCACCGGCTGTACTCCATCCAGCGTCGCCAGCAGAGCTTGTCCAGGTCGGGGGGCCCGCACAATGCCACCGCCGGAGATCACGATGGGGTCAATTCGGGGCATGACCTCACCCTCGCCGAATCCGGCGCCCGTGGTATCCCACGTCGGTCGAGCCACAGCAAGCGTCGACCTGAGCATCTCTCGAGCCACGGCCAGCGCAACCCAAAGCTCCCGCGGTGACTGCGGCACGGTCGCCGGCTGCAGTTCAGTGTTGTGGAGCATTGCTAGAAGCGTATCCGCATCGAGTTCCTCGGGGATCCAGCGCATCAGGTCGTCGATGGAATGGCCCTGCACCCAGTCAATGATGCCACTGGCAACGCCGTGGTTGTAGACATTGACATATGAGCGCCCACCGAAGTTAGCGACCATTGTCGTCGTGGCGGCGCCCACATCTACGCCCAAGACGCCGCGGTCGGCATTGCCCTCACGGTGCCAGAGGAAATCGACAACCCGTGAGAAAGCGTTTGCCGTGGGAACGAACGGCAGTCGGCTCCACGCGCTCAGACTTTCCACACCCGGCGCCAGACGCAGGCGCTCTTCAGTGTAGAACTGCTCTAGCGCATTCTGTGCAGGACCTAAGTGCTCCGTGCCCGCGTTCGGACGCGCGTTATCCACAATCACCACGCGAGTGATGTCGCCCAAGAGCTTGGCGATCTGAGAGCGCAGTGCAGCATTCCCGGCATAGAGCACGCTGGGACGGTGATCTCTGTCCAGCATCGAGGCCGCGAGGGCAAGCGCTTCAGCCAACTCCAGTACTGGGCGCCGCGCGCCGCCGTCGACCCCGCCAACCAATAGCACCACATCAGGGGCAATATCCCTAATCGTGCGCGCCCAAGTCTCCTGGGGCGATCGCAGGTTCCCCTGTCGTGAGAGCGTCGCCTCAATAGTCGCATACGTCCCCGCCACAATTCGCCGCCCGCTCTCCAGGCTCATCTCATCGACCAAGCCTGCAAGGATTACCCTCAACGGAGGCACCGCGTTGAGCGTAACAACAAACGCATCGACGCCATCGAGGTCATGCCGGGGTGTGAGGACACGTCCCTGAGCATACAAGCGCCGCCCGGTGACCCTCTCTAGCTCATGGACTGCCTGCGCGACGCCGACGCTCAGATCGCTCCAGGGCGCGCGGCCCGTGGTCTGCGTCTCAGCCTGAGCCACAAATCGATAGCTATCAGCGACCCGATCGATGAGCAGCAGCTTCGTGCTGACGGTGCCGCAGTCAGCGACCAGGATCGACTCGATACTCGGTGCCTCTGTCATTGCGAAATTCGGTCCTTTAGACTCGACTGCTCTGGTGTTGTATGCCAGCCCGGTGTTGTGTACCGGCCCGGTGTTGTGTACCGGCATGGTCCATTCGCTAGCGCCTGGTCAGGTTCATCACGGAATCGAGTAGGGCTGCCAACTGCCACAGTCGCATCACCAGTGCAGTGAGCGCAGAGGATATGGCACCGGCGAAGGCTGTCCCTAACGCTACCGCAACAAATGCCTCGCCGGCCTGCCGCAAGGCACGCCTCCACCCCGCTCTGTCGGACGCCTTCTGCCTTACGTCGGCCTCAGCCCGCTTCCTGGCGTGCGTGGAAAACGCAAGCAGCGTGACAATCGTAGTGAGGAGTATGACAACTCCCTGCAGGAGACCCAAGAGCCCTCGCTCAATCCGCACACCGTTGCCGGTCGTAAGCGCAAGGGGAAAGATTGTGCCCATAAGGGCGCCGGTTACGCTCACCGCAGCCCCGGCCCCCACAAGATACCCCAACGGGATATTCCCGACGATCGATAGCCGACCCAACAAGCGCGATGAAGTGAAACCCTTGAACAACAACAAGCAACCCAGAAGTAGCGGCGCCATCGTTGTGAGGCTGGTCGTAGTGCCCTGGTCGTTCACGGATGCCCGAGCAACCCAGCCCTGAGCCACGAATCGTACGGCCATGGCCGCCGCGTACCCCACGGCTGCGCCAACGATCAGCGCTAACGCCCAGCGGTAAAGCGCATTGTCGCCCAATAGGAAACTGAAAATGAGGAGCGTCAAGATCGCGCCGACGATCAACCCTACGATGTCCATCCTAACCCGCCCCTTTTCGCCGGTGGTGTGTACAGGCGTAGACCAGAGTGTAGAGAAGGGCAACCAACAGCAGCGCAGCGACAACCCAATGTGCCAGCACGAGCAAATCCAGGACGCGTACGAAGTCACCGTCGGAGCCATCCCCGCGTATCTGCCCGTAGGCAAGCGCCTGTGGTAATCCCGCCACCCACCCTTCGACCCAAGAGCTCTCGAGGTACGGCAACACCAAAGGCCCCGCGCCGGCGCTCGTTGCGATACTGACGGGGAGGGCATCCGCGCCCAACAACGCGTTCTGCTCCAACCACCAGATCAGGCGCTGTGGTTCGGACCCCAACACCACTAACCGATCAGCTGAAACCGCTTCCTCTCGTGCCAGGTATTCGGCGATACCGCTGGCGCTTCCTGCAAGATAGCCGTCACCTCCAGTGGTGTGTGTCGATGTCATCCCGACCGCGTCCTGCGGACCGCCGGTGGCGTATACCGACGATGACAGGGCATAGCCCAACCCCGCCCCCTCCGGAAGCGAACTCACCACAGAAACGCCCACCTGGCGGCTTCTTAGGTGCGCCAGGATCGGCGCTGCGATACGCGACATTTCCTCTGCGTAAGCCGGGCTGTACTCGATCGCCATGATGATCGTGTCGCCGGGCTCAAGCCGATCAATGCCCTCGACAAGGGCTTGCGCACCCGGCGCAACTTGCGTGGGCGAGACCCGTGCCAGCTGAACACCATCAGGGATCAACCAGAACGCGAGGAAGAGACCGGCGACCAGGAGTACCGAGACTAACCAACGAAACACGCCGGATCCCTTCCGATCGCTCGGGCGCCCGTACCACACCGACCGCTCCGCGCTACGTGGCTGTTCCAGCAGTCGCTGCCACAACTGCGCCTGAGCGACAATGGTTCCAGGAATCCCGATCACTGCCGTCGACCTGGCGCTGACAGGCCTGTCGACTGCGGTGACTGCAGGCAAAACACCAACCAGGCCCTCTAGCGGACCCTCTGGTTCAGCCGGCGTCGGCGGGATCGCCCGTGCTGGAGGAGGCGCACCCTCCGCACGTGCCTCTGGGCGGAGCGCCTCGACCCACTCTGGGATATCCGCAGGCGCGAGCATATCCGCTGAGACAACCGCCGGCTCGACAGCAACATCGCCTTGAGTTCCGGGGGGGGCTAGCTCCTGCAACCAGGCAGGAACTTCCGCACGGGCCAGGTCTCCGAGCTCGGGAACGGGTTCTGGGGCTGGACCGGACTGTGAAGCCTGCAGATCCATATCTCTAAGCCATTCGGGCACCTGCTCCGGGCCCTCATGGAGCGCAGGCAAGGCGTCGGTTCCCACGTTCTGAGGCGCGTGCCCTTCGGTCAGAGGCTGGCCCACGAAGACCGGCGTTCCTACGCCAGGCGCCATAGGCGCTAGATCGCTCAACCAGCCCGGCACCGCCGCCACCGGGAGTTCGCCAGCGTCTGTGAACGCTGCTTCCTCTTCAAAGACTTCTGACGACCGCGCCCTCGGCGACGGCTGCGCCCTCGGCGCCGGGGTCGGCGCGGGCGCACTCCCATCCTCGGTAGGCAGGAACACCTCACTAGCACTCACCGCTGGCGGTGCACCTTGTGCTTCGGTGTCTACCGACCTGGATAGCTCCACAAGCCAGTCGGGCAACTGCTCTGAGCCTGCGCCCTCGGCGACGCCTGCGCCCTCGGCGACGATCTCCTGCAGCCAATCAGGCAGGACCAAAGCCTCTTCTTCGACTGCCGCGGAAGACTCACCAGGCTCTTCCCCGGCAGTGTGGTCCGGCACGGTATGCATGACCTCGACCGGCACCCTGTCCGTCGGCACGTCGCCCCGCCCGGGTCCATCAGAGGTGAGCGCTTGCGCCTGTGCGAGCCAGTTGGGCAACTCCGATTCAGCGAAGACTAGCGCCTCGGAAGACGGTTTTTCCGAAAGCCGACCCGACAGGGCATCTTCATCGAGCGACACTCCCGCCTCTTGAGCCGCGGGGATCTCCTCGTCTGCGGTAGCGCCAGGTCCAAGGACATCAGTGAGCCAGTCGGGAAGTGGTTCGGCGTCGCCCGCCGCAGCACCAGACGCTTCAGCATCCTTGGCTTCACCCGCAAGCCACGAAGGAAGGGGCGCCACGTCGGCAGCATCGGGAAGGGGCGCCGGCATAGAAGCGTCACCGCCACCAAGCCAATGCGGCAAGGACGCACTCTCCTCACGTGCCTGTCCCAAGTCGACCTCGTCTTGTCCGGTCAATGCAGGCTCAGTGAGCTCAAACTCCGTGTCTTCGTCGACCAGACCCGCGAGCCAGTCGGGCAGCGCCGTTTGCTGCCCGGCGCCGATTTCCGTGCCGGCGATGGAGACCGGCGTCGAGGGTCTCGTGGGAAGCGAGATCCCCTTCACTGATAGATGGTCATCATCGGTGCTATCGGAGGCGGGCCTTTGATTGATGTCCTCTGCGTCAAGCAATCGCGTGTTGCAGCGATCGCAGAACAAGTTCCCCACCGGATTGAGTGCACCACACTCCGGACAACGCCGTCTAGTCTGAGGGAGCGCTGAACCACAGGACCTGCAGGCGCGCTGACTGTCGTGGTTGAAGGTTCCGCAGGAAGGACAACGGATCATAGTCTGGTCCTAGCCTAATTACCCACCGCTGTGGGGTCGGTCGATACCCACAATGATGCGCAAGCCCGTGATCACTGTACCCAATGCCACACCGAGAAGGAGGCCACGCATACCTCCAGTCGCCACGGCATTCACGAACCGCATCACTGTCTCCAGGATCCCCGGGTAGACCAGCGCCGGCGTTCCGATGCCCGAAGGCATTCCGATGCCCGAAGGCGTTCCGATGCCCACGGTCGTCCACAGCACAAGTAGCGCAACGACTAGGAACAGGACGCTGCTTGCACGCCATCGGGTGCGCAGAATGCGTGCGCCGGTCAGCACAAGGGTCACTGCCGTCAGGGCCAACAGTGCAGACTGCCCTGGGATAAGCACTCCCTCAACGATCGTCTGCGAGGCGATCCCTTCCGGGCCCTGAAGAAGAACCAAGACGAAGCTAGCGATGGCCGATAGCAACAGGATCAGGCTGGCAAAGCGCTGCCCGGTGGCGTGTACCGACTTGGCTTGCTTCGCGACAAGCCGCCCGAAATGAACGCGGAGCACATTGGCAAATGCTAGTACCATCGCGAAGCTAGCAATGACCGCCGCGCCGCTCAGAAGATCGGCGCGGAGAGACGCCAACGTTGGAATCGGCAGGAGAGATCCCAACAGGACCAGCAGGCCGACAATCACTGCAAACAGAGTGGGCAGAAACCATCGGAACATACCCTACCCTCCAAGGCCCAGCAGTGACGCGACCGCAGCCGCCACAATACCCACGACAACCAACCAACGCAGGATATCCTGTGTTGCCAGGCCGGCCCAAAACGCTGATCGTCGGATGACTTCGGCGCCGCCCGAAAAGAGCTCCTCGCCGATGGCCACTTGGCTGGGGCCCAATACCGGGTAGAGTGCGGCTGCCCCTGTAGGCGAGGCTGCCCCGCCCAACAGGGTCACCTTGTTGGTCACAGCAGCGTGCGTCAACAGGCTGACCTCTTGGTCGAAGCTGCCCAGGTTGATGTTGACGCCCAACGACTCATCGTATGCCAACGTGGCTGCGGCCGCCGCATAGATAATGGGGGTAGGAGCGACATAACGCACAGTCCCGAACCGGTAGTTATCTGGGCTTCCCAGGCGAGCGTAAGCGTCGCGGATCTGGTTCTCAGCCAGCAAGTACAGCGTGGGATTTCCCGTGGTGATCAGAGGCGGCGAATCGTAGGCTGCCGAAAGCTCGGTCAGCGCACTGAGGCCATGAAGTGCCGCTACGGACACCATACCTTGCTCGTCCAGGATATCACCGCTGCCCAGGGAGACGTGGATCGTACGGCCCTCTTCAGCCACACGGCCAACCTCATCCGAGAACGCCTTGAATACCGGTACCCCCGTCGTATCCTCGACCCCCGTCGTATCCTCGGCCTTACGTCTGTGACGGATGCCATTCACCGCGAAAACGACAGCGCATACAAGAACAAGACCGAGAGCGACCAACTGGTCGGCCATTTTCATTCTCCTTCAGCCGAGCCGGTGACGGAGGCACCCTCAACGAGGTAGGTACGGAGCGCTGCAAGGGCATCAGGATCCTCCAGGGTCGCTGCAACTGGAGCAAAGGTTGCCCTATCGATCAGCGGCATGGCCATCCAGAGAATCTGGCTACCGACAAATCCCCATACCTGGAGCAAGTCGACGGCGCTACCCGCGATGTCGCCGAGTCCGTGGGCTCGCAGGTGATCGGCTAAGCGCGTCAGGGTAGCTGGGAGGTTCGCGTCAGGTTCCACAAGGCGTCCTTATCACAAGGTAGATCCGAGAGACACCGTCCTCACAACGGTCAAGATTGCGCCGCGCCGCATATTGGCATTGCAGAATGCGAAAGCTTTTTCAGTATAGCACGGTTTGAGAACCGTGTAAAGCAGCCCAAATCCTAACTAATTGGGTTTTGTGTAACGATCCTGTGACGTTATACTACCTCTCGTGCTAACAATACAGCTCTGGGGTGGCCCTTGCGCGTCCTGATGGTCTCCAAAGCCTGCATCGTCGGCGCCTATCAGAGAAAGCTCGAGGCAATGGCAGAGGCCGGCCCGGACCTTGAACTCACCGTGGCTGTGCCGCCGTTCTGGCGGGACGAGCGGGGCGTGACGCGACTGGAGTATGCCCACACGCAGGGATATCGACTGACCGTATGCAGGATTGCCCTGAATGGATCGTTCCACCTGCACTTCTACCCTTGGCTGGCTCGGCTGATCGCCGAGGTGCGGCCCGACATAGTGCACATCGACGAGGAGCCCTATAACCTGGCGACGTATCATGCCAACATTATGGCGCGCCGCACGGGGGCTCGAACACTCTGGTTTTCCTGGCAGAATCTGGCCCGACGCTACCCGCCCCCGTTCCTATGGATAGAGCGCTACAACCTAAGGCATGTCGACTATGCCATCGTCGGCAGCCGGACCTCGGCTGAGGTCTGGCGCAGCAAGGGCTACTCAGGTCACCTCGCCGTGATCCCCCAGTTCGGCGTGGACCCGGACGTGTTCTCACCGAGGGCTACGCAACGCAGTGGGGGCCCCGTTCACATCGTCTATGTCGGGCGATTCGTGCCAGAAAAGGGCGTAGACGTGCTGCTGGATGCCCTGGTGTCTCTGCAGGGTTGCTGGCGGGCGACGCTCCTGGGGAGTGGTCCTGCGGAGGGCCAACTCCGCGAGCGCGTGAGGGCCCTGCACTTGGCGGACCGGGTCGCGATCCGCCCCTGGCTACCCTCCACCACGATGCCGGATTTCTACCGCGAAGCTGATGTCCTCGTGCTTCCCTCGCGCGTGCAACCAAACTGGACTGAGCAGTTCGGTCGAGTCTTGATTGAGGCCATGGCGTGCGAAACGGCGGTGGTAGGGTCGGATGTCGGTGAGATTCCGCACGTGATCGGCGACGCCGGCCGGGTATTCCCGGAAGCAAATGCCGCTGCGCTCGGAGCGGTCCTCGACGCCTTGATGCGCGATCCCGCATTGCGCCGAGACCTTGGCGCACGCGGTCGTGCACGGGTCCTCAACGCCTACACACAACAACAGGTCGCCAGGGCAACGCTCGCGGTCTACCGTGCCATGCTGGACGAAGGGAGGAACTGAGATGCAGTTACCGCCGATCCTTGGCTTTGCACGATCGCGCTACTACTATCTGCTGGCAGGCACGTATCGGCACTTCGGCAATACGAATCACCTGGTCTCTGAGTACGAGCGCGCAGTGGAGGCGTTCACGCGAGCGGTCACCCTCGATCCGGCCTTTGCACGCGCCTATCTGGAGCGGGGCATCCTCTACTGGCGTGAGCTCGACCTTCCACGCCGTGCAATACTGGATCTCACGAGGGCGTATGACCTCGACGGCACGCTACACGAGGCGCGGTTCAATCGGGGCATTGCCCATCAGCAGCTTCGAGAATACGGGGAGGCTATGGCTGATTTCCGGGCCTACCTGGAAGAAGGAAAACACCCCTACTGGCGCGAGTACGCCGAGAGTATGCTCCGCGAGTTATCCGAATGGGTAGCGTCGCAATGATAGGGCTCCTGGAGTCGGCAGATGGCTTCTAGTACCCGGTTAACAGCCCACGGTCTGGGGCATCGGTCATCACCGCACCAAGAAGTCGCACCCGGAATCGCTCCAGAAGCTCCTTGGCCTGCTCCACACGGTCACGGCGCGTGTGTCCTGTGCGCACGACCAGGAGTAACCCATCGGTCTGAGCAGCCAAGACGGCAGCATCTACGGCTACGGTCACCGGGGGAGCCTGAAAGATCACGACATCCGCCATGCCCTGGAGGCGATCAAGGAGCGCCGCCATCTTGTTGGATCCCAGGATATCCGCGGGGTTAGGCGGTAGGGCGCCGCTGGGCAACAGCAGAAGACCGGGCACACCCGTATCAGCCAACTGAGTGGCGAAGTCATCCTCCGGACTCACAAGCAGTGTCGTCACACCCGGCTCTTGGGCTACCCCGAACAATGTGTGCAGCGTTGGACGCCGAAGATCAGCGTCGACCAGACAGACCTGTTTTCCTGATTGTGCCATCACCACCGCCAGATTTGCCGCAACGTTGGCATCAAGCCCCTCCGCCCCAGGCGGCGCGACGACGAAACAGGTAAGATCGCGGTCCAGACTAGTGAAGGCAAGGTTCATCCGCAAGGCGCGATAGGCCTCTGCAGCAGGACTTCGGGGGTCGCGCAAGGTAACCAAGTTCACATCCATCCATCACTCCTTGTGATCCAGCTCCGACCGGCTCCGACGACCGAAACCGTCCGGTTCTGACCAGCTCCTACGGCCGCGATCCGGAAGCCTTTGGCGCCGGCGGTATAACGCCGATCAGAGTCAGGCCTGCCTCGGCTTCGACGGTGCTGGGATCGCGCAAGACTCCTGCCTCGAGCCACTCCAATACAAGGACCACGACGATACCCATAGCGAGCCCCAGAATGCCGCCGGCAGCAACGTTGATAGACATCTTGGGTCGCAAGAGCCGGTAGGAGGCCAGATCGATGATCTCGGCAAAGACACGATCCTCTTTGTCCTGGCGCGCATTCTGCTCGTCGCGCCACTGAACCAGCAGCTGTGCCCAGGTGTTCGCGATCTGGTTGGCGACCTCTCCATCAGCGTCATCTACGTCGATCTTGATGGCCATGATCGAGTCGTCTGCCACGATCTTGACGTTGCCCTTAAGATCGCGCGGATCCATATACAGGCCCAAAGTCTGGATCACGGCGCTGGCCCGTTTCTCGGAGAGCATCACATTGGCATACGACCGTAGAAGTTGCTTGGCCGATTGCGTCAGGCTGAGGTCGGGCCGTGCAAGCTGGATGGAGACCACGATGCTGGAACGATAGATGCGTGTTTGAACCTGGCTGAAGACAAACGCGCTCGCTGCAGTAATGACGCCCGCGAGCATAATGATCCATCCCCGGCGGCGCAGCACGCGCAGGTACTCCTGAATCCTCACAAACGCCTCCCAAGCAAAGCTACTGTCCGCGCAGGCGGTAACGAATCTCGCGACAGTGCGGGCACTCAAACCCTACGTACTCTCGTCCACACGTGCGGCAAGTGCGCTTATCGAGGGGGCGATCGTCGTCCATGGATACCAAGATCAGCGTGACATCCTCGCCACTATGGCGACCTAGCCACACGTCGAGCGGCGTAGTCCCAACCATCCAGGGGCTGTCTTCCGCATCGCGATGAAGGACGCCCTGCAGGAAACTCCCATCGATATTCGCTGCCGCCTGGGTCAACTCCCGAATGCTTGCTCTGCGATATGCCGGCACCATACTCCCTTCTGGAGCCAGCCGACCTTCGCCATAGGAGTGACGGCGACGGCCTCATTGATCACGGCGTAGTTAGCGTGATCCTGCGCCCCAGCATGTGCACGGAATTATATGCGCTGCCTTACGGACGGCAAGCCCCAACCGTACCACCACCGGCAAGCTCAGTGCATCTCTTTGCTTGTCCCGGCGACCGTGCCGCGGCGACCGTGCCGCAGCGACCGTGCCGCAGCGACCGCTGAGCTTCCCGGACGATCAAAGGCCGACTTGCCAGAGGATAACGTTCTTCGATGTGAGCGGATAAGGCACGATGCGGTAGAAGTACCACTGCAGGGCACTCGAGCATCTCGGCGGCACGAGTTGTTCGCAGCGTGGGATCGGGCCGGCATAGGCTGACGTCGCGACGAACGACATCCCTCGCCAGGCCTCCACCGCTTCGCCCCCTGCGATGAGCGCGGCCTCGGGCGCGATCACGATGGCCTGAGCGTCACCCGGCCATGCAGCAGCCGTCGTCACCTGTGCAAAGCCACGTAACTGCCAGCGCAAGACCGTGGTCACTGCACCATCACCCTCCACAAGGATCACCCTGAGGGCATCATGCCGCACACCGCGCCGCACAGCGAGATCCTGCAGAACGCCCTGCATATGGCCCAAGTCCGGCGAGGTGACCTCGCCCACAGCCGGCTCGACAGGGATGTCCCGGCGGACGTAGGCCATGCTGAAGGCAAAGCTGACCTGTAGCATCAGGAACACCGCCGCCGTACCAATCAGGGCACCGCGCCACACCTCGCCAGCGGGCAAGGGCAACAGAAAGAGGAAAACCAACAACGCCTGAAGCCCTAGCAGGACCCCGGCTCCAAGGAGGATAACCGCGGTTTGGTTCAGGACAGCCAACCCGCTCGCGTGCTGCGTCAGGGCAAGCAGACCTGGAATCCAGAACACGAACGACACCAAGCCATGCAGACCCATCCAGCGCCACGACCCCGGACGCACGCCACCAGCAATCAGCGCCGCCGCGCGACCTCCCAACAAGGCAGTTGGCAGGATCGCCGCGCTCAGGGACACCGGCGTGCTGCCCGGCCGAAGCGCGCTGAAGATGAGGACGAGAAGAGGCCAGGCGATGATGGCAGACTGGGCCGCATCAAGCGTGCTCGGGCGCCGTAGCATAAGGATCAAGCCAGCAACGGCGAACACGAGCAAGGCCGGCTCATAGAGCGCCAAGAGCCCGCCCGGCCCCAAAGGCTCAAGCGCGTTCGGGTCTCCAGCGGGCATCCGCCAACCTGAAAACCACGCCGCCGCACCATCGGTAAGGCCCGCCCAGCCTACCCAGCGCAGGCCGAAGGCCGTCGAGATGAGCAAGGCAGCCCCTATGCCGATTCCTAGCGCGATACCGATCGGGAGCAATACGGGCCGCCACGATAGCTCTGCCGATCGACGCTTCCCGATCCAGTGCAGACCGACCCAGACTATCGCGCCGGGCACAATCAGATCGTAGAACGCGGGCCCACCGATCGCGCCAATAGCTACGCCGGCAGCAACATAGCCCGGTGCATACCGCTTGTCAGGAACACCTTCCCCGGTCGCCTGCCACAGCAGCGACAGAAGAAAACCTGCGCCCAATGTGGCGAGCGCAGCTCCATCCACACGGCGCGCCGCGAAAAGCGACAAGGGCGAGATCAGGATCAGGACTGCCGCTGCCAGGGCTCCCACGTCACCTAGATACCTACGCCAGAGCAGGGGCAACATGACAACCAACACCCCTGCCAACGCAGGCAATAACCGAGCTACACCATCACCGGGACCAAAGAGGGTGAAGAGCAGCGCGTTACCCACCAATAGCAGCGGGCTCTCGGCTGAGGTGGGCCACTCCTGACCCCTTGCCGCATCGAGCGCGGGCAGCGCAAGCGCTGCCTCACTTGGTGCCAGCGGAGGGCCATGCAGACCAAGCAGCCGGGTTGCCAGAGCAACAGCGAAGATGCCGGCCCACGCCCACCGGAGCGCTCTCCCTGTATCCTTGAGGCCCAATGACGGCAGCACGGCCACGAACCAGCTCCTACAGTGCCTGAATGAGGCCGCGGACCATCCGCGAGATCTGGGTCTCCTGCGCCTCGATGCTCTCAGCAAGACGGAACTGCACTAAGCCGCGCATGAGATTGTGCTCTGGATAACGCGTTTTGAAATAGACGTCGCCACGCAGATAATCGGTGAAGAAGCGCAGTCCCATCTCAAAGGCGAGCACGCGCACGGAATTGTAGAGCTGAGCGTAGTCCTCGTCGGAGTAGAACTCCTTGACTTCCGGCAGGTAGCCTTTGAGAATGGTCTCGCAGAGGTCCAGCTCAAACGAGACATGGTCGAGATCCTGTGCATCCTCGCCCTGTAGGTTGCAGCACGAGCGCAGGCAGTCGCCAATGTCGTACTGTACCAGCCCCGGTTTCACCGTGTCCAGGTCGATGATGCTGACAGCAAGGCCCGACGTGTCATCGATCATGATATTGTCGATCTTGGGGTCGCCGTGGATCGGTCGCTCACGCAGCCTCCCGGCCGCGCATGCATCTTGCAGGACGGGCGCCCAGTCGCGACGTTGAGCGACAAACGCCATACCATAGCGGATCTCAGGTGTATCCATGTTTGGCACGGGACTCCCTGCGCCAGCATCGTAGAGCCGGAGGTAGTGCGGGATGATGTGGAATCCCGGCAAGGTGTCGTGCAGCTTCTGCACGTCGAGGTCACTGATCTGACGCTGGAAAGTGCCCAGCGCGAACCCGGCCTCCGCCGCATGCCGGGCATCGTTGATCTTGGGATAGGTCCGCGCGCCCTCGATGAACGTGATAGCGCGCCAGAAGTCGCCCTGATCATCAATCACGTAATCACGTCCGTCTTCCGCCGGTACGACACCAGGAAGCTCCCAGCGTCTTGTACCCCCAAGTACGTCTGCATCACCCGGGGCGCCTGCTTTCGCGGCGATGTGCTCCATCATCGCTCGCAGGTTCGCCATGATCAACTCGGGATGGGGAAACACCTTCTGGTTGATCCGCTGCAGAACGAATGCCCGAAAGGAACCAGGTCTGCCGTCACCCTTGAGGTGCACGAGATACGTATCGTTGATATTGCCCGAGCCCAACGGCACCGCCCGCTCGATCGGGACGCCGGACGCGGGTTCGAACTGGGCTGCGATGGCTGCGATGTCGGTCAAGATAGGTTCTCCTGGGTGATCTATGGCTGGACCTACGCGGCTCCCTGGATCTTGGCCCAGGTGTCACGGAGCGCGATCGTGCGGTTGAAGACCAGCGCCGGGGCTATGACGCCCACCAGCGTTCTGACGCCCACCGGCGTTCTGACGCCCACGGTCGAATCTGGGTCCGTGCAGAAGTACCCCATCCGCATGAACTGGTAGCGGTCGCCGGGCTGTGTAGAAGCCAACGAGGACTCCACCTTGCAGCCCACAAGTACCTCCAGCGAATCCGGGTTCAGGTTGTCGAGGAAGCTTCTATCCTCGGCGACGCCACTACTTGCAGCAACACCGCTGTCTGCAGCGACTCCGCTGCCCCCAGCGGCCCTCTCCGGATCCTCATCTCTGAAGAGCCGGTCATACAGCCGCACCTCCGCATCCAGCGCGTGCTCCGCCGAAACCCAATGGATGGTCCCCCGTACCTTCCGACCGTCGGGCGCCTCACCCCCACGCGACTCGGGGTCGTAAGTGCAGTGCACTTCCACAACCTGGCCCGCATCGTCCTTCACCACGCTGCCGTACGTGACGAGATAGCCGTTCTTCAGGCGCACCTCGCGTCCGGGCGCCAACCGGTAATACTTACTGGGCGGATCCTCCATGAAATCCTCGCGCTCGATGTAAACCTCGCGGGAGAACGGAATCAGGCGGCTTCCCATCTCAGGATGCTGCGGGTGGTTCTCAGCCTCCATCCACTCGACCTGCCCCACGGGATAGTTGTCGATCACAACCCTGATCGGATCCAGGACCGCCATCACGCGAGGCACACGCTCATTCAGGTCCTCGCGGACGCAGTGTTCCAGAAGCGCGACGTCGACGACGCTCGCGGCGGTGGACACTCCGATGCGATCACAGAAATCGTTAATCGCCTCAGCAGTGTAGCCGCGACGACGCATGCCGGCGATTGTGGGCATCCTGGGATCATCCCAGCCCGTGACATAGCCGCCCTGAACGAGTTGAAGCAGCTTGCGCTTGCTCAGGACTGTGTAGGTCATGAAGAGCCGGGCGAACTCCAGCTGCTGCGGATGATAGATACCCAACTCGTCGAGAAACCAGTCGTAGAGTGGACGATGGTCGCGATATCCGAGGTCACACAGCGAGTGCGTGATACCCTCGATGGAGTCCTCGAGGCCGTGGGCCCAGTCATACATCGGGTAGATGCACCACGCATTTCCCTGCCGGTGGTGCGACTGGTGCAGGATACGGTACATCACCGGGTCACGCATATTTAGGTTGGGGGAGCCCATGTCGATCTTGGCCCGCAGCACTCGCGATCCCTCGGGGAACTCCCCGGCGCGCATCCTGCGGAATAGATCCAGGTTCACTTCCGCCGACCGGTCGCGGTACGGGCTGTCCTTGCCAGGCTCTGTGAGCGTCCCGCGATACTCGCGGATCTCATCCGGGCTCAGGTCATCGACGTAAGCGCGCCTCTTCTCGATCAACTGCTCGGCCCACACAACCATCTGCTCGAAGTAATCTGAGCCAAAAAGGATCTGGTCACCGAAGTCCCATCCCAGCCAGCGCACGTCGTCCACGATCCCGTCGACATACTCCTCTTCCTCCTTGACGGGGTTTGTGTCATCGAAGCGGAGGTTGAACTTGCCGCCAAAATCACGCGCCACCCCCGCATCGATCGCTAGCGCCTTCGCGTGGCCAATGTGCAGGTACCCATTGGGCTCGGGTGGAAACCGGGTATGCACCCGCCGGTCGAAGCGTCCCGACCGGATATCCTCTACCACGGCAGTACGGATGAAGTCCGTCGCCAGCGCATCCAGTTCCTCGTCCGTCAAGCGGACCTCGTCACCGAGGTCCCATACTTCGTCACTCATAGAGGCACGCTCCTTCAGTCTTGGATCCTAAGTGTACCTGGAGTAGGTACGAGGGCAAACTCGTGAGGAGGCTATCAGTGAAAGGGGACAAGGGAGATGGACAATCAGTGCGACTGAACCAGCCGAACAGTGCGATCCGGCCCTATCCCTATCTACCTATTCTTCGGCGACCTTGTATATCACCACACCATCGCGGTTATACACCGCCGGGTACATCTCGCGGAACTTATCGAGCCCGACCTGGTCGGCCTCGGTGGCGTAGCGCTGACGCTCGGTCGGTCCGATGTAGATGTAGGAAACGTCATAGCGCTGCAGAATCGCCTCGGCGGCTGAGCGATCCTGGGTGGTGAAGAGCACGTCCAGGGCCACCTCGCGCAGCGCCGGCTCGTCGTAGTTGCCGCGCCACTGCCACTGATGACCGCCCCACCCCAGAATCGTGGGCAGTCCGGTCAGTGCGGAGACCCGACCCTCGTAGATGTAAGCGCGGTGTTGGTCGCCCGGCGCCTCGACGATCACGGGCGCACCCTCGATCGTCGCGTTGAGCCAGGCGATAGCCTGGGCGTCCTGCGGCTGCGCGTCGACGAGCCACGCCGCGCCATCCAGCGTCCAGGGTATCCCCTGCTCCCGGGCTCGGGCAGGCACAGCCAGCACCGTGTAGACCAAGCCCACCACAGTGAGCAACACTGACATGGCAACGGCAAGCGCAGGCATTCTGACGCCCGAAACCGTCGGCCCCCGGCGCGAGGCAAACCATCGGCACATCTGCCATGCCCCAGCAAGGCTCCACAGAACCCACGCCTGGAAGTAGAACTTGAAGATCGTGTTCATGCGCGTCATGAACACGTCCTGGAGATAGACGAACTCCGGCGCCAGCGTCAACAGCAGTCCGAAGAGCGCGAGCAGCAGAGGGAAGCCAATCTCATCGACCTTGTGCTCGGGTCCAATGACGCTCTCATCGTGCCGGCGTAGCTGAAGCAGCGCGAGCAACACCACAGCCACACCGATCGCCAGCGCAAGCCCCGTCCATGGCTGGCCCAACCGCTGCCGAATGGCAGCAAGCGCCGTCTCGGGCGCCAGGCTATACCCCTGCACCGACTCTCCGCGCAGGATAACCAGGAGGTACGGATAAGCGGCGACGGCGCCGACCATCAGACCTGCCAACGCGATGGCGACCATCAGCACGATGCCGAGGCCCAGCGCCAGGTGCCACCGAACCCCTCGCTCGCGCGCAGCACCGACCACGACGCCACCAAGCGGCACAAGTAAAGGCAGGAACATGACCACAAACTGCTGCGGGCGCGTGGCATTGAAGAGATTGGGTAGGATGCCCCCCGCCTGGGAACGCAGTGCAGCCCAAAAGGGCACATAGAGCACAACACTCAGCACTCCGAGGATGCCCGCTTCGGGAGCCGCCCTCCATAGCGTACCGAAGAACGACTTCACCGACTTCGGCGCGTGACCATATCGCCCAAGCACCATTGCGCCCACAAATAGCATCCAGTAAATCGGGAAATCCCACGTGTTCAGGAACCCAAGTGCGCCCAGTACCACAGCGTAACCGACCAACGGCGCCAGGCGTGGCGCGAGCCGCGTCGGTTCTGACCGCTCGGCAGCGACGTAGTACACATGAAGGGCAAGCGCGATCGCCACCAACACGAAGGGCAGTGCCAGTAGGTGGGGATGCATATCGCCGAGGAGGAAGCTAAAGGCTGGAAACTCGTCTATCACCTCCTGCGGCTCGCCCCACGGGGTCCGGTCGCGCAGAGTGCGCGAGGCCTGCCACCACCAGAAGAACCGCTGTGGAAGAGAGGTAAAAGGTGGCTGCGGCGGCTCGCTGAGCCTGCCGATATCCAGCCACTTCCAGAACCCAGCCGGAAAATAGCCGCGCGCGTGCAGCACCTCCAACAGCCCTTCGCCGTTGCCTGTGACCAGGAGCATCAACGGGGCGAGCAGCGGGCGCAAGATGCTGCGGTCCTCGAGTTCCGCCTGTGCCAGAAGATCGTAGACAATACCATACGCCTGCACGGCGACCAGGGCGAACCACCCGGCGTTACCCAGGTTGAACGCGACGGTCGCGGGCAGCACGGCGATCCGCGTGACCATGGCCAACAGGACATAACCGAGGTAGTAGTAGGAGATCGCGAACCCCGATAGCCACGGATCGTGGGGGGGTGGGAACGGCATACGCAGACTAGCGTTCAGGAAGGCGATCTCCATCCACTTCTCGCCGCCTGCTGTCTGCAGTTGGGGCTGGCTGGCCCGCACGAGCGACCAGAGGACCAAACTCACCAGGAACAGGACCTCTACGACCACCACATGGCGCCCATGGACACGGCACCAGGGGATGAGCTCCCCATACCGGCCTCTAAGCAACAACAGGCCAACGCCCGCCACGAGGCCGGCTGCAGTCAGGATGCCGCCTCCGGTGTTGCCCCAAAGCTTCAGGGTCCCTCCCCACCAGAAGACAACGCCCGAGAGCAGTAGACCCAATGCCTTCGCCGTGGCGTAACCACGCGACGGCAGCCTGTGCAGAACGGCGAAGGCAACAGGCAGCCCTACCACAGCAAAGAACTGGAGCGTGAGGTACCAAACCAGGATTGACTGAATCATCTCTTTGTTATGGACCCACAGTGATCAGCGGGGCGATCCGCTCGTAGATCACTGGTCCGATCCCGGGCACCGCGAGGATATCGTCAACCCGGTCAAACGGCCCGTGCGCTTCACGGTAGGCCACAATCGCTTCGGCCCGCGTAGCGCCAATATCAGGCAACCGCTCGAGGTCAGAAGCCGATGCCTTGTTGATGTCAATCGGCGGCTGCCCGGTTCCGAGCGGCGAACCGCTGCCGGCGCGCGAATCGGGCATCACAGGTGCCCTGAGCGTCGGCACGAGGACATGCTGGTTGTCTGAGACGGGCGCCGCAAGGTTCAGCGCATCCAGATCTGCGTCGGCGGTAGATCCGCCGGCAGCCTCCAGCACATCAGCAACCAGGCTTCCCGGCGGCACTCGTACGATCCGCGCCCGGGCGACGGCCCCGCTGACATAGACGCTGAGTGGCCAAGCCGTGGGAGTGGCTGCCAGCCCGAGAGCCGGCTGCCCACTTCCGAGCGCAGCATCCCCAACTCGATCGAGCTCGGCCTCACGGCCCCAGCGCTCCGGCGGCATCACTCCCACAAGCGCACGGTTTTCCGCCGGCCTGAGTCCGTAGGCGCCAATCAGTATACCGATGACGAACGTGACCAGCATCGCCGCTGCAATGGCCATCCGATGCCTAAGCGTAAGCTCCGCCCGGAAAGCCGCGCGGACCTCCTCGCGGGCAAGCATCTCCGTTCGGACGATCTCCTGGGCTCGCACGTTCTCCCGGACCCTTGCCTGCGCTTGATCGTCATCAGGCTCCACAGCGCTCCTTTCCAGCGGCATAGCGGCTTGGCGGCGTAGCGTCTTGGCGATATCTCTGCGACGCTATGACACTACAGCGCTATGACGGCGTCCGACGCCTAAACAGGTTCCTTGGCGCCATGCGCCGCATTTGCTGGTATAGATCCCTGAGCTTGAGGGGCTTGATGTTGCCGCCGGCCTCGAAGTAACGACGCGCAGCCTGACCGATGCCCCACGTCGCCATCGCAGAGAGCGCCGCGGAGACCAACCACCCCAGACCAGGCACGAGCTTTGCGATCTGCAGCCCCAGATAGCGAGATAGCAGGCTCCCAGCCATCGTCGTCAGAAGCTCGCGTGCGTGTGAGACAGTCATAGCATGGCCATAGGCCGCGGCGATGCGCAGTACGAGCCGCGTCTGTGAAGCCATAAGCAAGGGGATGTCCAAACCGGGGATCGGCTCCAGCGAGATAAGCGCGTTGGCCCACGCAGTCCTGCGGATGATGCGGTTGGTGATCATCGTCCGCACGCCTGGGAGGGCCCTTGCCATCGCCACAGCGACGGCGGGCGCGGCCGAAAGGATCTCGGGAATCAGCCCGTCGAGGATACCGTCACCGGTCTGCGCCGAGATCGGCACGGGGCGCGTCTCGAGTAGCCGTTCTGCGTTTTCGAGGACGAAGGGCAACTCCCCGCGCACGACGTCGATCTTGTTGAGCGCGACGATAACAGGCACCTTCAGACCCAGTAGCGTCTGGTAGAGATCCAGGTCCACCTGGCGCACCCCGGCAACAGCGTCCAGCAGCAACAGCACGAGATCGGCTTGCGCCACAGCCGCCTGCGCCACGGATGCTCGATCGACGCCCCATACCTCACCAAACCCGGGCGTATCCACCAGGAGGAATGGCCCAAGTGGATGCTCAACAACTCCTGTCGTGGTCCCTGGGACGGCGCTGGTCGCCGAGAGCTTGCGGCCGTGAAGGCGGTTGAACAACGTTGACTTGCCGCTGTTGACCGGGCCCACAATCACCAAGCGGGATGCAGTTTCCTGCGCCACCTCCCGCTCCATCGCGTGCCAATCCAATGACCGCAGAAGCGTCTGAACATCATTCAACCGACCAGGAAGTCTTAATAGGCTCATGGCGCAGAGTTTAGCACAGAATCACAGAGGGGTAGTGTTCTGGCCGTATAGCGTCCCAGACACTTCTCTAGGACGCTATGCCGCCAGAACGCCGCGACGCTATAGAAGCGCTAAGCCGATTCTTCCCCGAGCGGTATCAACGTTCAAGACCTCGACCTCGACTACATCACCAACGGCGACCTTGTCGTGCGGATTGCGGACGTATTCATCGCCCATCTGGCTGATATGAACCAGGCCATTCTGCTTGACGCCGATGTCCACGAAAGCGCCGAAATCGACGACATTACGGACAGTGCCCTTGAGCCGCATGCCCACTTGCAGATCCTCCATCGAGAGCACATCACTTCGCAGCACGGGCCCCTCCACGTCGTCGCGTAGGTCGCGCCCGGGGCGAGTCAAAGCCTCAAGGATATCCTCCAGTGTGGGGCGCCCCGTCCCCATCTCCACAGCCAGCGCATCCAGATCCATCTCGCGACGGACGTGCTGGAGCTCGCCGGGCAGATTGGGGTGACTAAGGGGCAGTCCAACGAGGTCCAGAACGGACCGCGCGACATCGTAGCTCTCGGGGTGAATCGGGGTATTGTCCAGCGCTTCCTTACCTGCAGACACCCGCAGGAATCCGGCGGCCTGCTCAAAGGTCCGTGGGCCAATGCCCGAAACCTGCTTTAGTGTCTCCCGCGCATCGAATGCGCCACGTTCATCCCGGAAGGCCACGATCGCGTCCGCGGTCTTCGGCCCGATGCCCGAGATATGGCGAAGCAGCGCAGGTGAGGCCGTGTTCAGGTCCGCGCCGACGCTGTTCACCGTCGACTCCACGACAACATCCAACGTCTGCGCCAATGCCTTCTGGTCCACGTCATGCTGGTATAGGCCAACGCCAATCGCCTTGGGCTCGATCTTCACGAGCTCGGCAAGCGGGTCCTGGAGACGCCGCGCGATCGACACCGCGCCGCGGATCGAGACGTCCAGATCCGGAAGCTCGGCCCGCGCCAGTCGCGAGGCGGAATAGACCGAGGCACCGGCTTCACTGACGATCGTGTAGCGCACAGCGGCGCCGTCACGGATCACACTCGCGACGAGCCCCTCCGTCTCTCGGCTGGCTGTGCCGTTACCGATCGCGACGACCGTCACTCTATGCTGCTTGATCAGTGCATTAAGGGTGGCCTTCGCCTGAGCACCGTTCCTGTCCGGATAAATGGTGCGCGTGTCGAGTACCTTGCCTGTGGTGTCAACCACCGCGACCTTACATCCAGTTCGATACCCAGGGTCAATCCCCAACACCGTCTGCCCGCGCATCGGGGGCTGCAGCAAGAGTGCGCGGAGATTGGTGGCGAAGACGCCAATCGCGTGTTCGTCCGCCATCTCCGTCAACTCACGCCGCACCTCGCGCTCGATCGCCGGGAAGAGCAGCCGGCTGTAGCCGTCTCTGCGCGCCTCGATGAGATCTTCGACGAGCGCGCTCCCCATGTCCGCCGGATACCGCAAGGCGAGCAGGCCCAAGGCCTCAGCCTCGGGGACCTCCAGCGTGACCTTCAGCACGCCTTCGTGTTCGCCCCGATTGAAGGCCAATACCTGGTGTGGACGGAGCGTGGACACATCGCCGGCAGTATCATAGTAGAGTTGATAGACGCCGTTGGCGTCCTTATCCCGATCCGCAACCACAATGTGGAGCACGCCGCGCCGCTGGGTGATCCGCCGCATCCCCGCACGCACTTCGGGATCGTCGGCAACGGTCTCGGCTACGATATCGCGCGCGCCCTGGTAAGCCTCATCCAGAGAGGTGACCGCTTTCGCATCATCCCCTTCTATAGAGACCTGGGTGGCAAAAGGCGCCGCCAGCTCGTCGCGTGTACCCTCTAGAGGCTGGGCCAGGATCAGGTCGGCGAGCGGCTGCAGTCCCTTCTGCCTGGCTACCGTCGCGCGCGTCTGACGCTTGGGCCGGTACGGGCGGTAGAGGTCCTCGAGCCGCTGCAGCGTGTCGGCGGACTCAACCTCAGCCTGAAGCTCTGAGGTGAGGACATCCTGTTCCGCCAGACTGTGCAATATCGTCTCACGGCGCGCCTCCATTGCGCGGCGATAGTCGAGACGCTCGGAGATATTCCGCAACTGCTCCTCGTCCAGCGTGTCTGTCATCTCCTTGCGATACCGGGCAATGAATGGAACCGTGTTCCCATCGTCCAGTAGGCGAACTGCCGACTCGACCCGATTCGGGTCCAGAGCAAGGTCCGCCGCAACCGCCGCTGCAACGCTAGTCTGGTTCATCTACACCTCACGGAAACGTTAACTGCCACGGGCCTTTGGACCAAGCCCAAGCCTGGGCGAACCGAGAGCTCAGCCGTGCTGCGGCCAGGGTCCAGCACTCAGGTAAATTGCCGCAGCAACCGCTTCAGTTGTCGGAACCGCTGAAGCGGTTACTACGAACCTCAACCACCTACCTAACAAACCACTAGCTCTTGCCGATCAGCCGCGCTGCCCGTCGCCCGATCTCGACGGCGTAGTTCGTGCCGCGGTCCCAGGGGTAGACCTGGCTCATGTTGGCCATGAAGAGGTTAGCAACGGGGGTCTCGATCGACGGGATGGCCAGTGATTGGTTCAGAAGCGGGACCGGCTGAGCATAAATCTCCGTAAACTTCCAGTAGGCGCGGATCCAGTCGCGGCTGAAGCCGGGGTTAATCCGCTGTAGGGCTGGGATGAAACGCTCCAACAACTGCTCTTCCGTCATCACGAAGTACTCATGACCCTGCGGAAGATAGTCGCCGCAGTAGACAATGCTGTCTCCGCCGTAGTGAGATCGATCGATGTAGTTGGTGTGTTCGACGAAAGCCAGGAAGGGGAACCCCTCCTGTTTGGGGATGTTAATCCAGTACTGATCCCTCGTAACTGGGTGTTTCAGCGCGAGGATCAGCACCACCGCGCCCATCGACACCATCTGCTCCAGCGCGGCGGCGTAGGACGTGGGCAAGGCGGGAGTGCGCTCGCGCAGCATCCGCGGCGAACAGGTCGCCAGAACCCGGTCATGCATCTGATCGTCTGTGGAGAGCTCGAGTCTGATCCGCCCGTCGAGTTCGGGGTGGATCCCCCTAACATGATGCTCGAGGAGGATCGTGCCGCCCAACTCGCGCACCCTGTCTGCCAGCGCCTCCAGGAAACCCTGAAATCCCCCTGTGAAGTAACCGAGTTTGGGCGTCCGCGCGGCTAGCCGTGCCCAGAACCAGGCCATGTTCACTTGCTGATAGTACGGCCCGAACTTGCCGACCAGCAGTGGCTGCCAGAAAGCCTCGTAGGCCCGCTTCCCCACCTTTCTGGAGAGCCATACGTCGGCGGTCACGGCCTCGAGAGGCTGCCAGCGCCGCGTGTAGCGCAGGTATGCCGAGACCAGGCCCACGCGCAGCCGAGCGAAGAAGGGGATCGGATCGAAGGCCAACACCCGCAGCCCGGTCGCCACGAGATCCGCCAGGTTGGCCAACTGCCGCCCCAACGGCAGCCGCTCAAGCCACGGACCGACCATCGGCTTGTTGATCGGATAGAGCCGCCCACCTTTGAGGATCGACGTAACGGGGCTCTCAAAGAAGGCCAGATCCTGCAACCCAAGCTCTTCAGCGAAGCCGAGGATATCGCGATCGCTGGCGAAGATATGATGGTAGAAGCGCTCAAGCGGCCACTCCCACGCCTCGTCCTTGAAGCCGGATGCTAGCCCACCCACATAGGAACGCGCCTCATATACCGTGACCCGGTGCCCTGCCTTGAGCAAATCATACGCTGCGGTCAGACCGGTGACCCCGGCCCCGATGATACCTATGCTGTGCATCTATGATCCCTCATTCTTCCTTGCCGACGAGCGACCACGGCCCCGTCCACGTGACCGCGACCTGCACAAGATGGCCCAGTCGGCTCTCGGTGCCATCGGCCTCAAAGAAGACGAGGCGGTCGGTGGGGGTGCGGCCAAACCAGCGTTTCTTCCGAGCATGCCAGCCCTCGACGAGTACCTCAACCGTCTGGCGCAGATAGCGGGCGTTGAGCTCGGTCAGGATCTCGGCTTGCAGGTCATCCAGAGCCTTGCGACGGCGCTCCTTCTCCTCAACGGGCAGCCCATCGTCATACTGCCGCGTCGCGACGGTGAGTGGTCGCGACGAATAACGCGCGATATGGGCCTTGTCGAGCTTGAGCTCCTTGAGGAGGTCGTAGGTGTTGCGAAACTGCGCTTCCGTCTCGCCCGGAAAACCCACGATGATGTCGGTGGCAATGGAGACGCCGGTGACCTGCTCGCGAATGCGGGCCACGAGCCGGCGGTAGTCGTCAACAGTATAGCCGCGGCGCATCCTCTCCAAGACCTCACCATCGCCGGCCTGCACCGGCACCTCGATGTGGGCACAAACGCGCGGCAAAGCCTCGACCGCCTGCAACAGATCGTCCCGCATCCAGTTGGGATGACTGGTGAGGAAGCGAACTCGCTTCAGCCCATCGATGTTGTGGACCCGCTCGAGCAGCGTGACCAATGGTGTTGTCTTGGTGTCTTTGAACTCGGGCAGGTCGTAGCCATAGCGGTCCACAATCTGGCCCAGGAGCGTGATCTCCTGAACCCCCTGCGCTGCCATCTGCTCCGCCTCGGCCACGACGGCGGCTATCGGGCGGCTGCGCTCGGCCCCCCGGCGATAGGGGATCACACAGTAGGTGCAAGCGTGCGAGCAGCCAAGTACCACCGGAAGGTGAGCGCTGACGATCGTGCCTAATTCGGATGGTGGGAGTATCGTGTCTGCGCGTCCGAGAGCGAGTCGCCGCGACTCTGCATCGGCGATGAGCGTCTGCGCTTCGTCAAG
>JALOOJ010000168.1 GCA_025454475.1 Anaerolineae bacterium
TGCGTCAAAGCTCCGAGCATCTTCTGCAGGAACTTCGCATCGCGGTGCGCCCGCACTTGCGCCTCGCTGGGCACCTCGGCCCGCTGCAGCGGTCGACCCGTGAACGCCTCGATCTCGCGCAGCCTCCAGCGCTCCCGCGGCGTGAGCAATGTCAGCGCCGTGCCGGTCTTGCCCGCCCGCCCGGTCCGCCCGATGCGGTGCACGTAGGCCTCCGGATCAAGCGGCACGTCGAAGTTGACGACATGCGAGATGTCCAGGATGTCGAGTCCACGCGCCGCAACGTCGGTCGCAACCAACACAGTGACCTGTCCATCCCTGAAGCGCGCCATCACGCGTTCACGCGCGATCTGCGGCAGGTCACCGTGCAACGCCTCGACGTTCACACCACGCGCCACGAGTTCCTCCGCAAGCTGGGCCGTGCCCACCTTCGTCCGGCTGAAGATCAGCACACGCGACGCCTCCTCGACTTCGAGCAGCCGTGTAAGCGCCGCCAGCTTATCCGCCTCATTCACCACGATGAAGCGCTGATCAATCGTCTCCACCGTCACGCGCTGCGGATCGACAGCGATCGTCTCGGGCGAGCGCATATAGCGTGCAGCCAGGTTGCGGATGGGTCCCGGAAGCGTCGCTGAGAAGAGCGCCGTCTGCCGCGTGGACGGCGTCTCGCTGAGGATCGCCTCCATGTCCTCGATGAAGCCCATGCTCAGCATCTCGTCCGCCTCGTCGAGGACCACCGTGCGCACCGAGCTTAGATCGAGCACGCCTTTGCGGATCAGGTCAAGCATCCGCCCGGGTGTTCCCACGACGATGTCCACACCCCGCTCAAGGCGACGGATCTGCCGGTCGTACGACTGTCCCCCATACACCGCGAGCACGTCGGCATCCCGGTGCTTGCTGAGATCGCGCAACGCACGCACGACCTGCAGCGCCAGCTCGCGCGTCGGCTCGACGACCAACCCCTGCACGCCATGCGCATCGGGATCGAGGGCATGGAGCATCGGCAGCGCAAAAGCCGCCGTCTTGCCTGTGCCAGTCTGAGCCTGACCAAGCACATCGCGACCCGCCATCAGCGCCGGAATCGCTCGGTCCTGGATTGGCGTCGGCGTCACATACTCCATCTCATCCACCGCGCGCAGGAGCTGCGGATTCAGCTCGAATACCTCGAAAGCCTCGCTCATCTGTCTCACTCACTCTCTCACGAAAAGAGGCCCCGCCTGGGTGGCAGAGCCTCGGTAGAACCTACGTATGAATGCGGGTACGTCTGCGATGTTCATTATACCACACCTGGCGGAAGACGCCGCGCGTCGGAACGCGCTGCCGGAGCGTCCACGGCGGTACGCGATTCCCCCGTAGAGACACGCCGGCGCCGCGCCTTCGGCGTGCCATGGCCACGGGAACCGCTCAGACGCCTCGGCGGGGCATCTCTACGCCCAAGCCGACGCGAGCTCGTAGACCGCCAGCGACCGCACCACGGCGCCCTGGCCTACAGCAACCAGAGCCACCGCGGCATCAGCGCCCGGCGGGATGGCACCCAGCGGCAGGGCCACAGCGCCGTCGTTGCCGAAGACCTCGATCGATGCGCGGTCGACCAGGATCTGCACTCGAACCGTCCCATCTACTGGCGGCAGCGGTGCAGTCCGCCCCGCGCAGGAAAGCGTCGCTGCCTCCACGTCATACGTCACCGCCACACCCAGGACGACCAGGCCGACCTCGTCCGCCGTACCGGGCACGAACTCGGCACGGATGTCGAACAACTCACCCTCGACGCCCTCGAGCGGGGTCTCGCCCGGCGCCACCCCGACATTCGCCCAATGATGGGCCCGACGGTGCAGCATCTCGAGTTCCCGCACGGGCTGGCTGAAGAGGCGAACGCCCTCGGGCGTCGTCCGCAGCGTCAGCTCGCAAGGAAAGGCCATACATCCATTGAAGGGCATCCCCGGCATCGTCATGCGCAGCCACGCGACCTGGATGCGACGTCCGTCCTCCGCCGGGATGTCGCTGTAGGTCTGAGCTGCGTAGGCATTCCCGCCCCAGTTGTAGCGCTGGATGCCTCCCTCGGGGATGAAGGCGTCACCGTCGAAGCTGCCGAGTTGGTAGTAACCCTCAGCACCCCAGAACAGCCATCGGATGTCTTCAGGATCACCATCCACCGCAAGCGGGAAGAAGTCCGGGCACTCCCAGTCGTCGCCGTGCGTATATCGCTGTAGCTCGCGCCACGTCCGGAGATCGGGGGAAGCGAAGAGCGCATACTCGTGCCCATCGAGGAAAAGCGCCATCACCCACTGCGCGCTCGCAGCGTGCCAGATTAACTTGGGATCGCGGTTCCCTCCGATGATGTGACCCACCACGGGGTTGTCAGCGAATTTCACGAGCGTGCGCCCACCGTCGTTACTGGCGGCAAGACACTGGGTGAACGGCTCCCCGGCTGCGGTATACATGCAGACAATCGGCGGTTCCGCGCCCGCCTGCAATCCCGCCGTGTCCGCCCAGTCGACAACAGCGGAGCCGGAGAACATCGTCCCCAGCGCATCGGGATAGAGCGCATCTCCCAGTTCCGTCCAATGGACCAGGTCGGTGCTCACGGCGTGGCCCCAGTGCATATTCCCCCACTTCCAGCCATAGGGGTTGTGCTGGTAGTAGAGGTGGTAGGTTCCCTGATAATAGACCAGGCCATTGGGATCGTTGATCCAGCCGCGCTGCGACGAGAAATGGAACTGCGGGCGGAGCGTCTCCTGATAGAGCCCTTCAGCGCGCACAGGTGCGTCGCTCTGAATGGCCTCGCACAGCAGCGCACCTGCGTCCTCGACGTCGTCGATCGCGAGCGTGACGTCGCGCCCGAGCCAGGGACCGAGATCGCAGGGTACCCAGAAATCGACCCCCGTGTCCGCAAGCTCGATGTCGAAGGCTCGTACCTCGGATCGCTCGCTGGCAATTCGCAGTCGCCGCATCGGCGCTTCGTTCCTCACCGGCAGCCAGAGATAGCGATGCGTTACTCTGAGGCTATAGGATTCCGTCATCTGAACCTCCACACTGTGTTGGCGCCAGTATAGGGCCTTCCCGCGTCCACGAAAGCGCAGGTAACTCTGTAGGGTGTCGGGAGCTCTCAGGCGCCTCCTGAGGTCCGACGCCACCTCCGCGGAGCCTGCGCTCAGCGGCCTCGATCGCGCTCGAGGTGCCGGGGACCGCAGAAGGTCCCCGGCACCCAGCATAATAGTTGACAATAATAGTCAACTATGGCACAATCAATGGCTAGGTGGAAGACGTCTGCGGAGGGGCAGAGACGATGCGTGTATCGACGATGGGACGCTATGCGCTACGCGCGATGGTCGATGTGGCACTGGAGCAGGAGCAGGGCCCTGTGCTGCGCAAGGACATCGTTGCCCGGCAGAGCATGTCCGGCGATTACCTGGCGCACCTGTTCGGGAAACTGAGGCAGGCGGGCCTGATCACGAGCGTCATGGGACCTGGGGGTGGCTACATGCTCGGCCGTGCCGCAGACAAGATCAGCGCTGGCGACATACTGCGTGCGGTGAACGAGGTGCTGGAACCTGTGTTCTGCGTTGATGCCGACCCGGAGGTCGTCTGCACTCGAACCGACTTCTGCGTGACCCATCTGCTGTGGCAGCGCCTCGGGCACCACATCATGGACCTCCTTGAGTCGGTCACGCTGGCGGACCTGTGCCAGCAGTCCACGCGGCTTGCTGAGAGTGAACCTCGCCGTGCGGGCTGCGTCGAGGAAGCGACGGACGATCTCAAGATCCCGCGGTCTGGGCAGTTCGGCGATTGTGCTCTGGTTGACGGCGCCGGAATATGACACCGAGTGTACTGGCAGTGTGTCCTCCAATGTCACCCTCAGGAGATAGATATGCGCACCTTCAGTGATCTTGCTTACCGGTCAGCAGACGAGATGATGTACGGGCGGGCTCTCCACCCGGTGACGTGTGGCTACGGCCCGCTCAACATCGGCGGCGGGCTTGTGTATCCCGAGGTCAAGTACACGCTGCCCACGATGGAGGTGACGGCGGAAACGCGCTCAGAGGTCGTCGCGCTGTACGATGCGATGACCAAGAGCGTCGTGGCCCGTGCAGTGACCCTCGGCGTGCCGGGGCTCGTGATCGAGTTCGAGCACCCACCGCAGATGACCGACATGGTCGAGCTGGGCGCTGGGGTCACGGCGATGATCGCCCAGGCGTTGCAGGACGCGCACGCAAAGCACGGGCTCAGGTCGGCCCTGCGGGCGACGATCTGCGACCTCCGCGAACAGGGACGACCGCCACGCGTGCGCACCGGTGAGGCCGTGACGCGGGTCCTGCGCTCCTTCGCTGAGAACGCGCGAGCGGGCGCCCATATGCTCTCGATTGAGTCGATCGGCGGCAAGGAGGTGAGTGACGCGGCTCTGCTGGAAGCCGACGTGCCAGGCTTACTCCTTGCCCTCGGCGTACTGGCCCCTCGGGACATGCACTTCTTCTGGCACGAGATCGTCGCCATCGCCAGCGCTCATAGCGTCGTCCCGGCAGGCGACACGGCCTGCGGCTTCGGCAACACCGCGATGGTTCTCGCCGACAAGGGGTACATCCCCAACGTACTCGCAGCCGTCGTGCGCGCGATGACCGCAGTGCGCTCGCTCGTGGCCTACGAAGAGGGTGCGATCGGACCATCCAAGGACTGCGCGTACGAGGACCCCGTAATCAAGGCGATCACTGGGCTGCCTATCTCGATGGAGGGCAAGGGAGCGGCGTGCGCCCACCTTAGCCACGTAGGCAACATCGCTGGTGCCGTTGCGGATCTATGGAGCAACGAGTCGGTGCAGAACGTGAAACTGCTTTCGGGATTCGCGCCCGAGGTCTTCACCGAGATTCTGGCGTATGACTGTCGCCTGATGAACCAGGCTAGCGCGGCCGGCCACGCGCAGATACTGCAGCAACTGCTTGTAGACTCCGACGCCACCAAGAGCGTGCACGCGCTGATCATCTCGCCCGAGTCCTCGTACAGGCTCGCCGAGGCCATCATCCAAGGGAGCAGTGACTTCGATCGTACCCATCGCGCTGCGCTCACGGCGTGCGCGATCATCCGTGACGCGGTCGGTCAGCAGCGCCTGACGCTGTCGCGGCGCGAGCTGAGCTGGCTCACGCGGATCGAAGCGCAGCTCGACGAGTTCGCGGATGAAAGCAAAGTGCTGGACTACGGGCAGTCCATCTACCGAGACAAGTACCTACCCCGGGAGTATGGGCTCTAGTCGGCCCTACCGAAAGGAATGCAATGCGAATCGCCACTGACATCACGAGACTGGTTGGCAACACACCGCTGGTGCGGCTGAACCGGGTGACAGCCGGTGTGGGAGCACAGGTCGTCGCCAAACTTGAGTTCTTCAACCCGCTGGGCAGCGTCAAAGATCGAATCGGCCTGAGTATGATCGAGGCGGCTGAGCGTGAAGGACTTCTCGGCCCGGACACAGTAATCATCGAGCCCACGAGCGGTAACACAGGCATCGCGCTGGCCTTCGTGTGTGCGGCGCGCGGCTACAGGCTGATCTTGACAATGCCCGAGACGATGAGCGCCGAACGCCGCAAACTCCTGAGGGCGCTTGGCGCCGATGTGGTGCTCACGCCTGGCGCAGAGGGCATGGCCGGCGCCATCGCCAGAGCTTCGCAACTTGCAGCCGAGACACCCAACGCCGTGGTACCGCAGCAGTTCCAGAATCCGGCAAACCCGCAGGTCCATCGCGAGACGACGGCGCTGGAGATCTGGAATGACACCGATGGGCAGGTGGACATCCTGGTATCGGGCGTGGGCACCGGTGGAACGATCACCGGCGTCGCAGAAGCCATCAAGGCCAAGAAGCCGGGGTTCCTGGCCGTTGCCGTCGAGCCGACCGAATCGCCGGTGTTGGCCGGTGGCGCGGCTGGCAAGCACAAGATCCAGGGGATCGGTGCGGGATTCGTGCCCGACGTGCTAAACACGGGCATCATCGATGAGGTTTTCCACGTCACCAGCGACGAAGCGCTCGCCATGGGCCGCCGTCTGGCCAAGGAGGAGGGTGTTCTTGCCGGCATCAGCTCGGGCGCAGCGGTCCACGCCGCAGTGGAGATCGCCAAGCGCGCCGCGAACAAGGGCAAGCTGATCGTGGTCATCCTGCCGAGCACTGGCGAACGCTACTTGAGCACACCATTGTTCGACTTCGACGTGTGATGCCAGGTGCGACCCTATCTCCGCAACGCGGCACGGACCGGCAGGGCGGAAGGCTGGCGCGGCCAAATGTGGTAGAATCGGCGGTGGCATTTCACCTGGTCGGAGGCTCTGGTGCAGGATAGGGGAACTGTACGAAACAACGCAGTCAGGGGTGCGCTTCTCGCCGTCCTGACGGTTGGTCTGCTGCTGGGCGTCGCCCGCCCGACACAGGCCCACGAGACGGCAGAGGGATCGATACCGATCTACTTCTTCTGGGGAGATGGCTGCCCCCATTGCGCTGAGGAAGAGCCCTTCCTCGACGACCTAGTCGTACGCTACCCTCGGCTCGTGATCGAGGACTTCGAGGTCTGGTACGATACCGGGAACCAAGCTCTGCTTGCGGCGATGGCCAAGGCGTTCGGATTCGAGCCCCGCGGTGTTCCGGCGACCTTCATCGGCGATCGCTACTGGATCGGTTTCAACGAGGCGATCGGCATGGAGATCGAGGCCTACATCGCCGCCAACGTCGAGTCCGGCGTTCCCGACGCGGGCGCAGGGATCATCCCTGGCCATGAGGGCGAGACGCCCAACGCGGTCACGGTGGGGATGCCATCCGGTACGCTGAGACTCCCGCTCCTCGGCGAGGTCGACCTGGCGGGCCAGTCGCTGACGCTCAGCACGGCGGTCATCGCGTTCATCGACGGGTTCAACCCGTGCTCGCTGTGGGTCCTCTCCATCCTTCTGGCGATGACGCTGCATACCGGCTCGCGGAAAAAGGTGCTCATCGTCGGCGCAGTCTTCCTGACGGTCACCGCGCTGGTCTACGCCCTGTTCATCGCGGGCCTGTTCACGATCTTCACGTTCGTTAGCTTCGTGGGCTGGATCCAGGTCGTCGTGGCCCTGATCGCGCTGTTCTTCGCGGCAGTCAACATCAAGGATTACTTCCTCTACAAAGAGGGACTGTCCTTCACGATCGCCGATGAGAAGAAGCCCGGCCTCTACAGGAATATCCGGCGTGTGATGGATGCGGGCGACTCGCTCTGGGGACTGACTGGCGCCACCGTCATCATGGCGGCAGGCGTCTCGCTCGTGGAGTTCTCCTGCACGGCGGGTTTCCCTGTGATGTGGACGAATCTCCTCGCGGCGCAGAACGTCGCGCCGCTTGCTTTCGGGCTGCTGCTCCTTCTCTACATGGCAATCTACCAGATCGATGAGCTCGCGATCTTCCTCACGGCCACGTTCACACTCAAGTCCAGCCGGCTGGAAGAGAAACACGGGCGCATCCTGAAACTCATCGGCGGTGTGCTGATGCTGACGCTCGCCCTGGTCATGCTTTTCAAGCCGTCGCTCATGAACAACGTGAGCAGCTCACTGATCATCTTCGCGGTGGCCTTTGGCGTCACGCTGCTGACGCTGCTTGTTCACCGCAAGATCCTCCCGCATTACGGTATCCACATCGGGACCGAGGACCTCGGCAGGAAGCGCAAGCGCCGGCGAACGGGCAAACATCGGCGTCGCTAGCTCGCCCGTAACCTGAAGGCGCTGCCCGCGCCTTTGCACCGGACCCTCGCAGTAGTGACGTGGCGGCGGGCCCGTTCTGTTGGGCTGTGTCTTCTGCCCCCAGCACGCGCTGGACGCCGGAAGGCGGCCCGCCGGAGCAGATCTACCCAACCGATGCAGGAGCCCCACGGTCTCATGCGTGAGCACCGAGGCCTCGCGCCACACAGCGACTGTGCTATAGTCCTCCGCAGCCCGGCGCCGAGGCGCCAGCCGAGCGCACGCTGTCTGGTGCTCCTATGACAGCGTCGCATTAGCCTGCGCAACATAGCGATTCACCACTAGACGTTCTTGGTCGTCACACACACACCCGGAGGACACGATGAACCGTTTGGGCCGTACCTTCCTTCAGAGAATCGCATCCGCCCTGTTCGTTGTCGCCCTAGGCCTCGGCCCTGGGGGCGTCGGGGTGCAGATAGCGCCGGCGCGCACGTCTGCCGCTCCGTCTATCCAGATCCACACATCAGGCAGCCCCTGGGTCAACCTGAACGTAGGCGACGCCATAGCCCCGCAGGCGGAGATGAGCGTACTCCAGTCAGTCGCCGCCCAACCGCTTTCGCTGACCGCCGCCAGGCTCCAGGACAGCGCTGCGCCGCAGGCCATCGTGGGCTATCGAGCGGCGAACGACGGTGTGCTTGCGGTGTACGCGGACCTCACAGGCAACGGTGAGACGCGATCGTACCCATTGCCCGAAGCGCCGGACTTCCTCGCCGTGGGCGACTTCAACGCGGACAGCCACCAGGACGCCGTCGCCGCC
>JALOOJ010000362.1 GCA_025454475.1 Anaerolineae bacterium
GCTGACAATGATTGCGCACAGGCTGACAGACAGACGAAGAACCCGCGTGAGATGGTGGTACATCACTGCCTCCCTTCGTGGTGACCCTGCACCGGGACAACCAGCTAAGTGCGGAAGGACTCCCCGATATCCTAAGCGACAGGCGAATCGGCTGCGCGGCTATGAACTACCGGGGTTGCTCGAGAGCTCTTCTCCCCTGCTGGGTAAGACCTGCTCGAAGATGGCCGCTGGCCATCTGGGGGACAGGAAGGACCAAGGGCAGATGCGAGCCATCTTACTTATTATACAATCATCTACGCTGTCTGTGATGATGAGTTCCGACAGGGCTCCACCGTTGGTGGGACACACGTTTTCCATCCGCTAGCGCATGGTGGGGCTCCACTTGCCCTCGACCTGGGTTGCCTCATTGCTTCCAGGCCAGGGAGGCATGGTCACGCCGACAGCGGCAAGCGGAGCGTCGCCTGACGCGCGGAACTGGAAGGCGGTGCCCAGCGGGATCGTGATGCAGACGCCAGCCTCGACTGGTACGATCTCCTCGTAGCCGTCCGCTTTGCGCCACATCTCGCCGTGACCGGAGAGGAAGTACCAGATTTCCTCGACGGTCCTGTGCGTGACTGCAGCCGACGTGTGGCCCGGCGGAAGCTCGAAGTGGGCCATACTCCCCCCCGGTAACCGAAGCAGAACACGAACACCGGAGCCGTCCGGTGCGACCCCATCGGGTTCGACCGGCAAGCGCTTGGTCTCAAAATGGGGCATTGGGCCTCCTGGGCTTTACTCCCGGAAGACCTTTGAGCTTCCCCGTCGAGTCGGGCTTTGCCGTGCTGAAAAGCTCAAAGGTCAGGCCGCGGGCGGAGATCGCGCAGCAGCAGGATCCCGCCAACACCGATCGCGATAACTGCAAGGTTGAAGCCAACGATCGTGGCGATCACCAGCGTGAACCACAAGCCGGTCGGTTCGGTGGCGCCTGAGGCCAATCCCGTTGCCACGGCGAGCGCCTGCCCGCCGGTGAGCAAGACGGCTGCGACGCCGAGACCCCAGCCGATGAGCCCATGGCGCGAGCGCGCCCGCAGGGCCGCCCAAACGAGTAGAGCACCACCGATCAGGATGACCGGGAAGAGCTCAGCCGGCATGAGGTAGTCGAATCGGAACACGTGCGCTCTGGCGAAGAGCGCCGCGGAAAACAGGACCGGCGCCAGGATGGGAAGCCACACGAGTACCGTTCCCACGATGGCTATGGCTCGGGTGAGAATAGCCTTTGTCTTCAACGATGTATTCTCCTCGCGGTCAGCTAGAGATAGTATAGAGCGGGTCGAGAGCTATCAGCGATCGCACTCCTGTCCGACAACTGTGGGTACGGTACCGAGCGAGGTCCGCAGTAAAGCGGCTATCCTATCGTGGCTTTGCGCCCAGTTGTTGGCATCGGTGTCGATGATTAGATGGTCAATGGTGGACTGCTCTATGAAGTCAAGCTCGATGCTTTGCCGCATTTCGTAGAAGGTGACGACGCCCTCGAAGCCGCGTGCGTTCGTCGCCTTGCCCCAACCCTGCTGGGTGAAGTAGGTGATGAGGAACTCCTTCCATTCCCTGGGTCTCTCGGCGGCGACGCGCTCGAGTGTCGCGCGAGTATCCCGCTGACGGAGATAGATCAGGGCCGGATGTAGCGGCTGAATCGTATTGCTGATTTCCCGGATGTGGTCGAGCGCCTGTGACATCGGTGTGTTGTGTTTCCCAAGGAGCACCGTCAGTGGATTCTGAAGGAAGCAGGTTTCTAGAATTGTGACCTCCTCCACCCTCCGCGCCTCGTCAGTGAAGCGCCGCCACCGCGTTGCCGCCAGCCGGCAGTAGGTGCTCGCCGAAGGGGTCTCGTAGACATCGCGCTTGGCCAGGTCGGCGATCAGTGGGTCTGGGGCCGCTTGCCCACTCTCCATCCTGAGTTTGCGGTAGGGAACGAAGCGGTCCTCACCGTCGCCAGATGCATTCTGCTCCAACAGGCGCCGGTATGATGCGTGATCAGCCAGAAACGAATCGAACTCAGGGCGGCTGAAGTGGGCGACACTCTCGAAATCCGCCGGATGGTCCAGATCACCCTCGCGGTAGAGTTGGTTCGGTACGTCTTGCTCGTCGAGGAAATCCTTCACAAACGAGGCCGTTGTTGTCTTCCCCGACCCTGGGATGCCCTCAACGATCACCAGCCTGCATTGACCCATCGTGTTCGCCATGCCTCTGTCCGGATCTCGATGCTATGCCGCGCACATGCTGCCTATCTGACTGGGCTGGGGTAATCCTCGCGATACACCAAGACATCCCGGAGCGTGCGGAACCCCATTGCCTCGTAAAGCACAAGAGCAGCATCCCGGTGCTTGTCGGTTTCGACATAGATGCTCTCAGCACCGCGGCGATCGAGCCGCCGTAACCCTTCTGACAGAAGCGCCCGTCCCAACCCCAGATGGCGGAAGTCCTCAGAGGCTCGATCTGGCCCCGCGGTGTCGTCCCGCTGTCGTCAATCCAACAGATGCAGAAGGCGGCAAGGCGTCCGTCGGGCGCCACGGCGACCAGATCGATGTCCGGACTGTACTCCGGACGATGCAGCGTGCGGGCGCGCCACGCAGCCGTCATGCTGTTGCTCTCGAACACCGCCCTGTGAAGCGCGACGTAAGCCTCGACCTCGGCCTCGCCAGCGAGCGGGCGGATTGCGAACCCTGGGGGCGGGACATTATCCGCCACGGGCAGATGGGCTGGGCGATGCAGCAAAACCTTGGACCACGAGTCTTCCCCTACATCGGCCTGGCATGCGAAGCCGGCGTCGTCAAGCTCGTGGATGCGATCCGGCTGATCCGTAAAGACGTTCACGAACCAACAGGGATTTCCATCCGGGGAAACTAGCATCTCTGTCGCGCGCTGGTCAGCCCAGGCCAGGAGCTGTCGATGCAAATGCGGTTCGGTGTCTGGGGCAAAGGCGTAGTCGATTGCGCAGAAGGGCGTCTGCATCACGGCCCAGGCCAGTAGGTGACCCTTGGTGTCGACCCACAGGCCGACATTGCGGGGATCATCCAGCGCCCACGAGCCGAGGCGATAGGGAAGGTCGACCACGTGGAGATTCCCAGCCGCAGAGGCCCTCGAGAGCGTGACCATCGCGTTGAGGTCGGCCTCGCCTGCAAAACGCGCGCAGACCCGTACCTACATCGTCGTTGTCCATCTCGTCCTTCTTAGTACTACCGTTTGCTGCGCAAGAGTTTCTTCCAGCGCCGCTGGCGATGACAGTAGAACAGGCGCGCAGACGCCCAGACTGCCCCGGTCAGCAGCCCGGCCTGGATACCGATTTCACCAGTGTAATGCCCACTACTTTCCTGCCAATCGATAAGGGGACCATCGGACGTCGGTTGGGTCTCATCTGCAGAGCAGCAGACCCGCAGAAAGGACCCAGATTATGCCAGTGTTCCCGCTCTTCTTGAGTTTGTGTAGCCTACCCCGAAAAAACGTGGTGCTACCGTACGTCCCGCCTTGACTGGCTAACAACCGTATCGTCTTCGCGCGGCGCGTCGGCGCCGGGGCAC
>JALOOJ010000036.1 GCA_025454475.1 Anaerolineae bacterium
CATGAAGATGGCGTCGGGCGTCGACACGCCTGATGCGACCAGCGGATTCCGTGCGTTGAGCCGCGAGGCGGCATTGCGGACGATGATCCTCAGCCAGTACTCGTACACGCTGGAGTCGCTGATTCAGGCCGGCGCGCGCCGGATGGCGGTGGCGTATGTGCCGATCGAGGTGAACCCGCAGACGCGCAAGTCGCGACTGATGCGGAACATACCGGACTATCTTGGCAACTCGGCGGCGACGATCCTGCGCACGTACACGATGTACAGGCCACTGCGGGTGTTCCTTGCCATCGGCGGCGTGATGATTCTCGGTGGGTTGCTGCTCGGTGGGCGGTTTCTCTGGTTCTACTTCCAGGGACTTGGCGATGGCAAGGTCCAGTCGCTGATTCTGACGGCGGTGCTGCTGCTCGCGGGGTTCCAAAGCTGCCTGATCGGGCTTGTGGCGGACTTGATTGGGTTCAACAGGAAGATACTGGAGGAGATACTGTATCGGGTACGGAGGTCGGAACTCGCGGAGCGTTCCAGCCGAAGCGGTGAGTAGTTGGTGTCGGTGCGAACAGCACGACCCTGAGCAAGTCCCTCTAGTTCATTGAAAAGCCCACCCACAAGCGTAGGTCAGATTCCTTGAGTGGTCCCCGCGTTCGATGAAAGTTCTATTCATTAGCAGGAAGTATCCCCCATCGGTTGGGGGTATGGAACGCCTGAGCAGTTGCCTCATTGAGGGTGTGCGACCCTATATCGACTCAGCCGCCATCGTATGGGGGGGGACCCAGTTGGCACTGCCCTTGTTCATGGGCTTTGCAGCTCTCAAGGCGGTGTGGCTACTGCGGTTTGGTGACTACGACCTCCTGCATACGGGTGATCCCGTCATGGCTCCCCTGGGTTGGCTACTCGGGAAGCTGACCGGAATCCCCGTAGTTGTCACGGTCCACGGTAAGGATGTAACGTTTGCATCTTCCCTATATCAACGCGTGATCCCGGGATGGATACTTCCGCGTCTGGCGAAGATCATCTGTATCAGCCACTCCACGATGCGTGCCTGTGTGCAGCGGGGCATCTCGCCTACAATCTGCGAGGTAGTCCTGCCCGGAGTAGACGCCTCAAGGACTCATACGGGGCGTGAGGAGGCCCGGTCATGGCTTTGGAGAAGGTTGGGTATCGTGCCAAACGGTTCCGAGATCGTGTTGTTAACGGTGGGTCGGCTTGTGCCGCGCAAAGGCGTCACCTGGTTCGTGGAGCAAGTTGTGCCACGCTTGGATGCCGGAGTTCCGGTGCACTATGTGGTCATCGGTGATGGGCCTGACGGCGCGCGACTGCGTGCGTTAGCTGACCAAGTGGATGGATCGAGTACCATCCACGTCCTCGGCGGAGTCTCCCAAGTGGACAAGCAACGGGCATTTGCCGCGGCTGACCTGTTCATCATGCCGAACGTGCGGGTTCCTGGCGATATGGAGGGTTTTGGGTTAGTGGCCACCGAGTCAACTGCCTACGGGCTGCCGGTCTTGGCCTCGGACCTTGAGGGTATTCGCGATGCTGTCCTTGACGGGCAGACAGGGAGGCTGTTACCTCCCGAACATGCGGATGCGTGGGTGTTTGAGCTGCGCCGTCTGTTCCGCAGCCCAAGCGAGTTGGGCGAGTTGCGACTGTCGACCGCCAAGGCGGCCGCAGAGGCTTGGTCGTGGGATGCTATGGCTCGCCGCTACGTCGAGGTGTTTGCGGAAGTGATCGCGGACTGGGCTGGTGCTCGTGCGTGAGTCAATATCCGTCGTGATCCCCAACCTCCATAGTCCTGTGCTCGACGGGGTACTTCAGGCTCTACGGCCTCAGATGGAGGCCTGGCAAGGCGAGATCGATGTATGGGTCGTTGGGCAAGATCGCTACGGGTTCGCCCAGAGCGACAGGCTAGCGACTTTCCTCGAGACCGATGGCCCTGTCCTGCCTGCGCGTTCGCGAAACTTAGGTGCTGAGAAGTCACGGGGCGAACTGCTCATCTTTCTGGACGCTGATTGCCTACCGCAACCTGGGTGGCTGGAAGCTCTCGTCGCGGCGTATCGTCGCTGGCCTGATGCGGGAGCAATCAGTGGAGCGATGTCGCCTGATGCCGCCACATTTCCTCTTCATTGTGGGCAGATCGCAAGTTTCCATGATCATCTCGACCATAATCCTCGCGGGGCGAGGGACCTTCTTGCTTCTTTCAGTATGCTGGTCCCCCGACGGGTGTGGGGTTCTGCCGGCGGCATGAACGAAGACTTCTTCCCGGGTGAGGATCTTGACTTCAGCATCCGCATTTCACAAAACGGGTATGCCCTGTACTTTGAGCCTGCAGCCGTCGTAGTCCACGCCCCAAGCCGTGGGTCGTGGGGCGCTTTGTGGTCACATGCCGTGCGTGCGGGAGACCAGTCCGCCCAGGTTCGCGGCATCCACGATGATTGGTACCGAATGCCCGCTTGGTCGAGGTCATCATTGGCCTGGCGCGTCTTGTCACCTGGCATTGGCGTGGTGAGGGCGGTGCAGATATACGCCACCAAGCCGTGGCTGTGGCAGTACTGGCGCTGCCTTCCGTGGGTCATTCTTAGCAAAGTTGCCTGGTGCTGGGGGGCCGCGCGGGGAACTGAGCAAGCCCGTGCGAGCAATATCCGTGCGGTGAGTGGAGGCTCTTGATCGTGAATCAGGTTGTCGTTGCTGTCGTGGTGCTGGCGTACAACAATTACCCGGATACTGCCGAGTGCCTTGAGTCGGTGGTGAAGCTCGCCTACCCCAGTCTGCGGATCTATCTGGTTGACAATGGTTCAACCGATGGTACGGCGGACCTGGTGAGTCACGGTTTCCCGGTCGTTTCGGTAATCCAGACAGGCACCAACCTGGGTGTTGCTGGAGGGTTTAATGCAGGCATCGTCCCTGCACTGCGCGATGGCGCAGACTACGTGTTCATCCTGAATAACGACACAGCCGTGCCCAGCGACCTCATAGACGTGCTCGTGAGAGCCGCACTGACGGATCCCTCATACGGCGTTCTGATGCCGAAGGTCCTGTATTATGGGGAGCGCGATCGCGTCTGGTCTGCGGGTGCGCGATACCGAAGGTTCCCCCCCGCGATCGTGATGCGAGGTCGCAACAGGCCTAATGGGGGCCCGCGCGATGTGCCAACGGATCTCGAGTATGCCCCTTCATGTGGCCTGCTTATCTCGCGGCAAGCCTTCAGTCGTGCCGGACTGTTCGATGATGGGTACTTCTTCTACTTCGATGACTGGGATTTCTCAGTTCGCGTACGGGAGGCGGGCTTACGCATCCGGTATGTACCCGAAGCTTCGTTCCTGCACAAGGTCTCGCGAACGATCGGCAATCGAGGTCGACGGCCGTTCTTCTGGCGCACCTGGGGAGAAAGTGGCGCTCGCTTCTACCGGAGGTTCGGTCGCCCGGTATGGTTCTCGGCCCTAGCGAATCTGGGCTACCTGGTGATTCGTGAGGGATTGGGCAGCAGTCCACTTGGTGCTTTTTACTTACTTCAGGGGATCGTGGTGGGATTCCGCAAGCCACTGGCATCGCCTCCGATGCTTCCTGAAGGGGTCGATCTAGATGAATGATGCCATAGCAGTTGGCTTTGAGTCCGTTCCCTGCGACTACTGTGGCTCTGCGGCTGCGCATCGAGTGTTCCAGGGGCCAGATCGGCTTCTTGGTCTCCCTGGGGTGTTTACGGTCGTGCGGTGTGCGCAGTGTGGGCTCCTGCGGCAGGATCCGCGGCCTACAGCAGAGAGCATTGGTCTCTACTATCCCTCATCCTACGAACCGTATTCGGCTGCCATCGACGATGAGCGGTCCCGCTTGACCCGGGCGAGCAGGCGGTATGGGATGACGAAGCGCCGCCGAGCGATTGAGCGGCTCGTGCGCAGTGGGCAGCTGCTGGATGTCGGCTCCGCGACGGGGAACTTCCTGCATGAGATGAAGCGCTCGGGTAACTGGGAAGTTGAGGGCGTTGAGCCGAATCTGGAAGCAGCAACCCATGCCGAGGAGCGCCTTGGGCTTACGGTGCACAGGGGCGATCTGTGTGCTGTATCACTTCCCACAGCGCGGTACGATGTCGTCACGATGTGGAACGTCATTGAGCATCTTCATGCACCGATGGTGAACCTCCGTGAGGTGGCACGGCTGCTCAAGGATAACGGGGTCTTCGTCTTTAGCATTCCCAATCTACGAAGCTGGGAGGCACGCAGGTTCGGCCCCTACTGGATGGGATGGGAGCTGCCTCGCCACCTCTATTACCCGAGTCAGGAGGCAATGGCTGCCATGCTTGACGAGGTAGGGCTTGAGATGCTCCATTGGGATTGCTTGTTAGGCGCGTATCCCTCATTCCTACTAACGCTTAGGTTTCGGCTCCAGGCACTCGCGCCCGACGCATGGTGGGTACGGGCTATTCTCGCACTGTGCGGCTCCGCGCCTATGCAGGTGGCGGCGATCCCGGTCTTTGGCCTACTGACGCGCGTACGGAAAGCCTCGCTCATCACGGGGTTTGCGCGGCGTAGAAACAGATGAAGAAGTGGGCCAAGGGGCTAAGTGCTCTTGCCGTCGGCGCTTCGTTGGTGCTGATTGCTGCTTTTCTTTGGCGGAGCAGAGAGGACCTCCGCGGCGTTGACTGGCTAGCGATGTTGCCCGCGCTGGGCCTGAGCCTGTTGCTCTACGGGGTATCTCTTGGGGCGCAAGGGTGGGTGTGGATTGGCACTGTGTCCAAGCTCACAGGCATCGCCTGGAATGCCTGGGATGTCGCCGCCTATTTCCAGACACATCTGGTTCGGCGACTCCCTGGGGCGCCGTGGTACATGGCAAGCAGGGCAATCCTCTATGAGGCGCGGGGGCCTGATGGCCCTGCGTCGGCCGTCGCCGCCAGTCTATTCGAGTGGATTGGCACCTTCAGTACTGCGGCGGTTTGGGCGGCAGGGGGGAGGTGGGGTTGGGGCTGGGGGCTCGTTCTGGTGTTTGTGCTGGTCGCGCTGGCATCGTCGTTTCCTCGTTTGAGTCGATCGAGTCACTTCCCGAAGCGTCTCGCCCGGCTGGGCCGGCTTTCCCCAGGGCGCGTGGTTTGCGCCCTGACTGTATACATGCTTGTCTGGGTATTAGCAACATTCATTCTGCAGCTGCTGATTCGGGCACTTGCCCCTCAAGCCGGACTCGCGTGGGGGTCTTTGGCATCCGCGTGGGCTTTGAGTGCAGCAGTCAGTATGTTGACCTTCTTCGCTCCTGCAGGATTGGGGGTGCGCGAGCTGACGCTGGTCGCCCAGCTTGCGCCGTCCACAGGACTGGCCGTAGGTACCCTCGTTGCTCTGTTGGTACGTCTCGTTTTCACTGTGGGAGATCTCTTTTACTTCGGGTTGGTGAGTCTTGTCCGCCATATGATCCAGGAATCACCTGGTTAACCCTAATGGAGTATTGATCACGGCCGCTGGACCACCTATAATGGGGCTGCAAGTTGAGTCCAGTCAAGATATCGTATCTCGGAGGGAGGTTTCAAATGCGCCGATCTATGTTGATTCCCTTGGTATTGGGGTTGTCGCTCGTCGTCGGCATCTTGCCGGTGGCTGCTCAGGTTCCCGGTCCGAATGGCCCGTATAACAGCGCGTTCACCATCCAGAATCTGGAGGCGACGCCTGGAACGTGTATGTATGAGCTCTATGACGGCACGGGGACGATGGCATATGCCAGCACCAGCTTCGCCGTCTCGGGCAGCGGGAGCTACTTTGTGTACGTGGGTGGTCTGACCGTCCCAAGCAATGCGTATTCGGCTGTGATTTCGTGCGACGTCAACGTAGCTGCCGTGTCGAACTACACCGGCAGTGGTGGTGCCAGCGCCGCCTCGTACGGTGGTATCGCCAGTGCAAAGACCGCGCAGAACGTGTCCCTGCCTGGTGTCTACAAGAACTACTACGGGTACAACTCGAACGTTGTCGTGCAGAATGTGACCGCAGCCCCTGTGGATGTGACCTTGAAGGTCTATTCCCCAGGCAACTCAACGCCCGTGGCTCAGGAGCAGAAGCTGGCTGTGCCCGCCAATGCCGCGGTCAGCTTCAACCAGGCCACGATGGCAGGTCTGGCAAATGGCCTATATTCTGCGAAGGTTGAGGCCACGGGTGCTGTGGCCGCGATCGTGAACATCTGGAGTTCGGTGGGGCAGCAGTACTCCTATGGTGGTGTCGTCAGCGGCTCCGGAACCGCCTACGCGCCCGTCCTGATGAACGGGTACTATGGCTTCAACACCGCTTTGACGGTCCAGAACCTGGGCTTGACGTCGACTGACGTGACTGTTACGTACTCCAACGGGAAGACCAGCACCGCTTCGGTTGCCGCCGGCTCCTCCAAGCTCTTCTATACGCCCAATGAGGGTCTGCCAGCGGGCTGGCTTGGTTCGGCCAAGATCGTGAGTAGTGGTGAGATTGTGGCCCTGGTCAATGAGTCCGATAGCACAAACCGCGCCGCCTCGTACATAGGTTTCGCGACGGGCAGCACCAGCGCGAATGCACCTATTGTGCTCAAGACTTACTACGGGTACAGCACAAGTATTACCTGTCAGAATATTGGTGCCGCGCCCACCAATGTCACTGTTACATACTCGAGTGGGGTAACCGAGTCACGGAGCGGGGTTGCGGTCAATGGTACGGCCCTGTTCTATCAGCCTAACACTGCCGGACTGGCGTCTGGGTTCAATGGTTCGGCTGTTATCACCGCTGCGCAGGATATCGTCTGCGTAGTTAACGAGAACCAGGTGACCAACCCCACCGCACTTGACTTCCTACTGACGTACGAAGCTGTATCTCAGTAAGATCTGTGCTCCGATCTCTGGAAAGGGCCGCTGATTCGTCAGTGGCCCTTTCTCTTGAGGACGAGAATGAAGGGACTCGACATGAGAATCCTCGTTGTGCTGTTTCTGAGTGGGCTCCTGCTTGCAGGGTGTACAGAGGCAACGATCGTGCCGCCAGAACCTATGGCGAGCGTCAGCCCACTACTGACTGAGATATCACCGATTAGCACTGTGGTGACGCTCGGTGCTCCGGATGAGTTCACCCCCCCAGCGCCAGCGGAGGGGCGAGCTATCATTACAGGGCGCCTGGGTGTGGAGAACACGCGGCAGCCTATGGCGGGTATAGAGGTGTATCTGGGCGACCACATTGGTTCGACCGATGACACCCCTCTGTACGGGTTCGATCCAGGCGTGGCTCCGCGCACGGTGGTTGGAGATGACGGACGTTTCGTGTTCCCGGATGTGTTGCCTGGTCGGTATGTACTCATCATCTGGAATGCTGTGTCACCGATGCTGGCCCGAGACGCTGACCTGGGGACTCCACTAGACATCACTGTGGAGGCTGGTCAGACGACAGATCTCGGATTGCTCCTTGAGCCGATGCAGTAGCGCAATGGGCACTGAGTCTGGATCCGAGATCGTCGGCATCGTGCCGGCTGCTGGGGCTGGTAGTCGCCTGGCGCCGTACCCCGGCTCCAAGGAGTTGTTCCCGATTGGACACCAGACGCTTCACATCGGAGGGTTCGCCGAAGAGCGTCCCAAGGTGATCAGTCAGTACCTACTCGAAAACATGATGAGCGCCGGTGTTCGGAAGTACTACTTCATCATCAGTCACGGGAAGTACGATATAGTCAGTTACTACGGAAACGGCGACTCCTTCGGCGCTAGCATCTCGTACTTATTCCAGGCACGGTTGGCGGGAATGCCCTATGCCATCGATCTGGCGACGCCGTGGCTGGCGGAGAACGCGACGGTCGTGATGGGTATGCCGGACACGGTGATAGAGCCCCCCGATGCCTTCCGACTCCTGGTCGCTGCCCATAGGGGCTGGCAGGCAGACTTGACACTGGGCCTGTTCCATACCGATCGACCTCACAAGTTCGGGATGGTGGGAATCGATGCTGATGCCAACGTGACCGAGCATATCGACAAGCCTCAAGTGACAACCCATCTCAGTTGGCTCTGGGGAATGGCCTGCTGGGGCCCTCGTTTCACCCGGCTGATGCACACAGCCCTTTCTGAGCAGTCGACCCGAGGCACTCCAGAGCGGGAGACTGTGTTAGGAGCCATGTTCGATAGGGCCATTGCGAGCGGCTTGGTAGTGAAGGGAGTACCCTTCGAGGAGGGCCAGTACATCGACATCGGCACGTACGATGATCTTAAGCGCGCGTTGCTGCTGTATGCGTGACCCGAACCCGCCCAATCAGCCGAAGGTGGCACCTTGCGCAGGACCAGTTTGCAGCTGCGTTTCCCTTAGGTAGGCCCTGGGCTTCGGGGTGTTGGCCGTTCTGGGTGTAGATGTACCCGGCGTCGATCCGACGTGAGTGTTCTGTCCTTCTTGACAATCCCCCCGCGCCCGCTACACTGACTCTGCGGTCAGTGAGGGGGGAGCGGTCTTGTGGCAGTCCAGCTCAAGGAAATCCTGGAGGAGCTTCCGAGTGGTATCGCGTCGATAGAGGCGCGTGATCTGATTCAGCGCGCCTATGCGATGGCTGAGCGCGCCCACGCGGGGCAATCCCGGAAGTCCGACGAGCCTTATCTGATTCACCCCCTCAACGTAGCCCACATCCTTGCGGAACTGAACTTCGAGCCGGCGGTGATTGCCGCCGGCTTGTTGCACGATGTCCTGGAAGATAGCGATGTCACCCGCGAGGAGATTGAGGTGGAGTTTGGCCACGAGGTGCTTGTCCTCGTTGAGGGCGTGACCAACCTCGAAAGGGTCGAGAAGCGTGTCCAGGAGGACAATGTGCAGGTGCGCAACCTCCAGGAAATGGAGAGTTTGCGCAAGCTGCTCATTGCGATGGCCAACGATGATCTGCGCGTGATCTTCATCAAGCTAGCCGACCGCCTCCACAACATGCGTACCCTCGAGTATCTCTCCGCGCGCAGCCAGATCCGGATGGCGCGCGAGACACTGCAGATCTTCGCCCCGCTGGCCAATCGCCTGGGGATTTGGGTCTGGAAGGCGGAGCTGGAGGACCTTGCGTTCCGCTATCTGAACGCGAAAACTTACGAGCAGATGGCGGATCTCCTGGCGACCCGTGGCGAGCTGCGGCAGGAGCGCGTCGAGTACCACGTCGAGTTGCTGCGCCGGGCGCTCAACGAGGCTGGCATCTCTGCGGAGATCAAGGGGCGCCCCAAGCACATCTACAGCATTTACACCAAGATGCTCCGCAAGAACGTCCCGTTTTCGCGGATCTATGACGTCGAGGGGTTGCGTGTGGTCGTCGATACCGAGCCGCAGTGCTACCAAGTCCTGGGCATCGCACATCGGCTCTGGAAGCCAGTGCCGGGCGAGTTCGACGACTACATCGCGCATCCCAAGCCCAATGGCTACCAGAGCCTCCATACGGCCTTGATCGGGCAGGATGGCTCGTCGCTGGAGATCCAGATCCGCACCCACGAAATGGACTACTTCGCCGAGTACGGGTATGCTGCGCACTGGCGCTACAAGGAGCGCGGAGTCCATACCAACCCGCAGTTGGTCGAGCAGATCTCGGCGATCCGTGAGAGCGTCCAGGAGTTGAACCACGAGACGGGTGACGCGCGGACCTTCATGGACTCGATGCGGGCTGACGTGTTCCAGGACCGCGTGTTCGCGTTCACGCCCAAGGGTAAGGTGATCGACCTGCCTACCGGCGCCACGCCACTCGATTTCGCCTACTATTTGCATACCGAGGTCGGTCACGCCTGCCGCGGTGCTCGCGTCAACGGTCGCTGGACCAACCTGGACTATTCGTTGCACACCGGCGATCAGGTTGAGATCATCCTGGGGCGCAAGGGTGGGCCGAGCCGGGACTGGCTGAATGAGGACCTGGGTTTTGTGACGACGACCCGCGCTCGCCAGAAGATCCGCCAGTGGTTCCGGCGCCAGGGTCGCGAGGAGAACATCACTCGCGGTCAGGAGATGGTCGATCGTATCCTGAAACGCCTGTCGCTATCGATGTCAACCGAGGAAGTCGCCGAGCTTTTCAAGCGGCGCTTCAACACGGCGGACGAGTTCCTGGCTGCGCTGGGGATGGGCGACATCAGCGGCGATGCGGTGGTCAATCGCCTGGACCAGTATACCCGTGAGCACGAGGGTGTGGAGGAAGTCTGGCCGGAGGAGGAAGTGGCTCCACGGGCGCCGGAGATTGAGACGACCGGGATCCACATCTTGGGCACGGGCGGTGTGCTTACGCACCTGGCCCAGTGTTGCAACCCACTCCCCGGTGAAGAGATCATCGGCTACATCACCCGCGGTCGCGGGGTCACGATCCATCGTCGCGACTGCACTAACGTGCTCTCGATGCCGCAGGACGATCAGGATCGCCTGATCGAGGTCACGTGGGGCGAGGAGCAGCACACCTTCGCCGTTCAGGTCACGGTGACGGCGTATGATCGATCGGGCTTGATCCACGACATCTCCGGGATTCTGGCCGACCGTGGGATCAACATGGCCTCTCTCAGCACCGGAAAGCGCGACCGCTACAACATCCTGCCCGTCTATATGACGCTGGACATCCCGGATCTGAAAACGCTGACGCGGGTCATGGCCAAGATCGAGCAGATTCCCAACGTCATCGAGGCGCGGCGCACCGTTTGAAGGATGTGGCGCGCCCAATGGCCTTCTGAGGGGCCTTGGGCGCTGACACTTGTGCCAAACAGAAGCGCCCAAGGGATTTCCTCATCCCTTGGGCGCGCTGAGCCAACCTGTCAAAGCCGCCGTAGAACCTGCGTTAGTCGGTGACGACTGCGGCTTCCCAGTCGAGGTACTCGACCTGGCGGGTCTTGGCCTGGGTTAGCCATTCATCGTAAGCTTGTTGCTTGGCCGACTCGAGCAAGTCCGCGGTCAGCTCTCGCTCCTCGTGCCCAGACACAAACACGAGATAGAGCTTGCCATCGTTGCCATAGACCGCCGACGAGGCTGTGCCGACATTCGTGTTGAATGCGGCGCGCTCCACGTCCGTCCCGAGCTGGCTGCCTATGTAGCCGACGGTAAGCCACGGGAACGTAAACCCGATTGTCGCGTCACTGTCATCCGCATCGAATTCCTCGACGACGGTCGCCGGATCTACGCCCTCATTGTTCAGTCGCGTGCGCAGTGCCTCCGCGTCCTCTTCTGTAGCGACGCTGAACACCGTGCCCTCTACCTGATCCTGCACCTTGGAGACATCGTCGGCGAACGCCGCCAACACGCGATCACGCAGCAGCTTGGCCTCGACCATCGTACGGAAGTCCTTCTCGCTGAATCGAGTGAGATCCAACACGTTGGTCCGGAACTGCTTGTACAGCTCATCGAAGCTGATCTGGGCTGGAGCAGGGGCCTGAGTGTCCGTGACGGCTGTCGTGTCCGTCAGTGTGGTGGTATCCGTGATACCGGTGGTAGCCAAATCGCGATCATACCCCAGAAGCTGCTCAGTCTGCAGGCGCACGTCGTCGTCGGTGACGGTGAGCCCGCGTGTTTCAGCTTCCTGGCGCACCAATTCCTCCTCGATCATTGTGTCGAGCACTTGGCCTGCAAAGGCGGAGGCAAGGTCAGGTGAAAGCTGATTCCGCAGTGAGCTTACCTGAACCTGTAGCTGTTCGACAAAGGCGGCTGTGCCATCGTCAACGGCCGGTGCGTCTGTGATCGTGGAAGTAGCGCTCAACTGCTGCGTACCAAGTTGGGAAATGTAGTCCTCGTACTGCAGGATCTGTAGCTGGGCCATCCAGCGCTCATAGGCCTGGCGTGCCTTGAACGCCTTGGCGGTAATGTCGGTATCGCCGATTCTTGCTGCCGGCCTGCGTGCGCTGCTGACCTCGATCACAATACCGACAATGAGCAGCGTCACGACCGCCAGCCCTACAGCGATCGCCGACCAGGTCAGGATGCGCTGCAGGCGGAACTCGCGATCGCGGCGCGCCATCTGGCGCCGGGTAAGTTGCTTGTCTTGTTCGCTCTTCTTTGACATGTGCGTTTGCCGTGGCTCCACATGAGCATCGGGCATAGGTGTGCCCTATGCCCGATGGTGTGGTAGCTATCGCCTAGCGGTCCAGTTCGGCGACGAAAGGCAGCAGGGCGATGTGCCGAGCGCGCTTTATCGCTGTGGTCAAGCGCCGTTGGTGCTTGGCGCACGTGCCCGTCTGCCGTCGGGGGCGTATCTTGCCTCGATCGCTTACGAACCGCTGCAGCAGGCCGACATTCTTGTAGTCGATACCCTCGTCGCCTTCGGTGCAGAACTGGCAGACCTTCGCCCGGGCTGTGAAGCGACGGCGGTTGTTACGTCTGTAATCACTCACTCTGTTAATCTCCTTGTATTACGAAGCATCGGCGGCATCCACATCCTCGAAATCGGTGGCATCGGAGGCCTCATTGCCATCCAGAAAGATGAGCTCCTGAGCCACCAACTCGGTCCGATAGTGGCGCTCGCTTTCCGGGCCCTCCCACGAACGGGTCTGGAGCCGGCCCTCAACGTACACCAGCGATCCCTTATGTAGGCGCTCCTTGCACAGCTCTGCCAGTCTTCCCCATGCGACAACGCAAAACCACTCTGTCTCTTCCTGGTGATCTCCCTCAGTGTTGGTCCAACCTCTCATCGTCGCGACGTTGAACGAGGCAACCGGCCGACCCCCTGAGGTGAATCGCATCTCGGGATCGCGCCCCAGATGGCCGATGATCATCACCTTGTTGAGACCGCGTGTCATAGATAAGGATTTCCTAAGCGTGAGTACGCCTTTGGTGGCCCTTGGCCTGGTCAGGCCTCGGTGGCGAGCTCAGTGCCTTCGGTGGCCTGCTCCTCTGGCTGGCCAGCCGTCGCCGTCTCTTCGTCTAGCGTCCCAACCACCGGCATCTCTTCGGCTGGCATCTGCGCGCTCGGCGTCTGCGCGCTCGGCGTCTGCGCCGCCTCTTCCGGTTCCTCAGGAATCTCGAGCTTCTCGACCTGAATGATGATGTGACGCAACACCTCCTCGATCAGCCGCACGTTGTGATCGAGGTCGTTGACGGTCCGGGTGGGGGCTTCGAACTGGGCCAGGTAGTAGCGGCCCTCTCGTTGTCCCTTCAGAGTATAGGCCAACCGACGCAAGCCCCAGCTCTTGATGCTATAGACATGGGCCTGTGCGGTCTCGAGATAGCGCTCGATGCGCTGTGTGAGGGCCTCAAGCTGCTCCTCACCCAGGTCAGCGCCAACAACATACATCATCTCGTACTTGCGTGTATCCAAGACGGTCAAATCTCCTTCCTATGGGATTACCCTTGACCTTGGCCAAGGGCAGAAAGTCCGTCGATCGGGTATCATACCACAGTTCGCCTGTTTGGCAACGTTTCGTGGTCACCGCGGGGAATGGCACGGTGCGAGCTTGAGTGGGCCGGTAAGCCGGATTCTGTCCACCGATGGGTCTCCCCATCCGCGTGGCGATCATCTATCTAGGAAGACAGTCACCTGTCCTCTCCAGCAGCCTACCCGAAGGTCGCTCCACCGAGGTGTCGCAAGGCGACGCCTCGGCGTGAGAAGGGTACGGGTCATACCCCAGCCTGCGGCTCTTCCTTCTGCTTGGCCTTGCTCCCGATGGGGGTTGCCTGGCCGCGCCGGTTGCCCAGCGCGCCGGTGGTCTCTTACACCGCCTTTTCACCCTTGCGACGGAGGGAGTCGCCTCCCCCGCGCGCGGTATGTCTCTGTGGCCCTGTCCGCGGGTCGCCCCGCCCGGGTGTTACCCGGCATCGTGCCCTGTGGAGTCCGGACTTTCCTCACCCTTGGGGTGTAACGCCCAAGGCTGCGATCGCCTGGCCCACTCAAGCCTCAGAATCGTGCCTTAGCTAATAGTACCGCGGAGTAAGCTCCCGTCAATGTGCCCGGCGTAGGGGCCTGGCTGTCCGGGAGCTGAGTTCGCGGTCCAGTGCCGGGCACTGCCGCAAGCGCCCGGCACCGCAGAGGCGGAGTGGGTTCCAGCTAATGTGCGGTGGCGGCGATGCGCCAGGCCACAACTTCAGGTGGCGCGAGAAAGCGTGCCCGAGGTGCGCCCAAGCCCTCTACTCCGAGCCCCCGCGACACGAAGAGCGTCGTCTGCCCCTCAACATAACGCCCCTGCTCATAGCGTTTGCCCCACCGAGAGCTGGTGGCTAGGGCCCCATAGAATGGCAGGCGGATCTGCCCGCCGTGCGTATGACCACACAGATAGAGGTCGATCCCCAGTCTGGCTGCTACGGGCATGAGGTCCGGGGTGTGGTAGAGGAGGATGCGTAAGCTGTTTTGCGGCGTCTTGGCCGCTAGCTCAGTGAGCGCTCGACCGTCGCGCCCCTCATCATAGGTGTGCCGGACCCCGAGTATCCATAGGGCCTGCCCATCGATGTCTACGGCCTCGGCTTCGTCGAGAAGCCAGCGGATGGGGAGCCCGGCGAAGACCTCAGGAACGACACCGGGCACATCCACAGGCGGGCTTCCCGTCACGGCGTAGATGCCGCGCCGCGCATCCAGGCGCTGCAGAAGCCTCCGCGCGCCCTGCTGCGCTGCGGGATCGTAGACCGATGACAGGTTGAGGTAGTCTCCGGTCAGGAACAGCAGGTCCGGTCGTTCGGCCCTGATCAGATTGAGGAGTGCCCGCTCGCGAGGCGAATCGCCCTCGAAGTGGATGTCCGAGATCTGCAATGCACGGATTGGACGCTCAGACGTCAGCGCCGCATGTGCCAAGTCCTGCTCAGTGGTTCTGATACGGAATGGCTCGATCCAGGTCGCGTAGAGGGCCAGCGCCGTCAGCAGCACGCCCATCGCCAATGCGATCCACGGACTTGCCGCGCCCGATCCCAGCCACCGAGCCAGCAAGAAGAGCACGAGACGCACCAAGGCGAGCCCCAGCAGAGAGGGGGTGATGGGGCCCCACGAACGCCCAGCGTGTGGCAGCAACGCTAACTGCAGCCAGTCAGCGGCCAACAGGATGGCATAGATGAGCGCCACGGTGGCGCGCGCTCCAGCCCAGGGCAGGGCGGCGGCTGTGGTCAGGGCAATCCACACCGGCAGCAACCAGAGTGGAGGGACCCTGCCGATCCGTGCGGTGACGATCAGCGCCCGATGGACGAAGGAACTTGACCCATCCGCACGGTCAGGTGGGATGTCGACATCATACGACGGTGGCCGTCTGCGCCGCCGACCTGGGTCAGTCACCGTCTCGGCGGCTCTCAAATAGACGCGCGATCTCGTCGCGGGAGAACTGCCTTAGCGGCAGGGACCCGGCCCTACTACTGAGCAGCACCTGGCTCCCCTCACACACGGTACCGATGATCGTCGCTGCGATTCCCTCGGATTCCAGCGCTGCGGCGATCGAAGCCGCGTCGCCTGCTGCGACAGCCATCAGCAATGATCCTGAAGCGATGATGCCCAGCGGGTCGAGTTCCAGCGCGTCGCAGATGGCCATAGTCTCGGCGTAGACCGGGAGCGACTCAGCATCGACGATAGCCCCCAGCCCGGCGGCGCCCGTCAACTCATAGATTCCCGTCGCTATGCCTCCCTCGGTGGGATCGTGCATCGCGTGCACCTCTCCGGACGTCGTGGCGACCAGCGCATCGCGCACTACGCTCAGGCCTGGATTGTGCAGAAAGCCGGCTGCGCGCTCGAGCAAATCTGCGTCCAGCCGCGGGCCCAGTTGCTCGCGCAACTCCCGCGCCAGGATCGCGGACCCTTCGACGGCGATGCCCTTGGTCAGGATTAACGCATCCCCCACGCGCGCGCCATCGGAGCGGACCAGGGCCTCTGGCGCCACGTCGCCGAACATCGCGCCCACGGCGATAGGCCGGTCAATGCCGTGGGTTATCTCGGTATGCCCCCCGACGACGCTGATCCCCAGCTCGCGACTGGCTCTGCTCACCTGGTCGAAGATCGTCTCGACCATCGCGTGATCGGTACCGTTCTCCGGAAGGAGGAGCGTCACGATGAACCAACGGGGCTGCGCGCCGAGACAGGCGATGTCATTGGCGTTTATGTGGACAACGTACCAGCCGATGTCGCCGGTGGCGAATGTGATCGGGTCCGTCTTCGTTACAAGATAGCGATCGCCAAAGTCGATTACCGCGGCGTCGCGGCCCAGTCCAGGGCCGAAGACGACTCGCGGGTCGGGGTTGGGAAGGGCGCGACCCAGGAGTGTGATCAAGTCAGCCTGGGGCAGCTTGCCCACAGGGTAAGTGACGCGGCGTCGTAGCGTGTCTATGAGGGGTACCTCCGGCAGGTTGGGCCAGCGTGGTCAATCGCCCACAAGGATGGCGATATCGTCGATCGCGGAACCGTAGGTCCAGCCTGAAGCATAGATCTCGATCGACTGTAGTGCACCGGGCTTCATACCCAGAGCGGTGAGAAGGGGCAGAAGATCGGGTGACTCGTAGTCGTACCAGACATCCTGGGGGATCCTGATGTGCTCGGGTTTCCAGTCGCGGCATACCATGCAATACGGCTCATCCTCGCCCTCGCGAGTATAGAAGCCCTGGAGCCATTCGCGAACGCCACCGCTCTCCTGATCGAGATAGTAGATCCGTATCATCATCGGGCATTCAGTGCCCACTGAGCCGCAGACCGCAAGGGTTTGGGTGCTGATCCGAACGCGCGCGCGCACGCGGAGGGATCGCACGTCGCGCAGGTCCTGGTCGATCGCCAAGCGGATGCCGGTCTCAGCATGGCTTTCGCCCGCCCTTTCGAATGTTACGATCCGCTGGTCATCGCCAAGTTGCATCTGGATTATCGCTCCACCATCCTCCTGTGGGTTGTACCAGTCTCGGTAGACGGTCCACGTGTCCTCCAGGGGGGACTCGAAGTCGCCATTGCGTCCACTAAGCAGATCTCTGGCACCGACGTAGATTGCGCCCAGGCCCGCCGCGGTTATCTGCGTGCGCTGCAGCGGCACCAGGACGAGTGACTGCCCGGTCCTGGGCTCCGACACCGAAGCGCGCCCGGCATTCACGATCAGGGTAGTCTGCTCAGGGTCGACCTCCAACCTGAAGGCGCCCTCACCAAGTTGCACCGCGCCCTGCGGCGTCTCGACGAGCGCTTCGACGGGGCGCGTGTTGTCAAATAGCGACGGTCCCATTCCGGGGGCACGGGTCACCTGAATCTCAATACGATGAGGCAGTTTGCTCACCGCGAATCTGGGGGTGCGTGCGTGTTCGACCGCCAGTTCGGTGTCCCCATACAGCTGGATGGTCGCAATGGGCGCCTCGGGCTTGTCGGGGTGGTAGAACAACAGCAGAGCATCGGCGTCCCCATTGCCCCGAATCTGGCTTCTGGGAGTAACCGCAACCTGCGTATCTACGACGACGGTTGCATTGCTTCCTGCTGCACGTTGTGTCACAATGCCTTCACGTCGCTGGAGGATAACGATCATCGGCCGTGTCGAGGTGAGGACGTAGCGCCGTATGCCCAGGGGCACACCGAGGGCCAGCACGATGCAGGCCAGGAAGGAGAGCGTCATTACCAGCCATGCGAGGCGTTCGGTCTTCTTGTACATCTCAATCCCGGATGTGGAAGCTGCGGAAATGCCCCAAGGGGGGCTGCCAGCTAAGTACTACATCCCTGACCTCGCTCTGACTGGGACCGCGGCGGATGGCCTCGATGAACTGCTGGATGCGTTTCTCAGCTCCCTCGGCCCAGATCTCGACATCGCCATCATCGGTGTTGCGCACCCAGCCGACGACGCCGGACCGTTGAGCGCTCGCACGCGTAAAGTAGCGGAACCCGACGCCCTGGACATAGCCACTAACTGTCACGTGAACGGCTTTGTGGTCGGGCACAGCGGACGCTGCATCGCTTGCTGCGGATGATGGCTGGGTCAGTCCCATAGTCCGATTCTACCGCCCTCCGAGGTCCTGGCAAGTGGACCCCGGTTCGGGTAAAACTTTGCCAGCGGACCGGAGCTCGCTATAATGCATACGCAATGAGTGCGCTCCAGCCTCTCGTCGTGTTCAACGGTCACCTGCTCTCAGGAGACGTTTCCTACAGAAGCGCAGGCATCTCCGTCTACATTTCCAGCTTGCTTGAGCAACTCGGGGCCGGGGACCACGGTATCCGTCTGCAGGTACATCTGGCGAAGGGCGTTACGCTACCGCGTTCGCCCCTGCCGCAGGTGCAGGCCAGGGTGCCCACCGGTCGCCCGTGGCAGCGGATTCTGTGGGAACAGATCGCGCTGCCGATGATCGCCTATCGATCGGGCGCCGACGTGATTCACGCGCCCGCGTTTGTGGCACCGTTTCCGGCAGTCTGCCCTCAGGTCGTTACGGTGCACGACCTGAGCTTCCTGCGGTATCCCAGGATGTTCCGGACTGGGAATCGTCTCTATCTACGTAGCTTCACGGGGCTTTCGTGCCGGCGCGCCGTCGCAGTAGTGGCAGTGTCGCAGTTCACGGCAGAGGAGGTGGTTCGATTGCTTCGGGTGCCTGCGGAGCGCGTCGTGGTGATTCACCACGGCGTGGCACCACGCTTCCGTCCAATGCCGCGGGAAGCGGTCGATGAGTTTCGCCGACGTCAGGGGCTCCCGGGGCGTTTTGTGCTGTTCCTCGGCACGCTCGAGCCGCGCAAGAACCTGATACGGCTCATCAAGGCTTTCGCTCTGCTCAAAGACCCCGATCTGCATCTTGTCTTGGCCGGCGCCCAGGGTTGGTACTATGATGACATCCTGCAAGCGGTCGAGCAATCAGGCCTGGTTGATCGTGTGCACTTCCCCGGCTTCGTGTCACAGGACGATCAGGCGCTCTGGTATAATGCCGCCGATGTGTTTGCCTATGTCTCAGTCTATGAAGGATTCGGTATGCCTGTCCTTGAGGCGCTAGCTTGTGGCACACCAACGGTTACATCGTCGAGCACCTCGCTCCCTGAGGCGGGCGGAGACGGTGCCTTCCTTGTGCCACCGGATGATGAGCAAGCGATTGCCGGAGCGCTCCACGCCGTGCTGACGGACCCAGTTCTACGATCACAGCTCCGGCAGCGCGGTCTGTGCCACGCTGCCGGCTTCTCCTGGAACGCGACAGCGCGCCGGACCGCGGAGGTCTACCGGCGGGTGGCGCACAGAGGAGCTGCGGCGTGAAAGCAACGCGACGCGATCGCACTCTGTGGTGGATCGTACTGGGCGACATCGCCGCAATCAACCTGGCGATGGTTCTGGCCTATGAGCTGCGCTACCGGCTTCAGTGGTTCCTCGATGTCTCCTTCGACGCACCTTTCCGTGCGTATCTGCCCTTCAGTCTGCTCTTTTCCGTGGCTATACCCGCGGTACTCTGGGCACTGAAGTCATATCAGCGACGGCGGGGCACGACATGGATTGATCACGTTTTCCACGTGATCAACGCGGTGGTCGTTACCTTGGTCGCAGCGTTCGCCTGGTCGTTCGTCTTTCGGCCTCTCGTCTATTCCCGACTGCTCCTGTTCGAGAGTGGCGCATTCATGGTTGTTCTGATCTCGATCAACCGGGCCGTGACGATGGTGGTCCAGGCGCGGCAACGGCGACGGGGCATTGGCGTGAAACGCGTCGTCATCGTCGGCGCCGGCGAGGTGGGTCGCCGCGTGATGCGAACCGTCGTCGCGCGCCCCGATCTGGGGTACGAGATCGTCGGCTATGTTGATGACAATCCCGACAAGGGCGCAGGGAAGATCGGTCGCTTCTGCGGGTATGGCTCGGTCGATAACCTGTCCGGAGTTATCGATGAGCAGGCCGTGGATGAGGTCATTATCACTCTGCCCTGGAACTACCACCGGCGTATCCTCGGTGTCCTGCGTGCCTGCGCGCGTCGCGACATCAAGGCACGCCTCGTCCCTGACCTTTTCCAGCTCAGTCTGAGCCGGGTCGAAGTGGGTGATCTGGGCGGGCTCCCGCTGATCGAGATCCAGGAGATCGCCTTCAGTCGTGGCGAGTTGGTCATCAAACGCGTGATTGACCTGGTTGGAGCGCTGTTGTTCCTGGCCGTTGGCTGGCCCCTTTTCCTGTTGATTGGCATTGCCATCAAACTCGATTCTAGGGGACCCGTCTTCTTCAGGCAGGAGCGCGTTGGCGAAAATCACGCACGGTTCCGGATCTTTAAGTTCAGAACGATGGTGTCCGATGCCGAGAGGCAGCTGGAGACTCTTCGAGGCCAAAATGAGGCTGATGGACCGCTTTTCAAGATCCGCGATGACCCCCGCGTAACGCGGGTGGGGCGATTCCTCAGAAAAACCAGCTTGGATGAGCTGCCGCAGCTCCTGAACGTCATCAAGGGCGAGATGAGCCTGGTCGGTCCACGTCCCCCAATCCCGGCCGAAGTGGAGCAGTACCGGGCATGGCACGAGAAACGATTGTCCGTTCCTCCCGGGCTCACCGGTCTCTGGCAGGTTAGTGGTCGCAGTGAGCTTACCTTCGATGAGATGGTGTTGCTGGACTTGTACTACATTGAGCACTGGTCGCCGTGGTTGGACTTGCTGATCGTCCTGCGGACCGTGCCAAAGGTCCTGGCTCGGGATGGTGCCTACTAGGCAGCCTGCGAGCGTCCTGTCGATGGATCGTCCGGAAGAACCCAACTCAGTCCCATACCCAATGGAGTGACCAATGCACCACTTGGAGCTATCTCGGGAGGGTCGAGAATCATTGTTAGGCTTTCTTCGGGTACTTGTCCAGACCCCCAGTACATCGGGCAACGAGTCTGCAGTGGCGGCGCTGATCATGGAGGAGATGCGGCGGCTGGGGTATGACCAGGTGTGGATGGATGCCGCGGGCAATGTCCTGGGCCGCATCGGCACGACCTCCGGGCCTGTGCTGATGTTTGACAGCCATATGGATACGGTAGAGGTGGCCGAACCGCAAGCATGGACCGTCGATCCCTACGGGGCGGTTGTGAACGACGATCGTCTCTATGGCGTGGGTGCGTGTGACATGAAGTCCGGGCTGGCGGCCGCCGTCTATGGGGCGGCGCTGTTGGCCAGCCGTCGCGACATACTCTCCGGATCCGTCCTGGTCGCGTGCGTCGGCCTTGAAGAACCTTCCGAGGGGACCTGCACACGGGCACTCGTCGAGGAGTTGGGGTATCGGCCGGATTGGGCTGTGATCCCTGAGCCCTCGAATATGCAGGTCGTGCGCGCCCAGCGGGGACATCTTGAGATGCTGCTAACCGTCAAGGGGCGATCGGCGCATTCGTCGACGCCTGAACTGGGTGTCAATGCCATCTATGCCGCTGCGCGGGTCGTCTTCGGCCTGGAGATTCTGGCCGGCCAGTTGCTGACCGATCCCTTTATGGGGCCGGGGGTATTGGCTGTCACTGAGGTGATTTCGCGCAGTGCCAGCCGGAACGCACTTCCTGACCGCTGTGAGCTGTTTCTCGATCGGCGGTTGACAGTGGGCGAGACCGAGGCGATGTCGCTGCTGGAAGTCCAACGTGTCATCGCGCGGGAGGGTGTGGATGCCGATGTGCGCGTGATCGAGCACGACATCGCAACACACACCGGCATGATTCTGCGCGCACGCCGCGCCTCCATGCCCTGGGCGCTTGAGGAGCGGCACCCGCTTGTTCAGGCTGCGCTGCAGGCAGGGCGCAGCGTAGGACTGCGGCCGGGCGTGACCTGTTGGCCGTTTGCTACGGAGGGCGCCTACACCGCCGGAGTGGCGCGCATCCCGACCGTGGGGCTTGGCCCCGGCGATCCGGCAGGACTGCATCGCAGCAATGAATACGTTGAGCTCAAGCAGGTCTACGCTGCGGCCAACGCCTACGCCGCCCTTGCGAGCAAGCTGCTGGTGTTGGAGTGAACGAGACGCTTAGGTTTGGGCGTGAGTGTGGCGAGGCGATGGCGCGCGAGGAGCCGGTCGTCGCACTCGAATCCGCGCTGATCACCCACGGATTTGCACATCCGGCCAACCTGCAGATCACACGCGCCATGGCGCAGGCGATCCGGGCGCAGGGCGCGACCCCTGTCCCCATCGGAATCTGGGAAGGACTCCCCCTGATTGGCTTGAGCGACGCGCAGGTCGCCGATCTTGCGTCGGACCGAACTGCAGCCAAGGTCAGTGTGCGGGATCTGCCGTTGATACGGGTGCGTGGCACGCACGGGGGAACGACGGTGGCAGCCACCGCCTACCTGGCCCAGAGGGCCGGCATCCGCGTGTTCGCGACCGGCGGGATCGGTGGTGTGCATCGTGGGCATCCCGAAGATGTGTCCGCCGATCTGCCGATCCTCGCCACGACACCGATCATCGTGGTCTGCGCCGGCGCCAAGTCCATTCTCGACCTGCCCCGCACGCTGGAGACGCTGGAGACGTGGGGCGTTCCGGTTGTCGGCTGGCAGACGGATGAGTTTCCCGCCTTCTACAGCCGCCGATCGGGCCTCCGGGTGGATGTCTCGGTGGACGATCCGTGCGACATCGTCGAGATCTTCAATACACAGAGGGCGTTGGGTCTATCTCAGGCGATTCTTGTCACTGTGCCTGTGCCGTTGGCCGACGAGGTCCCGGCGGATGTCGTCGAACCGCTCATCGCTCGCGCTGTGGCCGAGGCTGAGGCGGACGGTGTGGCAGGTCGCGACCTGACCCCATCAATTCTTGCCCGGATGGTGACACTCAGCGAGGATCGCACGCGTCGCGCCAATGAGAGTCTGTTGGTCAACAATGCGGACGTGGCGGCGCAGATCGCCGTAGCTTTCACGCAGATCTGACTGGCGGCAAGCTGTGCCTCGCGTCGCTGTCACGCCTGATGCCATAACCCTGGATGGAGAACCGGCGCTCATCTTGGCCGGTTCTCTCCGTTATTTCCACTTGCCGCACCCCGTTCTATGGCCGCCGGTCCTTGAGCGTATGCGTATGGGTGGACTCAATGCCGTGCTGGTACCACTTCCATGGTCCTACCATAGCCCCGAGGCCGGTTTCCACGATTTCACGGGTCCGCGGGACCTTAGCTGCCTCTTTGACGCGGTCGAGCGCGCAGGTCTCTGGCTCATTGTGCACCTGGGGCCTTGGGTTGGCGCTGGGTTGGATGGCGGAGGCGTGCCTGCCTGGGCCCTCACGATCCCGGACGCCCGTCCTTTCATCGCACAGGGGGCGCCCTTTACCCCTAGCTCCCCGCTCTTGCGCCACGTCTCGGTGTGGTGGGAGCGTGCCGCAACGTTCTTTGCGGCACGTCCGAACCTGATCGCTTTGGTGATAGATCCCGGGCCGGGCGCAACGACCGAATTGGCTACGGAAGCCGCGCGCTCTCTTGTGGACACGTTGCGACTCAGGGGGGTGTCAGTGCCCATTGCCGTGCAGGGGGCCCATCAGTTTCTGGGGGAAGCTTCCCCTCTCGGCCTATGTTCGATTGGGACCGGAGAGAGTGTCGCTGACAGGTGCGCCTCGCACGACGGTCACTGGATTCATGTTCTGTCGTTCTCCGCCGAGACCAAGGCATTGGGGAGCCTGGGAGCCGACCCAATGAAAGTGCCGTCTCGGATAGCTCGGTCGTTCAGCGCCGGCGCGCGGCTCGTCGTTGTTGACCCGATTCACGCGGGCGTGAGCTGGGGGCCACTCTCCACTGCGACCGAATCGACCGATATTGGTGTACCAGCACCAATATCGGAGGGAGGGACGCTCCCAGATGCCTACTACCGAATGCGGCGCATGGCGATGACGATCGCGACTATGGGGGCAGTCCTCGCGGGGGCCGGTCCGGCACAGGGGCTCAGCGTTGACCCGCCCGAGCACCTCGTAGGCGGTCGCAGTGGACCGGCGGGGACGGTCGCGTTTCTCGGTGGTAGCGAGGAATCGATGGTGTTCGCTGATCTGACCCTCGCTCGTGACGCTATGCACATCTCGGTTGGTGATATCCCGATTCCCCGCACATCCCTGGCCGTAGAGCCCATCGATTGGCAACTCCGAGAGGGCCGGTTGTTGTCGTCGAGCATGGAGCCCGTCCTGCACACCGTCGTTGCGGGGCGCGAGCTCCTCATCCTTCAGAATGTCGTGGGCGGTGAGGTGATGCTGTCGCCAGGTTTCCGTGTGCGACACCGACGCGGTCCTGTTACGATTGAGCGTGCGCCTCAAGGGATTCTTGTGCACTTTGATGAGGCCAGGCTGGCGTCTGTCGTGCTTGATGGCGATCAGGGTCCCCTCCAGCTTCTGGCCCTCGAGCCTGCTCTCGCGGAGCGCTCCTGGCCACTGGACGAAGTGTGGCGAGCCACGCCTGCGTATGCGGCAGACTGGGATGCCGGAGGCGAACAGCCGGCGCGTGGCGTTGTGATCGGCGCCGACTATGCGGCGCCTGAAGCCGACGGAGGCTTCCGGATTGGGCTCGCGAGAAAGGGGTTTGGGTATCGTTGGGGCCCATGGCGCGGTGGCGACCCGCATACCTGGCTGGCTCCGCTCTCGTGGCCCGCACCGGGCACCCTCGAGGTTCCCACTCTTACCTGGACTTCGCGCGCAGGCGCACCCGAAGTGTTGCCCGAGTATGACGTTCGGACCTGGGTGCAGGTGCAGCCCGAGCGAGGCCTTGCGCCTGAGCTGTATGGCATCGCCTCCAGTTTCACATGGTATCGGGGATACTTCGGCGGCCGTGCCGCTGAAGCTCGCGTCGTGTGCAACGGCACGGCCGACCTGTACCTGAACGGGGCGCACATCGCGTCTCTTAGTCCGGCTCGAGACCCTGGGTCTCCTGGCGCCAAGGTCGTCCCTCTTCCTGCCCGACACATCCGTTCCCAGAACGTGTTAGCCCTTCTCATTGAGGCTCGAGGGCAGCCACCCGATCAGATTGGCCTGGTCGAGCCCAATGGGCTGATTTCCTGCGAGCTGGCGGGCGGGCGGTTCGATCGCTGGCTGCTAAGAGGAGGGCTCACTGGTGAGGTGCGCGTTCAGGGCTTTTGGGGTTTCGCCGACTGGGATCTTGTCGACGACGTCGGCACCACCGACGTTGTATGGCATCGGTCCACCTTCGAACTCGACAGCCCCGCTGGTCAGGAGGCGCCGTTCTACCTCTTCATGGATCAGACACCAGGAATCTGCATGCTCTACCTGAACGGGCAACATGTGGGGCGCTCGCGCTATCCCCAGGGGAAGCAACAGCGCTTCTGGCTGCCTGATGGCGTGCTATGCTCAAGAGGGTCCAACGAGTTGCTCGTTGCCCAGTGGACTCGCGGCGCTGACCCCGGCATTGGCGTCACACGACTGGAGGCGGGTCCCGTCTGGCGTTGGAGGTCGGAAGGTCGGAGCACATAACCCGCGACGCAGCCCGGAAGTGCAGGGCGGGTGTGGACGCGGCGCCGCCGCGGTTCCGAGGCAGCGACTCGGTCTGGTTAGGCGTCGAACACGGGCGTGCTGAGGTAACGCTCCCCCGTGTCAGGCAACACAACCACGACGATTTTCTCACGCCCGAGCCGCAGCGCGACATCGAGGGCGCCCACAGTTGCCGCGCCTGACGAGATGCCAACCAGCAATCCTTCTTCCCGGGCTAGCCGCCGAGCCATGGCCATGGCATCTTCATCCGCCACGCGGATGACTTCCGTGACGACCGTCATGTCCAGGACTGGTGCTCTGAACCCAGACCCGATGCCCTGGATGCCGTGAATGCCCGGCTGTCCGCCGCTCAGGACCGGTGATCTTGCCGGCTCGACCGCGAAGATCCGCACGTGCGGCGCGTCCTCTCTCATCCGTCGACCGATGCCCGTGATGGTCCCACCCGTGCCGACGCCAGCGACGACGGCGTCAACGCCAGGAACCTGAGCCAGGATTTCGGGTCCTGTCGTGAGGTAGTGTGCTCCGGGGTTCGCCGGGTTCTCAAACTGGTTCGGCATGAAGGCCCCCGGATTTTCCTCGACAATCTCGCGCGCCTTGGCGATCGAGGCCGTGATCCTGCCTTCACCAGGGGTCAACACCAACTCGGCGCCATACGCGGCGAACAGCTTACGGCGCTCGATACTCTGGGTGTCCGGCATCACCAAGATGAGACGATAGCCCTTGTAAGCCGAGACCATTGCAAGGCCGATCCCCGTATTTCCACTGGTAGCCTCGACGATCAGCCCCCCCGGCTTGAGCCGTCCATCACGCTCGGCGGCCTCGATCATGGCCAACCCGATGCGTTCCTTCACACATCCCCCTGGGTTCTGTCGCTCCAGTTTTCCCCACACCGTTGCCATCTCCGGCGTGACGATTCGGTTTAGCCGGACCACAGGCGTTCGGCCCACGAGGTTCAGTACGCTGTCGGCGACCACGCCTCGGAACGCCTCGGGCTCTAGGCCCATGACGGGACCTCCTCCTCGGCCACAGGTGCACGCTCCTGGATCGTCTCAGCGCGTTGAAGCTGTGTCTCCAGAGCCTCGATGCGTTCGGTCATCTGTTGCAGCCTTTGGCTTACTATGTCCGGGAGTTCCTCGTGGTGCAGATCGGGCCTTCGCGGACACGCGATGCCGTTGACTTTCACCACTCTGCCAGGCACACCGACCACGGTGGCGTATGGGGGTACTTCCCGCACCACAACGGCGCCCGACCCGATCTTCGCGAAGTCGCCGACCAGAATCGGGCCCAGAACCACGGCATTGGAGCCGACCACTACGCCCCTTCCTAGCGTGGGATGGCGCTTGGTGTGCTCAAGTGAGACTCCCCCCAGAACCACGCCTTTGTACATCAACACATCATCGCCGATTTCGGCAGTCTCACCGATCACCACGCCCATACCATGGTCAATGAAGAACCTGCGGCCAATTGTGGCCCCCGGGTGGATCTCGATCCCTGTGAGCCAGCGCGTTATGTGGGAAAGCAGACGCGCCAGCAGAAACCAGTGGTGCAGCCATAGCCAGTGACTCACACGGTACAACCAAATCGCGTGCAGCCCCGGATAGCTCATGAGCACCTCAACCACGCTGCGCGCGGCTGGATCCTTGTCGAAAACGGTCCGGACGTCTTCGCGTATGCGCTGCAGGATGCTGGGGTGCGCGTAGATGCGCTCCTCGACCGGGAGACAGCTGCAGTCACCACAGCAGTTCCCACACGCCGGGCACGGAACGCCGATGGTTGTTTGCTTGGGCTGCGCGATCATGCTATCTTGTCTCCTGAGTCAGAACGTGTCGAATATGTGCGACTGGCTTCTGTGTTATTTTACCTGAGATGCGGGTCGAAGTCAAAGGGTGTTCCTCCATTACCGTAACGGGGCTGCCGCCATGCCGAAACACTGTCTGACAGCCGCAGGCTTGCTAATCAACCCAGTTTGAGTATTATTGAGGTTAGAGTCTCCACCAGAAGAGCTGTCACAACATGATCGAACTACTGCGAAAGCCGGGGCCATTCTCACTGGAATTCCCCCTGTGGATTCCAAGTGTGGTCCTCCTTCTGGGGCATCTCGTGCTCTTTGGG
>JALOOJ010000169.1 GCA_025454475.1 Anaerolineae bacterium
GCGAACAGGATGTCCTGATGGTCGTCGATCTGCACCACGTTGCCCACGCGATCATAGGCGTAGGCCAGGCTGAGCAGGTTGCCGGTCTGCAGCGTCGCCAGGCGGGAGGCAAAGGGGTCGTAGGCGTAGGTGGTCACCAGACCGTTGCCCAGCGTCCGGCGCGTCAGCTGTCCCACCGCGCTGTAGACCGTCTCGCTCACATACGTGCTGCTCCCGCTCAAGCTCACCGGCTGTGTCGCCGCGTTGTAGGCGGTCGTCACGCCCTCGCCGTCCGGGTACGTCGTCGTCACTACCCGGTCCATTGCGTCGTAGCTCGTGCTCGTGGTGAACGGCTGCGTGCCGATCAGCTTCACCTCTTGCGTCACCCGCCCCCGCACGTCGTACCACCACGCCGTGCTCCCCGAGGTGTCGGTCATGGTCGTCCGTCGTCCCAGGCTCTCGCCATACCCCGCCTGGTCATAGGCGTAGCTCACCGGACCTTGCGCGCACCCCGTCGCTCCCGTGTAGCTCTTGCCCGTCAGCCGGTCCTGCCCGTCGTACGTGAACCCCGTCACGCATCCCCGCGCGTCGGTCTGTGTGGTCAGGTTCCCCGCCAGGTCGTACTGGTAGGACCACGCCCCCATGTCCGGGTCGACCATGCTGGTCTTCCGCCCCAGCGCGTCATAGGCCATCGTCGTCACGTTGCCCAGCGTGTCCGTGACCACCGTAAGGTGGTCCAACACATCGTAGCCGTACTGCGTTGCGTGCAATGTCAGCTCATCGTAGTTATCTAGCCATGCCACCCCCGAGTAGACCTGTGCCTTGAACGCCCAGTTCTTGCTCCCGAAAGCAGCATTCTGCTGCGACAGCACAGCATGCTCGGCCGGGTTGTCGCGCTCCCAGACGGCCACCAGTAACTCGCCGTCGTCTCCGATCTTGATCAGAATCCGGTACCAGGTGCCGGGCGTATAGGCCATCAAGTGGGTCCAACTTCCTGTCGTACTCGCGCCCGTGTACTGCTCGGTGGTGATTTGGCTGCTGGTGATATTCACGCCCCAACGACGGTAGTTGCTCGTGTTCCATGTTCCGCTGTCGAGGAAGATGATTGAGTACACCGAGCCGGGCTCGGATCGGCCGGGTTACCCACCGGCACCACAACGACCACCCCCTGGGGGAAGACCAACACGCAGGCGACGACGACCGAGAGGATCCTGAGCGGCAGGGGGTGGCGAGATCCGGATGACACGCGTTGCCTCCTGAGGAGCAGAAGAGTGAGCTCACAACGCTATGAGGGTACAACCCGCTGCCACAGTATGTACTCTCAGTATATCCACCGATTGCGGGCTGTCAATGAGCAGAAGGTATACCAGTGCAATGAATAATACCTTGCGGGGTCTCGCAGGCCTCGGAAGGCCTTTCCAACGTTCCTGGTGGTTGCAGGCCAGAGGGATCGTGCTACGATGCTCCTAGATACGGCTACTGTACCAGGGCCCATTGTGAGGAGAACCGGGATGAAACCGTTCCGCAGGCACGTCGCCATTGCCATCGACGGCGGAGGGATAAAGGGCGTGATGGTGGCGCGCGCCCTCGCCGTCCTGGAGGACTACCTCGGGCGCGGCGCCCCCGATATCTTCCAGCTCGCCGCAGGTACCTCCACCGGCTCTATCATCTCAGCCGGCATCGCCGTCGGCCTAACCGGCGAGGAGATGCACGGCCTCTATTCGCAGTTGGGCGACATCGTCTTTCGCAAGACCCTGCGGAGCCGCCTCTGGCCCCTGGTACGCTACCGATACCCCGCTGAACCGCTCGAGCGCGCGCTCCAGAAGCACCTTGGGGCGCTGACGATGGGCGATCTCTGGGCCTCCACGCCGCGCATCGATGTGGTCATCACCGCCTTCGACCTGATGCAGAACAAGACGTGCTTCATCAAGCCGTGGAAGCCGGAATACGCGCTCTGGCCCATCGTCAAGGCGGTGCTCGCCTCCAGCTCGGTGCCCACCTACTTCCCTGTCGTCGAGGGGCGATACGTTGATGGGGGCGTCGGGTCCTACGCTAACCCCTGCTATGTCGCCGCCTACGAGATCAAGTACTGCCTCAACTGGGATCCCGCCGAGACCACCCTCATCAGCCTGGGAACCGGTCGCGATCCCCACGCGCTCGATATCCAGGGCGTCCAGCGCTGGCGCGCCTGGCAATGGATCTCGCCCATTCTGGGCGCCTTTATGGAATCCGCCGCCGACCAACAGGTTCACCTCGTCGACACTTTCTTCACCGATCTCGATTTTCGGCGGTTTCAGGTCGACCTCCGCCGCCCTATCCCCATGGACGATCCGGCAGCTATCCCCGAGCTCACCGCCTATGGCAACCAACTGGGGCACAAGATCATCAACGATGACCTGGACTGGGCGATGAGCATCCAGGCAGCACCAGCCCCGGAGTAGAAACTGACACCGCAAGGCTCTTGACAGCTATGCTATAATACAAGTGGACGGTGCCTCAGATGGGCGCGCACTCTCTGGTGCCGTATCTCCTTTCCAGGAGGTGGCTTATGGACTATGCAAGCACGCGGAGGGCCCGGCATTAGCCGGGCCCTCTCCGTTTTGGGTCGCAACACCTCGCAACCCTTGAAAACGTCCCTCGACTGTGTTATCATACGCGCCGTTTCAGTTAATATTCGACGCCGCCGCATCGGCCAGCAGCACGCGAACTCTCTGTCCTGAAAAGGCGCAATGTACCCAGACAGCGAAATCCTGTTCCCTCCTCGTTGCATTGAGCAGCTAGCCGATCTCCGCGGCCCGAAGTGGCAGGACCTGATCCGCCGCGTTGCTGACCTACCCCACAACCACGAGGATGTCCTGGCCTTTGGCCTGATGATGATCCGCCTGGGCAGTTGCCTTACCTGTGACCTGGATAGCTATCGCGCCTCCCTGGGATGCTGCACCTGTGCCCGGCGCACGGTGAGCGGCTACAAAGAGGACGATGCTTCGCTCGTGGAGCTGTTCGAGAAGTCTTTGGTGGAGGTCAGAGCCTTCATCGAGAAGCAGCAACCCCTGTCCGTTTCCCTATTGCTTGAGGAGGTTCTCCCCATCACATCCGACAGGCCGACGTAGCGGCGTCAGCCTCTGCGAGAATCGACGTATGCCCCACCGCATCCGGCGTTTTCCTTGGCCTCACGTTCTCGTTCTCGGTATCGCGCTTCTCGGCGCGGCGGCTCTCCTCCTGACCGTTGTACCTACCCTGGGCCCCGATCCCCGGCTATGGGCGTTCCATCTGACTGGCGAGGAGTCGCTCACCGCCCAGCTCCGTGGCCTCCTGCAATGGGGCGCTGGATGGCTGAGACCTCTGCCCCGCACCGAACCCTATACGACGATAGCCCATACCGACCTGTCACCTTTTGGCATCAATACCGAGCTCGAACAAGAGGTCGAGCCCGTCAAGCGCGCCCGCGCACTCGAGATGATCGCCGGTGCGGGCTTCGACTGGATCCGCCAGCCTTTTCCCTGGTACGACATCGAGATCCACGGCAAAGGTGACTTTGAGGATCGCCGCCACGAGCCGGCCCGATCCGCGTGGGACAAGTACGACAACATCGTGTCTCTGGCCGAATCCTACGACCTCGGGATCATCGCCCGCCTCGGGGCGCCACCCGCCTGGAGCCGACACGATGGTGTCGAGCGCGGCGCGTTTGGTCCCCCTGACGACGTTGCGGACTTCGTGGACTTTGCCGCCGCCGTGGTGGAGCGCTATCAGGGGCGTGTCGGCTTCTACCAGATCTGGAACGAGCCCAACGTATATCCCGAGTGGGGCAACGAACCCGTGAGCCCCGAGGCCTATACCGACCTCCTGTGCCGGACGTACCGGCGAATCAAGGCGATTGACCCTGACGCCGTGGTCATCAGCGGCGCGATGGCCCAGACCATGGAGCTGGGGACGTGGAACACCGCCTATGAAGGTGACAACCTGATGGACACGGTCTTCTTGCAGCGTATGTACGCTGCCGGCGCACGCGAGTGCTTCGATATCATGGCCGTCAACGACTACATGCTCTGGTCTGGTCCGACCGACCGTCGCCTGTCCCAGCGCGAGATCAACTTCTCCCGTCCTGTCTGGCTGCGCGACGTGATGGTCGCGAACGGCGATGCCGACAAGCCGATTTGGATCAGCGAGATGAACAGCAACGCGTCGCCCGAAGGGATCGAGAAGCGATACGGTCGTGTCACCCTCGAACAACAGGCGCGTTGGGCGCCCCTCGCCTTCGAGCGTATCCAACGGGAGTGGCCCTGGGCAGGCGTCACTAGTGTCTGGTTTTTCAAGAAGGCCACAGATGCCGATCAACAGGACCCGTCCTACTACTTCCGCCTCGTCGAACCCGACTTCACGCCACTGCCAGTCTATAACGCGCTGGCGGCCTATCTCACGAACCTGGAACCCACGCTCTATCGTGGCATCCACCAGGAATCCACATGGCAGCTCGCCTACAGCGGCACCTGGGATGCCGTTACGGATGCCGTGGTCGGCCTCGGCGCCTACACCCGCACGACCGACCCGACCGCCGAGGTCGCCCTCGTCTGGGAGGGCAAGTCGCTGCTCCTCATCCCCGGGCCGGCAGAAGGCGTGCTCCGCATCACCTATGACGACGGCAGCAGCCGCACCCTATCCCTTGCCGGCACGCCCCTCCGCCTCGACGGATCACTAACCCCCCGCCTCCACCGGATCACGCTTGCGCGCGTCGAGGGCGAGCTCTCCATCGATGCACTGGAGATCCGGTAGGTTTGCGGTATAATGACGTTTCGGAAACCCTCGTCGTTTCCTTATAGTGGCTAAGTTCGAGGCGCGTCTGTAGGTCGACCCCGCACGCGCTTGGCGCACCTTGATGAGCATCGAAAGGTTTGTGGTCCTTGGAAGCCGATCTCCCTAACACCGAGTTCTCCCTCACCGATGCAAGCGGTGTCGATGCTTCTATCGGCAACGTATTGCAGGTATCGATTCAGAAGGAGATGCGGACCGCGTATCTCGACTATGCAATGAGTGTCATCGCGGCCCGTGCCCTGCCCGACGCACGCGACGGCATGAAACCAGTCCAGCGACGTATTCTCTACGCGATGCACGATATGGGGCTGCGGCCCAACACCGCGCACAAGAAATCGGCGCGTATCGTCGGTGAGGTCCTGGGCAAGTACCATCCCCACGGTGACAGCGCGGTCTACGAGGCTATGGCGCGACTCGCGCAGAACTTCTCGATGCGCTACATGCTCGTCGATGGTCAGGGCAACTTCGGCTCCATCGACGGGGACTCCCCCGCAGCGATGCGGTACACGGAAGCCCGCCTGGCGCCAATCGCTATGGAACTGCTCAGCGACATCGAGAAGGACACGGTCGACTGGGCCGAGAACTTCGACGGCAGCCTGCGCGAACCCACTGTCCTGCCGGTGCGGTTGCCCAACTTGCTGATCAACGGCTCATCCGGCATTGCTGTCGGAATGGCCACGAGCATCCCCCCGCACAATCTGGGAGAGATCGTCGACGGACTTACCCTCATCCTGGATAACTGGGAACGCCGCGATGAGGTCAGCGTCGAAGAGCTCATGGAACTGATCAAAGGCCCCGATTTCCCGACTGGAGGCCAGATACTCGGCAACGCCTCGATCATCAGCGCCTATGCCACGGGACGAGGTAAGGCCGTGGTACGTGCCGTGGGACAGATCGAGGAGATGCACGGAAGTCGCTTCCGCATTGTCATCACCGAGATCCCTTACCAGGTGAACAAGACCGGACTACTCGAGCGCATTGCCAGACTGGTGCGCGAGGGCAAGCTGGATGAGATCAGCGACCTGCGCGACGAGTCGGACAAGCAAGGTATGAGCATCATCATCGAGCTCAAGCGGGGCACCCAGCCACAGAAAGCCCTCAACCGCCTCTATAAGCACACGCCCCTGCAGGCGACCTTTGGAATCCAGCTTCTCGCCCTTGTCGACGGCGTACCCCGCGTGCTCACACTCAAGCGGATGTTGCAGGTCTTCCTCGACCACCGCATCGATGTGCTCGTTCGCCGCACCCAGTTCGACTTGACCAAGGCGCAGGAACGCGCGCACATTGTGCAGGGCCTGCTCATCGCCCTGGACCATCTCGATGCGGTCATCCAAACCATTCGGGAATCGCCGGACGTGGACACCGCCCGAACCCGCCTGATAGACCGCTTCGGTCTCAGCGAGGTGCAGGCTCAGGCCATCCTCGATATGCAGCTACGCCGGCTAACCGGCCTTGAACGGCAGAAACTCGAGGACGAATATGCCGAGCTTCTTAGAACGATCGCCTATCTTGAGGGGCTCCTTGCATCACCTCACCAGCAGCGCCACGTGATCCGCGAGGACCTTGTGGAGTTGCGCGAGCGCTATGCCGATCCTAGGCGCACCGTGATCTTGCCCCACGCCGACGGGTCGTTCGACGACGAGGACCTGATCGCCAAGGAGGATGTCCTGATCTCCGTCACACAGCGCGGCTACATCAAACGCGTTCCCTGGACGGTGTACAAGGCGCAGGGTCGGGGTGGGCGCGGAGTCCTTGGTATGGCGACCAATGATGAGGACGAGGTGAAACTACTCGTCTCCGCTAATAGCCACGATAACCTGCTCTTCTTCACGGATCACGGTAAGGTATACCAGGAGAAGGTCTACCAGATCCCTGATGCGGGCCGGACCGCCAGAGGCGCACTGTTGGCGGGGATTCTTGCCATCGCGCCGGAGGAACGCGTCACGGCGATTGTCAATGTGCCCGGGTTCGACGACGCACGCTTTGTGACGATGATCACCCGATTGGGAGTCACAAAGCGCATCGCGCTCAGGGAATTCGAGTCAGTGCGCCCCAGCGGGTTGATTGCTCTCAGGCTGCGCGAGGGCGACGAACTGGGTTGGGTCCGCCTGACGCAGGGCGACGACGAGATCATCCTGGTCACCGAACAAGGCCGCGCCATCAGGTACCATGAGCAGGATGTGCGCGCAATGGGACGCACCGCCACCGGTGTCACTGCAATGCGGCTTAGAGAAGGTGATCGCGTCGCCATCGCTGAGGTTATCGAACCGGATGGCAAGCTATTCCTGGCTTCGCAGAGAGGCTTCGGGCGCTGCACTTCGCTGAGTGAGTTCCGCGCGCAGAGCCGCGGTGGCCAGGGAATCATCGCGTACAAGATCGGCGAAGTCACAGGCACGATCGTTGACGGACGCATCGTCCAGGATGAGGACGAGCTCACGCTGATGTCGGAGATGGGCATCATCCTGCGGACCCCCGTGGCGCGTATTCCGCAGATGGGACGGTACACACGCGGCGTTGCGATGATGGATCTTAAGGATGGTGACCACGTCGCGTCCGTCGCCAGGCTTCTCAATGGCCAAGCCGAAGAGCCGGCCGATGCTACCTCCTTGGTCAGTGCTGGGACAGACGAGGCGATCATCGATGAACCCGATGACGATATAGATGATGTCCTCCTGGATGTCGTGGATGAGGACAGCCTCGACGAGTAGTTAGCCCGAAGGATAGCCCCTATGAACCGATACCGGGACGATGGCGACCAGACGCGGCGCGGGGAGCTGAAGTCAAGCTCCAGTCAGCTGCTGGCACTGATACCCGAAGCGGATGTCGACCAGCTCGCCGAGACCCTGGTTGCCTTCGCCAACGCTGATGGCGGCACGATCTATCTAGGCGTCGCAGAGGGCGGAGTGCCCACCGGTGAGGTCTTTCCTGAGGAGATCGAGGTAACCGTCCAGCAGGCCGAGCTCCGGTGTCGGCCACCTGTCCGGGTCGAGTGGGGACAGTGGGAGGCGGGTGGGTCCTTTGTCTTCGTCGGCCAAGTCCAGCGTAGCCCGGTGCTTCACGTGCTCGACGATGGTCGCGTCCTCGTCCGGACCGGCGATCAGAATCACCTGCTTTCGGATCCACAGATCCAGAGGATGGCGGCGAGTCGATCTGTGGGTGACTACGAGGTCGAGCCTGCGGTGGGGATGAGCCGCGTCGACCTCGATGATGAGGTCCTCCGTGAATTCGTGCAGGTCTGGGAAGAACGCCAGGGACGTCAACTGACCCGCCCCCTCGACGACTTCCTGATGGAGATGGGGTGGCTGCTCCCCGACGGTCAGCCCACCGTCGCAGGCTTCCTGCTCTTCGGGAAGAACCCATCCACCTTCCTACCGCGCTGTGGTGTAACCTTCATTCGCTTCGAGGGGAACCAACTGCGTGGGCCAGACGGCGGGGCCAGCTATGGGTGACGCGTTGAGATCAACGCGCCGCTAGCCCACACGATCAAACGCACCTGGGACATCCTGAAAGAGGAGATCCACATCGGCGCCATTGTTCGCGGGCTGAGTGGCCGCGGCGTCGAGGTACGTATGTTCTCTGACCGTTTGGAGATCAGCAGCCCCGGCGGCCTCCCCGGGTTTATCACCCTTGACAACATCGTTGAAGAGCACTTCTCCCGTAACCCACGCATTGTCAGCGGGCTCTTCCAGTGGGGCTACATTGAGGAGCTGGGCATGGGTGTCGACCTGATGATCGACGAGATGGTTCGTGCCGGCCATCCCGTGCCCGCATTCCAGGCCTCGGACGCCATGTTCAACGTCACTTTCCAGAGCGCACAGCAGCGTGCGCCCCTGCCACCCGGAGGCACCTCGGGCCAGACGATGAACGAACGCCAAGCCAAGGCGCTCGCTTACGTTCAGCAGAACGCGCGCATCCGTAGTCGTGACTACCAGGAGCTCTGCCCGGACGTCAGTCCCGAGACCCTGCGCCTCGATTTGGCTGACCTTGTTGAGCGAGGTCTGCTGCTGAAGATCGGAGAGAAACGGGGCACCTACTACATCTTCAAGTAGTTAGGCCAGCGCTTCCTGCAGCCACCGGGGATACCCATAGGATGCGTCGAGGCCGAGCCTAAGCTTATCATTGCCGGAAAGAACGTGCCGTGCTACGACCTCCAGCGTCAGCGCCAACTCCGATTCGGCACCTGTCGCCTCAAAGCCGGCCGTCCACCAGGCTGTTCCGTTGACCTCGACCTCTGTAAGCTCCATGGAACAGCCGCGCGCAGGCGCGAACGTCCCTGGAACGGCCCGCGGCGTCTCCACACCTGGCAGGAACGCGTAGTTACGCACCAGCCGTGTCTTCTGCACTGAGATCCATCCATCCAGCTCCCCAGGCCCGCCACCATACGCCACGAAACCCAAGGCCCACTTGCGCCATAGTTCCGGAACCCCAACCACCCCGGTCGAAAGCGCCATCGTCCCTAGATCGCCGTATCGCTGTTTGATCTCGATGCGACGCTCGCGCAGTTTGATGCCCACCCAGTCATCGGTAAGCAGCGGGAAATACACGTCGACCCGTGGCGGCTGGACCTCCAGGTAGGGAAAGTCGGACACGAACCATTCCCGAACATCCTCGGGGACGGCCCCGCGGCTGAACCAACGCACCTCTGCTGTAGGCCACACTGCGCCGCCGCCTCTACCCCAGCGTCCCTACGACCAGCTCACTCAGCTTTCCGCCTTCCCCAAGGTCGTACCAGTCCTCGATCAGGTGAAACGATACGGAGTATGGCGACGGCAAACTGAGCACACCCTCTAGCAGCTCCGTGCGGATCGAGCTACGCGTGAACCAGCGCGCGTCCTCCAGCTCACCATCGTTGAGATGAATCTCTTCGCTCGCTGCCTCCGCTGTGAACCCGACCATCAATGACTGCGGAAACGGCCAGGGCTGCGAGCTGTGATACTCGACGCCCCGGATAGCGATACCCGTCTCTTCATATACCTCACGGGCAATAGCAGTCTCCAGACTCTCTCCCGGCTCGACAAAACCTGCGACGTTGGAGTAACGCCCCTTCGGCCAGCGCGGCTGCCGCCCCAGCAAGCAGCGCTCGCCCGCGGTCACTAACACGATGATTGCCGGATCGACCCGGGGGAAGTGCACTTGGCCACACGCTGCGTTGGCACAGCGCCGAAGGTATCCCCCTTCCTCGCTCTGCATTGGGCTCCCGCAGCGTCCACAGAACCGGTGTTGCAGGTGCCAGTGTACCATCGCTTTGGCCTGCGCAGCGAGCGCGCCCTCTTCACGACTCAGGCCCATAGCTGCGCTGCGCAGATCCAGGAACTGTCCCCCTTCGAACGCACCCCGGCTCGCGGCCTCACAGCCATCATCGATTCCCAACGCATAGTACGTCGTGTGGCCCAACAAACCCAGCAGTACGACATCCACCAGCTCGTCTGGGCACTGCCGGCGCACTTCCACGATCTCCACACCATTGAACCGCTGCAGATGCAGCAGTGCGTCCTGCCGCGGCGCATCGCTCGGTACCAGGCATTGATTCTGCACCAGAACCTGATCCTGCCAGACGACCACATACTGCGTCTCAGGGCTAACCAGGCTATCGGCCAGCCATGACGCGTCCAGTCGACGACCGTGCGCTCGATCAATGCCATGCGATACAAAAGCGTTGTTCTGGGCGCGGATGAACGGATCTATGGGCTCCTCCACTCTTAGGCGTGGCTCGACAGCGCCACACGCCGGAAGTATACTGTCGTCCAATGGGCGGTCAACGATACACCAACGCTGGACAATCCCCGCCAGCCGTCGTACACTAGTTGAATCCTGTGAAAGGCAGATCGGCGTACTGCTATGTCACCTGACGGGAAACAGACTACCTTCCTCACTGTCGCGCTGGTTCTCCTGTGCACGGTGCTGGCAGTGGTGCTTGTCGTGCTACTGACCCAGATCGCCCAACTCGCTGTGTCGCTGCCTGCTGTTCATGCCCGACAGGAATCGCTGATCGTGACCCCGACGCCACTGCCCACGGTCTATACCGCGACGCCGACCCAAACCCCTGAGCGATCTGGTACACCCGCGCCGACCAGCACACCAACACCAACAGCGACGGCAACTGCCACGCCTAGCCCCACCCGCACGTCAAGGCCCACCCGAACACCCACCGCGACGATAACGCCTACGCCATTGCCCCTGACCCGACCAACAGCCGTGACCGTGGACATTATGGCGAGCCAGGACATCACCAACACCTATCCGATTCCTACCGCCGTGCCCCGGTATCCTATCTCTGAGGAAGCGATCGTCGTCGCGCTTCTGGGAAGCGACCGACGGCCGGACTGGGAGCACTGGAACACCGATGCGATCCAGATCGCCGTGATCTATCCCGAAATCCCCTCCGTCGCCCTGCTCTCGGTGCCCCGAGATCTCTATGTCTACATTCCGCGCTTCCGGATGAACCGGATCAACGTCGCCGACATGTATGGCGAGGCCTACGGGTTCGACGGGGGTGGCTTCGGCCTGCTCAACCAGACGCTGCTCTACAACCTCGGTATCACCGCCGACTACTACGCCAAGGTCAATTTCCAGGGACTGAAGGATATCGTCGACATCCTCGGCGGGATCGATGTTCCGGTATACTGCCACCTGCAGGACTACTGGCCCTACCCCGATGAGAATGGCGAATACCAGATTATGGCCCTCGAACCTGGTATGCAACATATGGATGGCAGGCTGGCGCTCTGGTACTCACGCACGCGCAAGACCACGAGCGTCTTCGACCGGGAAGAGCGCCAACAACAGGTCCTGGAGGCGATATGGCGCAAGACACGCGAGGGTGGCCTTCTTGAGAAGCTTCCCGCGCTGTACGACCAGTATGGACAGATCGTCGATACGAATCTCGGGCTGGGGAACGTTCTGTCTCTGGGACAATGGGACAAGATCGCGCCCCTCATAGATCGCGCGATGCTGCCACCGGCGCCCAGCCGCGCAGCCCTTGCCGCCGTGAAGGTGGAGGTCTGGAACGGCTCATCGCGTGCGCAATGGGAGCTCCTCGCAAGCGACCAGCTCTACCAGCACGGCTTTACGCCCATCCTCGGCGCTGGCGACGGACAGTATTACCCGCAGACCCAGATCCACGTCTTTGGCGAGCACGCCAAGGGCACTGGGGTGGCCACAGTACAGGAGGTATTCAGGGTGCCCGATACACAGGTCACCTATGTCGGTGCTGTGGAGGGCGACGTCAAGTTACGGCTGATCCTTGGAGAGGACTACCAGCCATGCCGGTAGACAACGGCGCTGGCCAAAGGAAGCACCCTAGGTGGAGGTAGAAGAGACCCTGGAGTTCTCGAACGGCGCGCTGCTGCTGGCGCTACGAGATCTGACTGCTGAGCCGGGATCGGAGCATCTACGCGCGTTCTACTGCGCACTAAGCAACAGCACCTTGCTTCTGCTGGCACCTCAGGTCCTGACCGACGACCCTGGCTCAGACCCTGAGGACATTCCTCTCCTCACCTTCGTGGACGATGCGGGCGAGGATGTCCTTATTGCGTTCACCGACGAGGATGCTGCGCTGGCCTGGGATCCGGACGGCCCGTCGCTGGTTGCGCTACGTGGAGTGGACCTCGTGCTGATTGCCGAGCACAACGCCATCGATGCAATCGTGCTCAACCCCGGTAGCATCGACTCCTACCGCTTGCACCGAAGCGAGTTCCCAGCCGCATCAGGGAATGTGCCGCCGCTCCGGGAAGACGCACGCCCAACGCCGGCCGGCACCACGATCTTTGTCGCGCCGCCTGAGGTGCAGCCTCCCGGCAGTTGGGTCCGGGCGGTGCGCAGCGTCCTGAAGAGCTATCCGTCCATCGCCGCGGCGTATTTCTTCCTTATGCGCATCGGGCCTGAGGGAGCACGCCACGTGATCGGCCTCGCGCTGCACGAAGGAATGACGCCTGACGCGCAATCCAGCTTGGTCGACGCCGTCCTCGCGGAGTTCGAAGGCATCCTCCCCGAGGGGTGGACCCTGGACTTCGTGGTCCTTGACGACCCCGGTTTCCTGGCAACCGTCGCCGAAACCGTACCGCCGATCCACACAAAGGTCTAGCCCACTCGGCTGGCTTTGGGCTGCGGGCGACTCCCCGTTCTGGGCGCAGCCACGCTGTCTCGAACGACCCGGCTCGCGGATCTGGTCGCACCTGCCTCAGGCCTGGTCGATATCCCGGGGCGCTTCCTCAACAGGTGGCATCTGGGGCTCCAGATCGATAATCTCCTCCACCGGCGGACGCCACGCCGGATCGGCTGCGCTATCTGGGTTCTCGAGCTCCGCCACGACATCCGGAGGGCACAGTGATATGAACATCTTCAGCCCCAACAGGATCAGCACCAGGTCATCCACCTGCCCCAGTCCCAGTACCGGATCCGGCACGATATCCACCGGCAGAATCAGATAGGCCAGAGTCGCCAGGGGCACAAGCTTGGTGAAGCCAGACACCCGCCTATCCCACAGCAACTTCCAGGCAAGCTCAAACTGCTTCAGAAACTCCTTCAGCCAACCCAACAACTCCCGTTCTTGCTCCGGGCGGGGCTGCTTGCGATCCAACTCACCTCGAGCCATTGCGCCTCCTCACTCGCCGTTCCCTCCGCATCACCCGAGCACAGTCACCGTGCCGGCATGCCTCATCATATCATATACGCACCTAGCAGCCGTCGGTTGCACTCTTGAGTGCCGGATCTTTCCGCAGTCCCCGGCACTTTCCCAGCTGCGCAACCGCCTACTGCGCCGTTCGCACCCGAGTTCGCCACACACATACCCCGGCCTATCTTTGCCACTGCGCTGGTTCGTGATAGAGTACCCGCAGGTGCAAGATGCCTTTCCTCATTGATGGACACAACGTGATCGCGGCGCTTGACGACATCGACCTCGAGGACCCTGACGACGAGGCGAAGCTCGTTCTGAAGCTGCGTGCCTGGTCCTCGCGTGTCCAGCGGAAAGCCATCGTCGTCTTCGATGGCGGGATCCCTGGCGGTTTCTCGCGCACGATGTCGACCGCGGATATCGGCGTCGTCTTTGCCGCGCGCTACCATACCAACGCCGACCGTATCATTGACGAGCGGCTGAGGAGCCTTCCCGATGCTCCCAACTGGACGGTGGTGTCGTCGGATCACGAAGTCCTGGACCGTGCACGGGCCATCGGCGCCCGCGTGCTCACCGCTCAGGAATTCGCCGACTCATTGGAGCGCCCGCCGGAGCTTGACAAACCTAAGCCCGACGCCGTCTCTGCCGCCGAGGTCGATGACTGGCTACAGATCTTCCGCGAACCAGAGCCGGCTGTACGCCCGGCGCCACCTCCCCAAGTGCCCAGCCCCTCCGCACCTACGGTCACGCAGGCAACCAAGCCGTCGCATCGCCGGCCCCACCGCTCAACCGCTCCGCCGATGACCACCCGTACCATCGCCGACCAGCTGGGTATCGATGTGCCATCGGACCCAGAGGCGCTGACGCCATCCGGCAAGCCCCGCCATGCCTCGGATGAGGAGGTAGCAGGTTGGCTACAGGTCTTCCACGATGACCCCACCAGCGTCATCGCGCCCCCGAACCTGCCGCCCCGTATCGCAAAGCCCACCATGCCGGCGGAGCCCGTGGTCAGCAAGACCGGGGTGTTATCCGAGTCCCAGGTGGACACCTGGCTCTCCGTCTTTGAAAGAGCAGACGAGCACACCGCAGTATCGCAACATACCCCCGCCCCATCGACGGACAAGCCGGCGCCACGCCGCGTTACCGGGAAACTGGCCAAGCATCAGCAGAATGTGGCCTCGGCCGAAGGAGACGAAGCGGTGGAGTTGTCCGACGAGGATCTCGAGCTCTGGCGTCGCTTGTTTGGCGACGAGTAACCACTCATCAGCCCACTAGAAGGAGGGAGTCCATGCGGAGCAAGTCACGGATTGTCATCGGTTCGGCTGTCCTTGCGTTTGGCGTGTTGCTGTTGATTGGCAGCATACTGCAGATCAGCATCTGGTCCTATCTCTGGCCGCTTATCCTCATTGGCATCGGGGTATGGGTCCTGATGCGTCCTCGTGGTTTCGGCGACCGTGGATTCACGGACTTCATGCTGCTGGGCGATCACCGTCGCCGCGGGAAGTGGCAGGTGAAGGACGCCAACATCTTCTGCCTGATTGGTGATATTACGCTCGATATGACCGACGCTGACATCCCACTGGGTGAAACGACGATTGGGCTTCAGGGCTTCGTGGGAGCAGTCCGTGTCAGGCTTCCGGAGGAGGTCGGCGTCTCGATCAGCAGCACTGCATTCCTCACCGATGCGCATGTACTTGGGAACAAGCAGGATTTCCTGTTGACACCCTACGAGTACCGAAGCGAGGGCTACGCAGAGGCAGCCAGGCGCGTTCACCTGGAGCTGCTCCATTTCGTCACCGATCTGAGCGTCCGCCGCAGCGAGCCGCCAGGACAAGCCTAGACTACAGAAGCTCCGGTCCGCCCCGGGAGATCAGCTGGGCGCGATGGTACGCAAGATCATACACCTCGATTTGGATGCCTTTTTCTGCGCTGTCGAGGCATTGCGCGATCCTTCCCTCCAGGGGAAGCCTTTTGCCGTCGGGGGGCGCCCCGAGCACCGGGGTGTCATCGCTTCGTGCTCGTACCCCGCGCGGGTCTTTGGGGTACATTCGGCTATGCCCACCGCCCGCGCGCTTCAGCTCTGTCCCGAGCTCATTGTGGTCCCGGGCAACCACCACGAGTACAGCACCTACTCGCATCGCGTGATCGCTCACCTCCACAATCTGACGGACCTCATCGAGCAGATCTCGATCGATGAAGCCTTCATCGACGTCAGCGACCTTCGAGCGCCCGCTGAGAGCATCGCGGCCGAACTGCAGGCGACGATCATGCGCGAGGTCCGGCTTCCTAGTTCTCTTGGGGTCGCCTCGAACAAGCTAGTCGCAAAGATCGCCAACAATGTCGGCAAGAAGTCATCGCGTGGGGGAATCCCGCCGATGGCCATCAAGGTTGTGCAGCCCGGCGGGGAAGCCGCCTTCCTCGCTCCATTGCCTGTCGATGAGCTCTGGGGCGTTGGGCCCAAGACAGCCGCCGAGTTGCAGGCGTTGGGCATCACAACCATTGGAGATCTTGCTCGGTTGCCCGAGGCCGATCTCGCGGCGCGCTTCGGAAAGCATGGCCACGATCTGGTCCGCCGGGCGCGCGGCATCGACGACCGCCCGGTCACCTCGGATCACGAGGTGAAATCGATTAGCAACGAGACCACCTTTGCACAGGACATCGCCGATGAGGCCGAGCTCAAGCGAACGCTCTGCCGCCTCGCCGAGAGTGTTGGGCGTCGGCTCCGGCGTGCCGCCCTCGCCGGCGCCACCGTCAGAATAAAGCTCCGCTGGTCCGACTTCACGACGCTCACCCGTCAGGTCACGCTGCCCGCGCTCACCGATCGGGACGATGATATCTACCGCGCAGCCCAGCAGTTGCTCGACGATCACCGACCGGCGGGGAAGCCTGTACGGCTGATCGGAGTTGGCGTCAGCAGCCTGGCGCCGCCACGCGAGCAGCTCCACCTGTGGGATACCACGAACCAAAAAAGGCAGCGGCTACAGCTGGCCCTCGACGAGGTCCGCGACCGGTTCGGCCGGCAGGCAATCCAACGGGCGATCGAGGTATCCCGCGATCCCAGTGACCAGGAGCTCTGAGCTCTTCTGGTTGAGCAAGCACCTGCTTGACAAGAAGAGCTCAAACGCCTCACGCAGATGCTGTTCCAGGCCGCAGAGGTCAGAGGTCTCCGGCGCCTGTCAGTAACTCGCGAAGCCGATCGGCATCATCGCAGGCCAGCAACACAGCCCGATTGCGCCGGGAGATCCCCGAGCTCACCAGGTATTCCCGCAGGTGCTTGCGAAACCTCCGCACGCCATGGTGCACCCCGTGGAAATCGACCATCATCTGCAGATGCTCCAAAACCAGGGGCACCCGCGACGCCCACGGCAGCGCGCCCCGACCGAGGCCCTGGAAGATCCACGGGTTACCAATGGCCGCACGGCCGATCATAACCCCATCGCAACCGGTAGCCTCCAAAATCCGGTCGACGTCACTCGGCTCCTTCACGTCGCCGCTTGCCAGCACCGGGATATCTACTGCTTGCTTCACCTCGGCAATCGCCGCCCAGTCCGCTGAGCCCCGGTAAGCCTGCGCTGCGGTACGCCCGTGAACCGCAATAAGCGCGGCCCCGTTGCCGGCTATAGCCCGCGCCACCTCAAGGTAGTTACGCGAATCCTCATCGAGCCCAAGCCGTATCTTGCCACTCACCGGCATTGACAGAGCCCGTGTTAGGCCCGCAAAGAGACGCGCGATGGCGCCAACATCGCCAAGCATCGATGCCCCCGCTCCAGATCCGGCGACCTTGGGGGTAGCGCATCCGAGGTTGATGTCGATCGCGGCTGCGCCCAGGCTCTCTACCTTGCGCGCCGCCTCAATGATCAAGCCATCATCG
>JALOOJ010000170.1 GCA_025454475.1 Anaerolineae bacterium
ATGCTTAGAGGAGCCCACCGATGTCACTACGATCACTCTGGAACACGTTCCGCGTTGCATCGGTTAGCATAACCGTAACCTTCGTCGTGATCGGGCTCGGGCTGCTGATCGCGAGCCTCGCGGAACGAGAGACGCTGGCACAGCCCGCGCCACGTGTTGATGCGCTCGCTGAGAGCACCGACCCGTGCGTCAAATGCCACAGACGGGAGTCACCTGGCATCGTGGCCCAGTATGGAACCAGCGATATGGCGGCGTCAGGCGTGGGGTGCATGGACTGCCACGGGGTGCCGGCAGACTACCCCGAGGCGATTGTGCACGAAGGTGCGACAATGCTAAGTAGCCCCACGCCAGCGCGGTGCGGCGCGTGCCACGAGACCCAGGTAGCCCAGTTCAACGCCAGCCGTCACAGCCTTCCTGCTTACGTAGCCTACGCTGGGGCTCAGGACCTTAGCCCCAGCCACCTCGCCCTCTATGAAGCTGTCGAAGAAGGAACGTTCGCCCCCTCCCAGGCGAGGAATCAGCTGTATGCCCTCGAGGGAGCCGCGATAACCCAATTTGCGTGCGCGACATGCCACAACGTCGGACTGCCGCGCGCCGACGGATCCGTCGGCCGTTGCCAGAACTGCCACCTGCGCCACACCTTCAGCCTCGAACAGGCACGAAAGCCTGAGACCTGCAATGCCTGCCACATCGGCCCCGACCACCCTCAGTGGGAGATCTACCAGGAGTCACCCCACGGCATCAGCTATTTGACGGGCGGGCACACGTGGAACTGGGAAGCGGATCCTGGAACGCTGACGACGGCCGACATCCCGGCCGCGACTTGTGCGACGTGCCACATCAGTGGTTTTGGCGCCTCCGAGTCTACGCACGATGTCGGGGATCGGCTAGCCTGGTACCTCTTTGCCCCACTCAGCACACGACGCCCCGGCTGGGAGACCAACCTGGCCCAGATGCAGGGTGTGTGCATTGCGTGCCACAACCGGACGTTCATCGACACGTTCTACTCGGCAGCCGACGCCGCCACCGAAGCCGTAAACGACTGGGTCGCGGAGAGTGACGCCATTGTTGCGCCATTGCAGGAGGTGGGACTACTCACCGACGAGCCCTTCGACCAGCCCATCGACTTTGCCTACTTCGAGCTCTGGCACCACTGGGGCCGGACCGCCAAGTTCGGCGTGTGGATGCAGGGGCCCGACTACGTACAATGGCACGGCGCCTACGAGATTCTGAGCGACCTGGCTGACCTGCGGGAGATGGCAGCGGACCTCCACGGGGACCAAGCTCGATGACCGGTGATATCGCGATCCTCATCCCCTGGTTGCGCAGAGTCCGATGGGATGGACAGTGGTACGCATTGGGACGCGACGAGGTCTACCTGCTGTTCATCATCCTCAACGAGTTGCTCCTGGGTGTGGAGACGACGCTGGCCCACGTCAGCAATGGTACCCTCAGACCCTTCGAGTGGGTGCCGATCCTGTTCGGCCCGCTGGCCGGCCTCGGCCTCATCGTCGCCTTCGTGGGCCGGCACAAGCGATGGCCCTCGGCTGCTCTGCTGACCATCGCACTGCTCACTGGGAGCATCGTCGTCGGGTTGTTGGGGACCTACCTACACTTGGCGTCGACGGTGCGCCCGTTCGCCGCCAGCGGCGACCGCGTCACGCTGGCGCTCGTGGTCTGGGGACTGCCCCCACTCGCGCCGCCATCGTTCGCGCTCGTGGGTGCGTTGGGCTTGGTAAGCCGCGCGCCGCTGGACCAGGATCTCAAGGGTCGCCTCTACTTCTTCCTATCAAGCCTGGGCGTCGCTATCGCGACGGTAAGCAGCGTGTTCGACCACGTTCGGAGCGGCTTCACAAATCCCTGGCTATGGATCCCCACGGTTGTGGGAACCTTCGGTGTCGTCGCGGCCCTGGTGGTGGGGTTTCTACATCAGCGCCGCCGCGCGGACCTGGTTACCTTCACCATCGCAATGGGAGCTCAGCTTGTTGTCGGCCCGTTGGGGTCGCTGCTGCACCTGTACCACGATCTCGGTGTGGGCAACACGATCGTTGTCGAACGCTTGCTCCGCAACGCTCCAATCCTTGCACCGATGGTGTTCGCCAACATGGGACTGATGGGGCTACTCGCCTTGCTGGGCGACAGAGAGGATGCTCAGACGCCGTGAGAGACAATGGCCAGTGCCCGTGATGTTGCGACTGTGGACTCCGCCCGCCTTCGGGGAGTGGCGCTCTTTGCCGATCTCTCCACAGAGACACTGGAACGGATCGCGACCGTGGCCACTATCAGGAGCTTCCCGGCGGGTACCCACCTGCTTATGCAGGGCGATGTCTGCACGGCCGCGTACTTCCTGCTCGAAGGTAAAGCGCGAGTCTATCGGGTCTCAGAGGAGGGGCGAGAGCAGGTGTTGGTGGGCATCGAGGCCGGACAGGCGTTCAATACCGTCCCCATCTTCCAGAGCGCAGGCACGAACCCCGCCAACGTCGTCACCCTGACTGAGGTCACCCTGTGCGCGCTGGGCAAGGAGGACTTGGCGCGGTTGGTACGGACCCAGAGCGATCTCGCTCTGGCGCTTCTGCGCGACTTCGCCGATCGCCTCACGCACCTGACGAACCTGGTGGAGAGCTTGGCGCTGCACTCGGTTCGGCAGCGGCTGGCACGGTTCCTACTCGACCGCGCCCCTGTCTCTACGGAAGCCAGCCGTCGCGCAGGCAACCAGAGAGGGCAAGCTGAGGTACGGCGCTGGACGCAGCAAGACATTGCTGTCCACCTTGGCAGCGTGCGCGACGTTGTGGGGCGCGAGCTTCGCAATATGGAAGAAGCGGGGATCGTGCGCCTCGAGCGCGGACGCATCGTGCTTCTGAGTCGCGACGATCTCGAAGCACTGGCCCGCGGCTGAGCGCGTAACTACAGTTCTCGTCTAACGCGACGCGGCGCTAAGCAGGCTAGAACGCTGGGACGACAGCCGGCACGTGACTCACAGGGATCTGTGCCGGCAAGTCCGTGTGGGCACTGGACAGCTCCGTGTAGTTAGCTCCCAACCAGATGCACGCCGTGCCCGGATCGTTGAAAACGATCAGCGTGACGCCGGCAAGCCCACAGCGGTACTGTGACCCAAGGTTGAACCATTGCGACCCGTGCGCCACCACCGCATAGCGAGCGCCGCGCAGCTTCATGTTGGCGCGGGAGTGTATGTCCGCTAAGCTGCGGAGCAGGTCGTCGGCATCCGAATCATCGGACACCCATCGGCAATCGAGCAGCTGACGGTAGCCTGGACCAACACGAGGGTCAGTTAGCAGCCGCTGCTCGTGAGCGACAATGTCGGCAACCTGCACGTTGCCGTATGCACGTGTGTAGATGAATGTACCCTGGTCTAGGGTGGTATATTCGATCGGCATTGAGGGTTCCCTGTTCTAGCGCCCCGTGGCGCGCTCCGGCCGGCGATCAGTACTCAGATCGCCGGCTCCGTGCGCAGGTTCATGTAGGGCTGGGACAGCATCCAGCTCTCCAACTGCGCGGCAAAAGCCTGCAGCGAGGATGCTTTAATGCCCCGAAGTGCCAAACGTTCCATATCACTAAGCTCGAACTGAGAGAGAACGTGTTCCCGCTCACCATCAAGGAGCTTCGTGCACAACTGCGGATCAACCACTGCGTGGGCGATAAGACTTCGCAATGCCATGTCTGACATAGTGTTCCTCCCTGCTACCCGCCAGTGCAGCCACCGCCACCGGTCGCCGGGCAAGCGTATACAACCTCGGCCCCGCCGGGTAGCACCTGTGCCACCAGCGCGAGCGCCAGCGCAAGGCCAATGGCCACGACACGAACGACGCGCAGATCATCCATCTTCATCAGTGCCAACTGCATCCGAGCTTTCATCACTTGACCTCCTGGTCCTCATACCGTATTCTGCTTGAGTTGCCCATAGGGTAACAATGTCCGATTACGAAACGGTATACGTACCGGTTACGGGATCAGGCATCTCCGCGGGTTGGCTATCCTGCTGAGTAAGAGCCGCCACCATGATACCAGGCCGTGCAGATTGAGATTCCCGCACGGCCTGGTAGCTCTCTGGCCAACCACGATGCGACGCTCGGAATGTCACAGCGGCTGAGCTAGTCTAGCGGCACCTCCCTGAGGATGCGCTCGTAGAGCTGCACGGTCGCCTGCGATGGCGCGGCGCCAAGTCCTTCACGGAGCTCGGCCGCACAGCGCTCATACTGGGCCAGGGCGCTGCTCCGATCTCCCGAGAGCGCATAGGCCCGCATCAGTTGCTGGTGGAAAGTCTCACGGGTCGGATCCAGTGTCAGCGCCTGCCGCAGCGCGCGGATCGCGCGGCGGTACTGGCGCCGGGACACCAGGCGCTCGGCCAACGTCTCGAGTGCCTCCATACAACGCACGCGCAAGGCCTCGCGCTCCAGCTCACACCAATCACTATAACAGTCGGTCACGAAGTCGCCTGCATACAGCTCGGTGGCCCGCTCCAGAGCATCCACATCCTGCGTTTCGCGCCACGTTCGCAGAAGGGCGCGAAACAAGGCAACGTCGAACCAGGCCTCGAGATCGGGATGTAGCGTGTAGAAATGGCCGTCGAAATCGACCACGTCACGCCCCAGAGCACGGTTCAGCCTGAACTTCGTAGTGTGAAAGCTCGTCTTCGCTTTCTGCGCCGACAGCTCCGGCCAAAGATCGGCGACGATCTGCTCGCGGGAGCGTGCACCGTGGACCAGCATGTAGAAGAGCAATTGCCTGGCGGTCACGGAGCCCCATGACGATGGCGGGATGGCCTCACCGCCAAGCTCCACGCGGCCCGATCCGAACCCATAGACGCGCAACGCCGGCCCCGCCGCGCGCTTCGGCGCGGTGGCCAGCGGGTAGAGTCTACTCACTACCCGTTCCAACTCCCGGAAGCGCTGGAGAATGGCCTTGATGCGCTGCGCTCGGACGCTGTCGGCCTCCGTGGACTTGCGCACCATCATGAGCAGCGCGCGAGCTGGCTTGCCCACGCTGATGAACACCTGCAGTTCGGACGCAGCGGGCAGGGTGTCCAATAGCTGCCCTACCAATGCCACGGCCTCGGCTGAACGCCCAGCTCGATGGAGCACCCACGCTTTGAGCACTAATCCGCGGTGGAGCTCCGTAGGCGAGCCGATCGTCGCCAACAGCGCAGTCGCCGCCTCGATCTCGCTGAGCCCCGCATCGATCGCGCCGCTCTCAACTCTGGCGACAGCCAAAGAGGCACGGTATCGACTGGTCTGGTAGTCGGACTTCTGGGCGATCGCTAGCGCCAGGGCCGACTCGATTGCGGCGACAGCCTCCGGGTAGCGCTCCTGCGCCAGGAGCACGAGCCCCTGGGCCTCCAGGCTGTAGGCGATCAGGAAGGCGTCGTCGATGGCCCGGGCGAGGCGATGTCCTTGATCGAGGTAGTCGGCAGCTTGGTCTAGCAGGACGAGGTCACGCGTGAGCTCGCCCAGATTCACGAGCGCAGCGGCCTCGGCATGTCGTAGTCCCGTCTGCCGGCTCAGCGCCAGCGCCTCCTGCAGACAGCCCATCGCCTCATCATACTCGCCCAACGCATAGAGATGAAAGCCCAGGTCATTCAGCTCGTCGGCGAGCCCGGCATCGCTACCCACCCGACGCCAGATCGCCACGGCCTCCCGATTGAGCCGCACCGCATCGTGCAACTGCCCCATCAGGCTGATACAGAGCGCCAGTCCGGTCCGAGCCAGGGCTTGTGCATACGGTGTGCTCTGCGCATCGCTCAGTTCCAGAGCCTGACGTAAGTGCCCATACGCTTGCTGCAGATCGCCGCGGTCCACAAACGCCAGCCCGAGCACACGATGGGCCTCGTGTCCTACCGGAAGGTGTTCCTGCTCAATGAGCGCAAGTGTCGAGGTCGCGAGGCCAAGCGCTACATCAGCTCGCCCTTGCGCAAGCCAGATCTGGCAGCGGTGCAAGAGCGTATAGACCAGACCTTCCCCATCGCGCGCGGCAAGGTATCCCAACTCGGCAAGCTCGGTCAGGCCGAGAGCAGCCTCGCGGCGTCCGAGCTTATAGGCGGCACGAGACTGATAGAGTGCCAAGCGCGGTTGGGCTACCAGGACCTCATCTCGCACCTTGTCGCGCCAGGTCATTAGGGTCGTCAGCTGACCGCTCACGTACAGATCAAGCGCGATCTGGGCCATCAATTCCGCTGCCGACGCCTCGTCTCCGACCGCCAGATAGTGCGCCACGGCTTCACGCGTCTGCCCGTGCGCCTCGAACCATTCTGCAGCGCGGCGATGGAGCGCCCTCCAGGCGGCTTCGTCTCTGTGGCGGAAGCGGCTCTGCAGAAACTCGCGGAAGAGATGATGATAGCGATACCAGTCGTTTTCCAGATGCGTGACGAAGAGATTCTCTGTCTCCAGCACCTGAAGCAGATCCGATGCACGCTCGGCCTGGAGGATCTCACGGCACAGTGTGGCATTCATCTCGTCGAGTGTCGACGACGCACCAAGGAACTGCTGCATCTCGACGGGTTGGTGGTTGTAAACCTCCTGAGCCAGGTAGTCATAGACTGGCTCGCGTGAATCACGCGCCCGCATCCAGCTCTGCAGGACTCCTTGCCACCGCGTGTAGGCCGTGAGCAGCAATCCGGTGATCCACCCCTCAGACTGGTCAGCCAGCGCCGCTGCATCCGCTAGCGTCAGCTCCGTACCGTAGTTATGCGCGAATAGGTCCCTAACCTCCTCGGGCAGGAAACGCATTTGATCTGGCCCAATGCCGCCCACACCGCCACGCGCCACCAGCGGGATGATCAGGGGCAGGTTCGGCACCGTGCGGCTGGCGATGACCGTAAGACACTGATCGCGCTGGTATGCAACGAAATTGCTGATGATGCCATCGACTTCGGGCGAGCGGCCAAGCGCGTGGTAGTCGTCCAACACCAGCACAAACCATCGGGATATCCGCGTGACGATCTCATTGACCAGGATGCGCACGACACTCGGCGCGCCCCCACCAAGATCGGCGCTTGCCGCGATCGCGCGCAGCGTCTCGGCGCCAAAATCCGGAAAGCGATGCCGCACCGAAGCGACGAGCCGCTCCAGGAATAGGCGTGGGTCGTGGTCACTGGCATCGAGCGCGTACCAACACACAGGATGCTCGAGATCGGTGGCGAAATCGACGAGCAGCGTGGTCTTGCCATAGCCGGCTGGTGCAGAGACCAACGCCAGTCGATAGTCCACCATGTCGTAGAGATCGTTGAGGAGGCGCTGGCGCGTCAACACGTCGTCCCGGCGACGGGGAAGTAGCACCTTCGTCATCAGCGTCGTCGTGTTGTCCGGCGTGCTCACATCAGGCTCCAGGCCGTAGAGCGGAGGAGATGAGTCGGTTCGAAATCAGTATATCCCGACGCCCTGGCGCGTCAAAGCCCTCGAAAGCTTGTCCAACGCTGTCGCAAGGTCACGACGTCCGAACCCGATGCGCACGTGCCCGGGCACATCATAGACGGTGCCCGGCAGCAGCAGCACCCCCGTCTCACGCACTACCTGCTCGCAGAAAGCCTCAGCACCCATCGCCGCTGCACGCCCCGCTAGTCCTGGAAAAGCAATGGGACCCGCCCCGGGAGGCAGCCACCAGAATATGTCCGCGTGCTGCGCCATAAAGGATTCCACGAGAGCCAGGTTATGCCGTAGCAGTGCTACCGTCCTGTCGACAAGCTCAGCCCGGTGACGCAGCGCCACCGTCGCCAGAAACTCGCTGGGCGCCGCGCTGCAGATCGTAGTGTAGTCTCTAAGCTGCGCCATCCGCTCGCGCAAGGAAGCATCGTGTGTGGCGACCCAGCCGATCCGCAATCCCGGGAGCCCGTATGTCTTGGACATCACGCCGAGCGACACAGCCCTTGAACTGAGATCACAGGCCGCGGGCAACCGATCGAGCTCGCGATATTCAGATTCCCGGTAGACCTCGTCTGAGAGCAGCAGGCACCCGTGCCTTTCTGCCATCTCCACCACATAGTGGTAGACCTCCTTGGGCATCTGATAGCCCGTGGGATTGTGCGGCGAGTTGGTGACCACGGCGCGGGTATTCGGTTTGAGGAGCGTGATCAGCTCATCAGGATCCGGAGCCCAGCCGATTTGCGGGCGACCTCGCCAAGGCGTCACCTCGCACCGCAGCCCGCGCGCCACCTCCATCAGCGACTGGTAGCACGGAGCCTGCACGACGATATGGTCGCCGGCATCGAGCGCTGCGTGCATATACAGGAATATCGCCTCCTCCGCACCGCTGTGCACCAGTACCTCGCTGGGATCGGTTGAGGCATAGATCATCGCAATCGCCTCGCGCAGGCTCGGCGC
>JALOOJ010000171.1 GCA_025454475.1 Anaerolineae bacterium
GCCTTGGTGAACACGATCCTCAGCCAGAATACGAACGACCACAATCGCGATATCGCCTACCATCGACTGCGGAACCGCTTCCCAACCTGGGAAGCGGTCCGCGACGCTCCGACGGCCGACGTCATCGAGGCTATCTCCCCGGCAGGTCTCGCACCGACCAAAGGCCCACGCGTTCAGAACGCGTTGCGCACCATCACAGAGCAGCAGGGGCAAATCTCACTGGAGTTTCTGCGGGGCCTTCCCCTGGAAGCGGCCAGGGCCTGGTTGCTCGGGCTGGATGGCGTCGGCCCCAAAACGGCTGCCATCGTGTTGCTGTTCGCCATGGGGAGGCCGGCGTTCCCTGTCGACACGCACGTCCACCGCGTCACACGCCGGCTCGGCCTGATTCCCCCCGGGACATCGAGAGAACAGGCGCACTTGCTGTTGGAGCAACTGCTGCCCACGGAACTCTTCTACGTGTATCACCTGAACATCATCGAGCACGGCCGCACCGTCTGCGTTGCGCGAAGGCCGCGCTGTGAGATCTGCACGCTGCAACAGCTCTGCTGTTACTATGAAAGCCGCGGAGAAGGTAGCTCAAAAACGGGGTAGACCACTTCTCTGCAATATGCTCTGTTTGGGCAAACGGCATCGGGTTATCCACAAAGGTATCCACACCCCAAGTCAGGCATCTAGTGGTGTACCCCTCTTACCGGTGGCGCATCTAGGGATATTCAGGATTGCTCTCCACAGGCACCCGTGCAAGATTAAAGTCCGTGGCTTTTTAAGGCAAAACCGGCCTTCGCCCATTGCGCGAACAGGGGGATCTTGGTACAATAGCAGTGGTGCTCTGGTACTGCGGCTCTACTCAGTAACAGATCTACCGGAAGGTCTCGCTCGGTGCGAGTATGCTCAGTCATCAGATAGCTCACAGGAAGCGCCAAGGCGGGTGGTATCTGAGAGCCTAGGTTGAGCCCCTACTCGCTCTGCAAGGCTTTGCCTCGAGATGCCTAGGGCACGAGTTGTGGGGACCTGCGTCACTGCTCCGTAAATCGTCGTAACAGAGCGAGGAAGGATAACTCGTGCGCCAACAGCACACAAGGAGATCTGAGTGAACGATCTCACACCACAAAGATTATGGCAAGCGACGCTAGGTGAGCTCGAGCTCAAGATGGCGCGGGCTACCTTTGACACGTGGCTCCGGGACACACACGCGATTGGCGTGGAGAACGAAGACACGCTAGTCATCGGGGTCAAGAATGGCTACGCCGTCGAGTGGCTGGAGAACAGGCTCTACCCGGTCATCAAGCGAACACTTGCCCGACTCACAGGCGAAAGTATGGAGGCGCGCTTTGTGGTCTGGGACGCCAAGCAGGCTGATAACCCAGTCCCAGCCCTGTTTCTGGAAGTCGATACCACCCCACACCAGCCGCCGCGCGATCCGGGGCTGAACGGCAGCTACACGTTTGAATCCTTCGTTGTTGGGCCCAGCAACCGGCTCGCACAAGCGGCGTCGCAGGCAGTAGCTGAATCACCCGCCAAGGCCTACAACCCACTGTTCATCCACGGCGGCGTTGGGCTTGGGAAGACACATCTGCTCCACGCTATCGGGCATCTGTGCTTTCGGCAGAACTTGCAGGTCATCTACATCACTTCAGAGACATTCACGAACGAACTCATCGAGGCTATTCGCACCCACACCACCGAGCAGTTCAGGGAGCGATATCGAAACGCCGATGTGCTGCTCGTTGATGACATCCAGTTTATCGCGGGCAAGGAGAGCACCCAGGAGGAGTTCTTCCACACCTTCAACACGCTGCGCGACAACGGTCGGCAGATCGTGTTGAGCAGTGATCGAGTGCCCAAGGCGATGGTCACGTTGGAGGAACGGTTGCGATCGCGGTTTGAGTGGGGTTTAATGGTCGACATCCAGTCCCCCGATTACGAGACGCGCATGGCGATCTTGCAGTCCAAGGCCGAACAGAACAGCATCGTCGTGCCCAATGAACTCCTGAGCTACATTGCCACCAACATCGAAAGCAACATTCGCGAACTTGAGGGGGCGCTAAACCGCGTGTTAGCAATGAGCCGGCTGACCGGCCTGCCGCTGGATAAGCAGGTCGCAGAGAAAGCCCTGGCTGACCTGCTGCCCAATCGACCGGAGGTGTCGGCGGATGACATCATCAAGGCCGTCGCGAGCTTCTTCAACGTTTCGCCCGAGGAGCTCCGCGGCACGCGCCGTACCAGGAGTATCGCGCAACCGCGTCAGATCGCGATGTACCTCATGCGCGTAGAGACCGACGCTTCGCTCCCACAGATCGGCGCCGAACTTGGGGGACGCGACCACACAACGGTGCTCTACGGCTATGAGCGCGTGCGGGCCAGGCTAGAGCAAGACGACGGGTTCAAGCGCGAGATGATGATGCTTAAGGGCCAACTGTACGGCGAGAACTGATACTCGATCCTCGTAGATTGGCCTATCGATTTTCGTAACAGACAGCCCATCACTAATCTCTGGAACCGGCGCCCAAGGGCGTCGGTTCTGCTGTATTTGGGGCGCCCAAGGTAGAGACTATGAACACACTTCTGGCAAGCATCCCTCTGGTGATCATCCTCTTGTTGATGGTCAAGTATCGGTGGAGCGGCGCGAAGGCCGGAGCGGCAGGCTGGGCGGCGGCGCTGCTAATCGCGGCACTCCGGTTCGGCGCCGGGCCACGCGTCCTTCTGTGGGCGCAGATAGAGGGGCTGTTCAGAGCCCTGTACGTGCTCTACATCATCTGGGGCGCCCTGCTCTTCTTCCGCGTTACAGAGGCCGACGGCACACTTGCTGCGATGAGCGAGATGCTACAGCGACTCGCGCCAGGCAGGACTCTGCAGGTGTTGCTTCTGGCCTATGGCTTTTCCTCATTTCTACAGGGCGTAGGCGGTTACGGTGTTCCCGTTGCCGTCGTAGCCCCTATCCTCGTCTCAATGGGATTGCCAGCTCCAAGCGCAGTGATCATCACGTCAATGGGACACAGTTGGTCGATCTCCTTCGGCTCGCTTGGCGCTTCGTATGAAGCGCTGGTGTCGGCGACTGGGCTCGAGGGTGCGCTCATTGCTCCCTGGATGGCGGCGATCCTGGGATTCGTGTGTTTGGTGGTCGGAGTGATCGTCCTCGGAATGGCAGCCGGAAAGGGAAACGTAGGACGTGGGTTGGGCCCCATGCTATCGATGGGCCTGACAATGAGCATCGTGCAATACGTGGCCGTCCGCATAGGTCTGGTGAACATCGCAGCCATGCTGGGAGCGCTAGGGGGACTTGCCGTTGGGGGCATTTGGGCACTGTATCGCCGGCGCCGAACCCAACAGGGCAAGATTGAGCAAGCAACCGGTGGATTTGCCCTGATGCGAACATTGCCCTATGTGGTGCTCATTGCGATCATAATGGTGGTCAACTTTGTGCCTGCCCTGTCGACGCTCCTGAGTCGCTGGAAGATCGCGTTCGACATCCCTGCACGCAGTCTGGCAGATGGTACCATACTTGCTGCTGGGAAGACCCAGGCAATCTCGGTCTTTGGTCACCCTGGTGCGCTGCTCGTCTATGCTGCTGGGATCGCGGTGCTGTTGGCGACAGCCCGCGGCAGCTTGCCGCCGGGAAGTGGCGCGAAGATCCGTGCGGGAGTGCTAAAAAGCGGGATGCAGTCCACACTCGGCATCCTGACGATGATGGCTATGGCCATCACGATGCAGGCATCAGGGATGGTATCCGAGTTGGCTGCCGCGATGGCGGCTCTAGCGGGACGACTCTTCCCGCTGGTTGCGCCGTTCATCGGAGCGCTCGGGGCCTTTATGACAGGGAGCAACACCAATGCGAATGTGCTGATGGGCGCTCTGCAGCTTCAGGTAGCCGAGAAGCTGAGCTTGTTCGTCCCATTGGCACTGGCGCTGCACAATGCTGGCGCGGCGGTCGGATCCGTTTTTGCACCGGCCAAAGTCATGGTCGGCTGCAGCACGGTCGGACTAAGCGGAAGCGAGAGCGACGTCCTGCGCCGCACCACACAGTACAGCCTTGTGGTCATCGCTATCACTGGCGTGCTCGGCCTCGTCTTGGCAGGCCTGATCGCCAACTGACGGCCCAGCCGGGCACTCGAGTGCATGCTGTTGCGCGGCAGGATGCTTGTGGTACTCACGTGAAACGGTATAATGAGTCATACCTCTTTCCAGGGAAGTGAGCGCGCGAATGGAACGGCGCCTGGTCCTCATCGCTGACGACGACGTAGACGCCCTCAAGCTTGTGGGCCTGATGCTTGAGCGCCAGGGCTATGCAGTGGCGGTCGCCTCAAGCGGCCAGCAGGCCATTCAGAAAGCCCTTGAGATGCAGCCCGCGCTGATCGTCCTCGACGTGATGATGCCTGATATGGATGGGTATGAGGTCGTCACCAAGTTGCGCAACCACCCAGCGACCGAGTCCATCCCTATCCTGATGTTCACCGCCCGAGCCGCAGTCAACGATCGCGTTGCTGGCCTCCAGGCAGGTGCAGACGACTATCTGACCAAACCTGTTCGCCCAAAAGAGTTCGCCGCTCGCGTTGAGACACTGCTTGAGCGGCAGGCGCCACCACGGGACGAGCAGAAGCGCGGTAGGGTCATTGGATTCCTGGGGGCAAAAGGCGGGACAGGTACCAGCACGCTGGTGATAAACACGGCGGTCGAGCTGATGCACATGCACCCGGAAGCGTCAGCCGCCCTCGTGGAACTCCAAGATGGCGCAGCAGTGCTTGCCTACCACATGGGCCTCGACACCCCAACGAATGCAGCCCCCGGTCTCCCAACCCTCTTGAGCAAGCCACTGTCATACCTCACGGCCGACAGAGTACGACAGGCTATGGTCAGGCACGCGTCTGGGTTGCGCGTGCTCCTGGCAAGCCCGGAGCCTGCGGGTACGGGGATTCCGTGCAGCCGAGGTCACGTGCGCTCCATTCTCAAGTACCTGAGAGCGGAATCTGACTACGTGCTGCTGGATCTCCCACCACGGCTCGATGAGCCTCAGCGGGAGGCCGTGGCCCTATGCGACCGAGTTATCCTCGCGGTGGAGCCCAACCGTGCCGGGGTTGCTCTCACCGAGACGATGACCGCCGCACTGGAGAGACTAGGGATCATGCGACAGAAGATTCGAGCTACGCTGATCCATCGAGCCCCGGCCTCCGGCACTGTCAGCCTCTCGATGATCGAGCAGATGATCCGCCTTGAGATGATCGCAGCCATCCCGCCTGTCCCGGACCTTGCCTATGCGAGTCTCCAAAACGGGAGATCGATGGTTGAGATGCAACCCCAAAGCCTGATAGCTCAACAGATACGGCGCGTGGTCCAGGATATCGTCGAAGACTGAAGGCGCGATCCAAGGTCGTGCCATCCCAACAGGCGAGGTATCTCAGGGCAGCTTGTGGTCCGGGCATCCGGCGCACGCGCCCTTTCCGCGTAGACTCGGGGATCTCCTTTACAGTCGGCCAATAAATGGTATAATAGTCGAACCTGAAAGCCCTGAGGAGGGCTTCCGGGTTTTGTTTTTATCATGGCCCTGTCACATATGCGTGGGCGTCCGGAGGATAGCAACCCATGAGCAGTCGCGATATCGTCTATCTGACTCAAGAAGGATTCGAGACCCTGAGCCAGGAGCTTGAGCACCTCAAGTCCGTCCGCCGTCTCGAAGTAGCTGAGAGGCTGCACAATGCGCTTGGCGAAGGTGAGCTGATCGAGAATGCAGAGCTCGAGATCGCCAGGAGCGAGCAGGCTTTCGTGGAGGGAAGAATCCTCGACCTTGAGGAAAGACTTCGCAAGGCCCAGATTATCTCCAGGAACGGGCCGAACACCGATGTGGTCGCCATTGGGAGCACGGTGAAAGTCAAGGAGCGCGGGGAAAGCGATGAAGAGGAGTATTTCGTCGTCGGCTCCTCAGAGGCGGATCCCAGCAATGGGCGCATTTCCAACGAATCGCCGCTTGGCCGGGCACTGATCGGCAAGCGCGTCGGAAGCAATGCCGTAGTGCGAGCTCCTGACGGCGATCTGGTCTTCGAGATCATCTCGATCAGCTAGGCTCAGCCTATGGAACTCAGCGAGCTGGAGCGTCAACGTGCCGAGAAAGCAGCCCGGCTGCAGGAAGCCGGCGTCGCCCCATACCCACACCGCTCACACCGCACGCACACGACGGTGCAGGCCATTGCTGCGTATGAAGCCGCGGTCGCTGCCGATGCTGCTGCGCCGCGCGTCACCGTAGCAGGTCGCGTCGTCAGTATGCGCGATATGGGCAGACTTATGTTCGCGCACATTGAGGACAGCTCGGATCGGCTGCAGTTGTTCATCCGCAGCAACGAACTGGGCGAAGATGCCTTCACGCTGGCGAAGCGCACCATCGATCTGGGAGACTTTGTCGAGGCTAGCGGGACAATGGTCCGCACTCGAACAGGTGAGATCAGCGTGCAGACCGAGACGGTCGTGATGTTGGCCAAGGCAATCACGCCGCTGCCGATCCCGAAGGAGGTGGAGGACGAAAGCGGGGCCATCACACGCTTCAGCGCTTTCGCCGACGTCGAGGAACGGTATCGGCAGCGCTACGCCGATCTGGCGGTGAACCGGGAGGTTCGTGATATTTTCCGCGTACGCTCCAGGATGATCACCGCGTTGCGCGCCTGGCTGGATAACCATGACTACCTCGAGGTGGAGACACCGATCCTTCAGCCGATCTACGGCGGCGCAGCAGCGCGCCCATTCACGACTTATCACAACCAGCTCAAACAAAATCTCTATCTGCGGATCTCATTCGAGCTCTATCTGAAGCGCCTGCTTGTCGGGATGTACGAACGCGTCTATGAGATCGGGCGTGACTTCAGAAACGAGGGGGTCTCGTACAAGCACAACCCCGAGTTCACCCAGCTTGAGTTCTACTGCGCCTACACGGATCTCTTCGGGATCATGGAGACCGTTGAGCAGATGCTGGCGTACGCGGCAGAAGCCACCCTGGGATCTCGCCAGATAACCTTCGGAGAAAACACTGTCGACTTGACCCCGCCATTTCGGCGCGTCACCTTGCGCGACGCGATCCGGCAGGCCACAGACATTGACTATGTGGCATTTCCCACCAGCGACAGCCTGCGCCAGGAAATGCGGCAACGCGGGTTCAATGCAGCCAGCGACGCTTCCTGGGGACATCTGGTCGACACGCTGTTGGGTGAGGCTGAGCCGGACCTGATTCAGCCCACATTTGTTCACGACTACCCAGTTGAGATCTCGCCGCTTGCCAAGCAGAAACCGGACGACCCGACGCACGTTGAACGATTCGAGATGTTTATCGGCGGTATGGAGATGGGCAACGCGTTCACGGAGCTTAACGATCCGTTTGAGCAGGAACAGCGGTTCATGCAGCAGGGACGCGCCTACGAAGCCGGAGATGAGGAAGCACAGCCCATGGATGAGGATTACCTACAGGCGATGATGTTCGGGATGCCACCGAATGGCGGATTCGGCTTAGGGATCGATCGTCTGGCCATGCTCTTCACCGATCACCGATCGATCCGTGACGTCCTGCTCTACCCGCACCTTCGGCAACGCGACCAGTAGCGGAACCCGAACACACCCACAGAACGAGGGGGCACAGATCACTGTGCCCCCTCATTGGTGCTTGGAGCCGATCAGCACTCGCCTCGGACCTCGGCGTCAAGCTGCCGGTAGAAGGCCTCCATGGTGGCGTGACGCTGGGCGGCAATGCGTTGGCCCTCGCCTGTGTAGAGTTGATCCTTGATGTGGGAGAGCTTGACCACAAACTCGTGGACCGGCGTATGCTGCGCCGGATCGTCACCCTCCACTTGCCAGCGTGCTTCATCGACCGTGTCGCGGGATGCCCATAGCCGCTGTTGATGCGCGCCGCCATACGCAAACGCCCGCGCGACGCCAATCGCGCCGATGGCGTCCAGCTTGTCCGCATCGAAAAGCACCCGTGCCTCCAGCGTCTCCGGTGGTGGGGCCGCCCGGAACCTGTGCGCTAGAATTGCCTGGGTTACCGCACGGATCCTTGGCTCCGGTACTCCAAGCCCGTGCAGAAAAGCCTCGGCCCGCTCGGCAGCTTCTACGGCGTGGTTACGCCCGAACGTCTGAGCTTCGGCACGTCCCCAATCGTGCAAGAGCGCCGCGGTACGTACAACCCAGGGATCAGCACCCTCCACGGCGGCGATGCGTTGAGCGAGCGCAAGGACGCGCAGGATATGGTCAAAATCGTGGACGCTGTCCGCATCGCCATACAGAGCACGAGCGGCCTCGATCGTCAGCTCCAAGGGG
>JALOOJ010000172.1 GCA_025454475.1 Anaerolineae bacterium
CGCCATAGCGCTTGGTCAGCGCGGCGTGTAGCGCGTAGGCCAATGAGGCAACGACAATCAGCAGAGCGCCGAGCCGCAGGTAGTCACCCGGCTGGAAGTAGATGACGAAGACGCCGGCCAGGGCCAGCAGAGCTCCGCCGACCTGTAGGGGCCCCAGCCGATCTTTGAGCCAGAAGACGCCCAGGCCCAGGCCAAAGAGGACCGCGGTCTGGTTTATGAGCGAGGCCGTGCCGGGATCGATGAAGGCCATCGCTTCGTAGTGGATCGACATATTGACCCCAATGAGCGTGCCGATAGCTGCGAAGAACCCGAAGTGCTTCCCTACAGCCCCCCAGTGGAGGCGCCCTGTGACTACGCCGAATGCACCTACCTCGATCGTGCTGATGACCATCACGTACAGCGCCGACGCACGTGGCTCGATATGGGGCAGCAGCAGCCGCGCGAAGACGAAATGGAGGCTATCAAAGATCAACAGAGCGACCACCAGCAGTGCCGTGCTGCTGTGCGCCGCCGGGCGACTCGCAGATGATGGTGTGATCACGGCAGCACTATAGACCGGTTCCGGTTCCGGAGCAAACCCTCCTCCCGAATAGGCACATTTCGCGCGGGCGCAGCCTTCGTACTCCGGTCGAAGGTTCCGGGGACTTTCGGAAGTCCCCGACACCTGGGCGGTCAGCGGTCGAAGTAGGCGCGGGTCTCTCCGCGCCAGAGCCTGAAGGCCTCGGCGATTCGGATCGCGTGGCCTGGGTAGAACTCCGTTGGCAGCTCATCGGCGGCGAACCAGGCCGTCTCCAGTACCTCGTTGGGCGTCAGGGCGGATTCCGCGATTCCTCGGTTGAGCGGGTGGCAGACGAACACGAAGTGATAGAGGTGGTGGCGGCTGGTGGTGCCACACAGGCGCGAGTCAAACACTCCCGCGAGTCGCACGGCCTCACAGCGGATGCCGGTCTCTTCAAGGACCTCACGCACAACCCCCTGAGCCGGAGTCTCACCTACTTCGAGCGCGCCCCCCGGCATGGCCCACTGCCCGGAGTCAGCCCGGCGGATAAGGAGCATTCTGTCGTCATCTGGGTCGATTACGGCAGCGTCCCCCGTAGCAAGCGGAGTCGGGCGCGCAAAGATTGGGGCTCGCAGAGACTCCATCGTCTCCATGGGCGTTTCGGTTGCCAGTGCCAGCATTGCCATCGCGATGTCCTGAATGGCTCGATAGTTGTGTTCGTCGTAGATATTCCTGACGAAGTGCAGACCCATTGCGGAAATGCCGCGGAGGCGGTCGGCCCAGGCTGCGAGTTGTCCGGCAGGTGTCATCGTTGTGCCTCCATTCTTGTAGGCATCCAGGGTTGCCTATAATTGTAGAGTGCTTCCTCCTCAGTTAAAAGGGGTGCCGATGGCAGATTCACCGCAGGTGCTGGCTTACTACGCTGCCAAGGGGCCTATGACGGATCCCGGCAGCTATGCTTGGGCATTCGACGCTCTCCCACGGGATATCGGCGCCCTGGTCAAGGTCGTGCAGGGGGTGATGTTGCATATCTTCTGGGCCGAGCGGTACGGGGTGAAGCTAACAGAGGCGCGGCAGGGAGAGGTGCAATTGCGTCGTGTCGATCAGAAGCTGGCACGGCTCTTTGAGCTCGATGACGGCCCACTGACCGAGCCCCGGGCGCATGAGCGCAAGCTGGTCGGCAACTGCCGGGACTTCTCAGTGGTCATGGCGGCGATCTTGCGGTATCAGGGGACGCCCGCACGAGCCCGGTGCGGCTTCGGCACCTACTTCCTGCCCAACCACTACGAGGACCACTGGGTGGTGGAGACCTGGAACGCCGGGGAAGGGCGGTGGATGTTGGTGGACGCACAGCTCGATGCGCTGATGCAGGAGGCGCTCCAGCTCGACTTCGATCCCCTGGACGTGCCGCGCGACCGATTCGTCGTTGGGGGCAGGGCGTGGCAGCTCTGTCGCAGTGGGGAGGCTGATCCCGACAGTTTCGGGATCTTCGATATGCACGGTCTCGGGTTTGTGCAGGGCGACCTCATCCGCGACTTCCTGGCGTTCAGCAAGTTCGAGGTGTTGCCGTGGGACCACGGAACGGGATATCTGGGCCGGTCGGTCGAGGAGCCATCGGTGCTGGATGCGATGGACCGGATTGCGGCACTCACGCTGGAGGGGGATGCAGCATTTGGGGAGATGCGTTCGCTGGCCGAAGCCGATCCGGGGTATGCGGAGATCGTTGGAGGGATTACGGGCCTGGAAGCGTGACACATGGACCGCGGGTGATCGGAGATAGCCTTCAGCCTACTCGCCCGCAGCCGGAGCAGGCAAGATGCCCGCGGTCCGCAGAATGGGAAAGGAGGAGCCTATGCTGGTACAGGACGCGATAGCACAGCGCAGGAGCATTCGCAGGTACAAGGAGCAGCCAGTCTCGGAGGAAGACATTCGGGCCGTGCTCCACGCCGCAACGCTTGCCCCATCCGGCAAGAACCGCCAGCCGTGGCGCTTCGTCGTGGTACACGGCGAAGCGCGTCGCGCCGAGATGGTGGCGGTGATGCGACAAGGTATTGCAAAGCTCGAGGCTCAGGGCGTGGATCCCGGCAGCAGTAAGCGGTCTGCGGGCATTATGGCGCGTGCACCCGTGACAGTGTTCGTTTTCAACCAGGATGCGACGTACGCCGATCTGAATCGCTCGTATTCCGACCGTCTCTTCGACATTGTGGCCATCCAGTCAATCGGTGCTGCCATCCAGAATATGCTCCTGGCGGCGACTGACCGTGGGCTGGGCACGTTGTGGATTTGCGACGTCTTCTATGCGATCGAAGAGCTGTGCGGTTGGCTGGGCGAGGATCATGTGATGGTCGCTGCTGTAGCACTGGGGCACCCTGACGAGGCGCCAGGCGCGCGTCCAAGGAAGTCTTCTGACGAGGTCACGCGGTGGTTTTCGTAGGTGCTGGATACCCTATTCGAGCTCTTCTAGGCGGCTGAGATCCTCGCGAACGGCTGCAGCGGCTTGGTCGTCACCCAGAGCCTCGAGTATCGCCAGGCTCTCTGACAGATAGCCACGGGCCTGCGGGTGCGCATCCAGTTGCATCGCGATTTGCCCAAGTTGTTGCAGCGCCTCGGCACGTGCCCGATCTTGGCCGAGCACGCGGTACTGTTCAAGCGCCGAGAGCATAGTCGTAAGCGCCCCAGGCAGATCCCCAAGGGCCCTGCGGAGTATGCCCATGAGTGACAGTACATGCGCCACGCCACTTAAGTCACCGATGTCCTGATAGCCGCGCAGGCTTCGGGCGTAGAGCTCCAGGGCCTGTGTGGGGTCGCCTTGGGAGGCCATCCAACGAGCCTGGAGCTCCTGCACGATAACGACTCCGCGGACGTCTCCGATGCCCTCTCTGAGCCGCTTACTTTCGCTGAGCCGAGCCATCACCTCAGCTCCCCTGCCCTGGATTGCGCTGGCTGTGGCCATGGTGTGCAGGGTCATCGCCGCGCCCCAATCGTCGCCGACCCGGCGCCGGTAGGCGAGACTATCAACCAAGACCTTTTCGGCCGCGTCGGCTTCGCCCACGGCCACCAGGAGTTCTCCCAGTACCTCCTGGGTGAGCGCGATACCCCAGCCATCACCCGACGCATGGTAGGCGCGGAGGCTTTCCTCCATGCGACGCTTGCGGGCCTCGACGCCCAGCCCAACATCGATGTAGGAGGTGATCACGTTCATCAGGGCGAGCCACGCAGCGTCTGCCGCAGGTGTCAGCAAAACTCGCGCTTGCTCCATGAGGGCGCAACCTTCGACGATATAGCCGTATCGTGTCATGAATTGGCCCTGGATGCCTCGCAGCAGACCCAGCAGAGGCGGTGGTTGGTCTGGCGCCGACGCCTGGAGGGCGTCTGCAGCACGGCGGAATAGGGCTTCGCCCTCTCTGAAGCGGCTGCGCATCTCGCAGAAGATCGCGAGACCGAGGGCGGCACGGGCGATGTCCTCGAACATACCTGTGTCTGCAGCCCAGTCCCAGGCCCTGCGGATGTTGTCGATATCCCACTGGAGCGTATCCAGGGCTATCCGCTGCTCGGTTGGGTTGGGCGGTAGTAATGGCCCTTTGAGCAGCGCCTCAGTACGATGGACGAGGTCTAGGTAGTATACGGCGTGGCGATCCCGAACCGTCTCGAGCTCGCCGGGTATGGCATGGAGCTGCTCTTCGGCATATTGCCGCAGCACCTCCAGGATGTCATAGCGCCCGCTGCTTGTACGGACAGAGGTAGGGTCCTGTTCGACACCGCGACGGAGCAGGGATTTGTCCATCAGGGCAAGGAGCGCCGGAAGGCTTGAGTCTGCCACCGCTTGGGCTGCCTCACGCGTGAAGCCTGCGCGAAAGACAGCGAGTGCGCGGAAATGGCGGCGTTCGTCCTCGGACAGCAGCCCCCAGGAACGGGCGAAGACGGCACGCAGGCTCTGGTGGCGCTCCGGAAGGTCGCGAAGTGTCAGCGTGAGGAAATCTAGGCTAGTCTCGATCTCGCCCGCGATCTCTGTGCATGACAGCATCTTGGTCCAGGCCGCTGCCAGTTCGATTCCCAACGGCATACCGCTGACCAGCATGCAGATCCGGGTGATAGCGGCGGACTCAACTGCATCCGGCGCGAAGCTAGCGTTGATGCGCTGCGCCGTCTCTACGAAAAGTGTAGCCGCATCGCTGGCCTTCGAGTGCTGATCGCCTTCAGCCTCATAGGGCAGCCCGCGAAGGTCCAAGACCCATTCGCCTCTAAGGTTCAGCCGTTCACGTGAAGTGGCGAGGAGTTTGACTCCCGGCGCTCGGGCGAGGATGTCTGCCAGCAGCCCGGAATGCTCGAGGAGGTGCTCAAGGTTGTCGAGTAATAGCAGCATCCTGCGCCCGCTGAGATAGATCAGTAACTGCTCCTGAGGGACGACGGCGTTCTGCGGATACAGGAATGTGCCGAGGGCCTCAACGATGGCCGAGATGAGAGCACTTAGGTCGGCTGCAGCAGCCAGAGGCACGAAGGCGACGCCATCAGGGAATGCCTGCACCTGTTCCTGTGCGGCTTTCAGGGCCAGACGCGTCTTCCCAATCCCCCCAGGGCCGGTGAGCGTGATAAGGCGGCACTCAGGAAGTACGAGCAGGTCATACAACTCCGCCAGTTCGGCATCGCGCCCGATAAACGTCGTCGCCTGAACGGGCAGGTTGTGGCGGGGCTGCGGCTCCGCGACGGCGATGACGACATCACTCGCCACCGGCGTTGTCACGTCCTCGATCTCACCTGAGCGGACCTTCCTGTAGGTCGCGACTGTCTCAGGTGCGGGCTCAAGCCGGGCAGATTTCAGGTTGCGCAGCAGCGCGTCGTACTGGTGGATGGCCGTGGCCCGCTGCCCGGCCTGGGCATAGAGCGTCATCAGGGCTCGCTGCGCAGGCTCGTTGAGTGGGTCAAGGGATGACCAGCGTCGCGCCGCCGACAGCGCCATATCGATGCTGCCGTGGGCGCCGTGGTGGCGTGTGAGGCGCTCAAGGGCGCCGGCAGCTTCCTGGCGGAGGTGTTCGGCCTGGAAGAATTGCCACTCCTCGAAGTCCGGGCTGTCGGGCAGGCTGAAGCCCGCCAAGAAGTCGCCCTGATAGAGTGAGATCACTTCCGTAAGGTGCGCGATGCAGTCAGCGCAGAGCGCGTCTGGACTGTGGGTGTGCGCTCGCGCGGCAGCAAGGTGCCGGTCCATTTCGGAAGCATCCACCCACACCGTATCGTCCAGCGAGATCGTGTCCTGTTCTGCGATGACCCAGGAGCCGAGGGGTGTATGCCCAAGCTGCCAGAGCGCATTACGAAGGTAGGCGTAGGCACGCGGCGCCTCGTGCTCGGGCCATAGTAGCGTTGCCAACACCTCGCGGCTCTGGACGCGCTGGGTTACGCCCAGGTAGGCGAGCAGCGCCAAGGGCTTGCGGTGGGCAATAGTGACCACCTGGCCACCCAGCTCGGCGTGGGGGGTTCCAAGGAGGACGAGCCGGTTCAGTGATGCGGATGGTGCTTGGGCCGTCATGGCCCCCAGTGTAGCGCAGTCTGCTGAGGATGCGAGGGGGGGGCGCTCCCAGCGCGTTACGGGGCTCGGCGTTTCGCCCGGCCAACTGGGGGCGCGGAATAGACGCCCGTGAGACGCTTTGGCGTTATGTTAGAGGCGATGAACAACAACACATTGTCCGCCGACTACAAACGCCTCTCGGTTATCGAGAAGCAGACTGACCCTAAGCTCGTCGCCTACACGCGGTTCCGCGGCGTTCTCAACGCTCCCTCGCGCATGTGGATGGTACGAGACTGGGCGAAGCGTTCGGGGTGTAGCCTCATTGGTCCTCCCCAGTGTGTGTTCTACGCAGGAGAGACTGATCCCGAAAGGCGGCTCTGTGAGATTCAGTGGCAGATTGCGGAGGGCTGGGTGTCCGCAGAGGGCGAGATTAGCTCAAAGCGGCTAAGCTCGACGACTGTCATCGCTGCGTACCATCAGGAAAGGCCTTTGACCATTCGCAACACGGAGCTTGCGCTCGCGGCCTGGGCGAAGGCCCATGGTTACCGGTTGACCGGCACCTGCTGTGAGGTATATCACCCTGACGCCGAGGGGCAATCGGAGCACTGGATCACCGAAATCCAGCTATTTACCGACGGAGCGTGCCCGACGTATGGGCTCTTCGAGGGCTCAACGATCTTCCGTGGTGACGTCGGACATGCGCAGGTAGATGCTCTGTTGGGTGAAGGTGCGGTTGAAACCCAGAGCCTGTGAGATGGCGTAGGAACCGGGATTGGCCAACAGGCAGCGGTATTGCGCTATGATCGGCAGCTCGTGGCACCAGGTACACAGCGCACTCACTACCGCTTTACCCAGGCCCCGGCGCCGATAGGCTGGACTAGTCAGAACTCCGATGTCCATGAAGCCGGTCAGTCGGAAGCCAGTCGCGATAGCCGCCATTCTGGGTCCGTCTGCCGCGAAGGGGGAAGCAAAACAGCCGAAGCCGATCTCGTCTTCGACTGAGACCTCACCCATCTCGACCTCGTCGGGCGTGCACGTCGCCTTCATTTCTGACAACGCGTCGGCATCGTCCGCGGTTACGGCACGGATGATGAAGTGCTTAGGCGGATAAGCCGGCAAGTGATCGGGTGGATACAGGTATCGAAGGACGCTGTCCTCAGCCCGGTCGATACGTCCAGGCGCCAGCGCGGCGCGTAGGTGATCCTCCGTCACCGCTGTGTTGCCGACTCTCTCGCCCAACGCACCAACGACCTCGGCCTCCACGGCGGGATCGAGCCGGGCGAAGGCGCGTCGGCCGATGGTCCAGATGTGGATGGCGCCGGAGCCGGCAAACTCCGCATCCGGTATGACCACGGTCCCAGGGAGGCGAAACTCCTCGGTCGGGCAGTGGAACCACTCGGCCCAGTTGCCGTAGACGACGTGGGTAAATGTCTCACGATCCGTCATACGTTGCCCACCTCGAGGTCCGGCGGCACAACCGCGCCATGATGACGGAGCAGATGGCGGATGTCGTCGATCGGCACATCCCGAGACGGTATGCCCAGGCGCACGCCCAGTGCTGCCGCCGCACCGACAGCTTGGCCCATCGCCATGCACGAGGCTTCCACGCGGAGGGCGGAGTTGGCCAGACGGTCGCTGGCCAACGTGCGGCCTGCGACGAGCACATTCCGGCTACCTCGTGGGATCATTGCGCCGAATGGCACAGTGGGTACGCGCCCCGGTGGCACGAACTCGTGTTCAACGCCGTGCTCGGTGTGGACATCGATGAAGTAGAGACTGTAGCAGAGCGCATCGTCGAAGAGCCGCCCGGCTACATAGTCCTCGTACGTGATGGTGGTCTCGCCGACGATGCGATAGGTCTCGCGTGCCGCTGCCATCGTGAAGAGCTGTTCCAGCGTTGTGGATTCGCAGCCCGGCAACGTCTGGACGAAGCGTAGCAGCCGCAGAACGGCGCGACGTCCATCGATGTTGGCCCGGGTCTGAGTGATCGATGTCGTGGAATCGGCGCCGAAGATATGCTGCTGATTGGCACCGCCCCCGCGCAAGAAGTCGATGAAGAGCGCGTCCTCGGCTCGCCAGTAGTCTCCCGGCTGTAGCCTGCCGTCTTTCATGGCCTCCTCGAAGTGCTCCTGGACGATCTCAACATCGAGAGAATCGGCATCGTAGCCACCGAACCGGAACATCAAGGTGCCCGGTTGGCGGGTCTCGCCGCGCTCACGGGGATAGCCAAGCAAGCCGACGACGTCGGCATCGCCTGTGCAGTCGATGACCTCCTTCGCCACCAACGGTCTCTACAGTCCAGCCGGCGGCCTGCTTCGTGATGCCAGTGAGGATCTCGCGGTAATGCAGGTCGACGCCCGCTTCCAGGCACGCCTCTTCGGCGACGAGGGCATAGACTGCCGGGTTGATGGCGATGTGGTAGCTTGGACGATGTGGATGGGGAGAGCTGAAGTCAGGCCACGGGGTGTGGTCAAGAGTCTTGGTCTTCCGGACGAGCTCCCAGCCGATGCCTGCGACGATCTGGCGAACAGAGCTGAAGAAGTAGGCTGGCGCACTGACACCACCGGTGGTCATGGTGCCACCGAGCTGGTCGTTCATCTCAATGACGGTGGTTCGCGCGCCGGCGCGGGCTGCCTGGATGGCGGCAATGGTGCCGGCAGTGCCGCCGCCGATCACAAGAACGTCGGCTGTGTCTTCGAGGACTTGCACGGCGAGCCTCCATAGAGTGTGAATGATGGAGCAGAAGACCTATGGGCTCCCAAGAAGAGCCCAAAGGTCGCAGAGTATCCTACCGGTTCAGTGAGGTGTTGTCGAGTTGTTCGGGCCGGCGACAAAATCCCGCACAAGCGCAACAATCGCCTCGCCATATGCTGCCATCTTGCGGGCACCCACGCCTTCGATTCTGAGCAGTGCTTCCGGGCGCGTAGGTTTCATCGCCGCGATGGCCTGCAGATGCACGTCGTGCAGGATGACATAGGCGGGGACACCGCGGGCCTTCGCTTCATCGCGTCGCCAGACGCGCAGCCGCGCAAACAGGCCATCATCGCTGGGTGAATGCTGTGCTGCCGCAGTCGTCGGCTGAAGCCTTGGGATGTGCACCTGCAGGAGCGCAGGGTTTTTGATCGTGGCGAGGCCCGGTGACGCCAGCTCCAGGACAACGCCGCCATTGTCGAGTGTACGCGCCGACAGCAGACCGTGGCGCACGAGACGGTCGACAAGCGCCTCGACCTCTGACCTTGATCGAAGGCGGAGGGCGCCATACGTCTTCAGGGTCTGTCCTCTCTCGGGCGCTCGGTCAGATGCCCTGAGTATCCAGATCAGGCTCCACTTACCCCAGCCGTGCCCTGATTCTGCCAGGCAGTTGAGGATCTGCAGCAACAGCTCGTCATCAGTCTGTGCGTCGCCCTGAGGGGTGTCCGCCAGAACGACGCAGTTGTCGCAGGCCGCGCAGCGGGCGATGGCGCGACCGCCGAGGTAGGCGTTGAGATGGCCGTGGCGACAGTGGCCTGTCCGGGCATATTCGAGGATCTCGTCAATCCGTTGTGCTTGGATGGTGGCAAAGCGATCAAGCCACAGTTGGATTCGCTGTGCCGCATCGCTGGGTGCCGTGGTGCGCTCCAGAAGCATGTCTCGTCCGGAGAACCGGCACTGGATCAGGCCGTCGTCGGCCCATGAAAGCACCTGGCGCTCGATGTCTTCGACCGGAATGGCGGCCTTCTGCGCGAGGTCGACGAGATCCACCTGGAGCCACTGCTTGGGGACCAAACGGGCCGCCCTGCAGAAGGTGCCGAACAGCTCCGGCTGCACCCGGGCGCCCGGTTGTTGACGAAGTGAGATCAACGTGCTGCGTGGCACGTCGGGGCCGCGTTTGAGGAGCCCGTTTTCCTCCAGGATGCTCAAGGCCACTCGAATGCGGGTCTCTTCCACGTCAAGGGCGCGCTCGAGATCCCCTGCGGCGACCCGGGCGATGCCGGTGGGCCCGAACTGGCGCTGGACGACGGCGTAGACCTGACGCAGAAACTCGACAGTGGGCAGGCTGCTCGCCATACGGCGCGTCAACAGCGCCCGGTCGCCCTGGCTAACCATCAGCAGACAACGGGCAGGCTGCCCGTCGCGCCCTGCACGCCCGGCCTCTTGGTAGTATGACTCAAGTGAACGTGGCGGCATGAAGTGGACGATGAAGCGGATGTCGGGCTTGTCGATGCCCATCCCGAAGGCGATGGTTGCGACGATGATCCTGGTTCGACCATCCATGAAGCGCTCCTGCACTTCGTCGCGATTGTCCATGCCGGCGTGATAGTGTTCAGCGCCCATCCCCTGATCGCGAAGTAACGCAGCCAGCTCTTCGCAGCGCGCGCGTGTGTCGGCATAGACGATGCCGCTTCCCTCCGCTGCCTGACAGAATGCGACCAGGCGGCGCGTCTTTGCGCCCTGGTTCGCTGCGACGAAGACCTCCAGGCGTAGGTTGGAGCGGAATGTGTCGCCGGTGACCAGCGCCATCGGGCGTCCGTGGCTGAGATGTTGAAGAATATCGCCGCGCACGCGCGGTGGGGCGGTCGCGGTTAGGGCGAGGATAGGCGGCTCGCCCAGGGCCTCCCAGGCTTCGGCCAGCTTGAGATAATCGGGCCGGAAGTCATGCCCCCAGATGCTGACGCAGTGCGCTTCATCGACGACGAGGCGCGTGACTCCCGCTGAGCGGAGAGTGTGTAGGAACGCCGGTTGGCGTAAGCGTTCGGGCGCGGCGTAAAGGAGGCGGTAGTCGCCCCGGGTCGCGCGCGACAGGCGGCGGTCCAGCTCATCGCCGTCCAGGGAGCTGTTGACCGTTGTGGCCAGCGAGCGCAGGCGGTCAGGCAACGAGTCGACCTGGTCCTTCATCAGCGCAATGAGCGGCGAGATCACCAAAGTGAGGCCGGAGTCCGCGACGAGGGCGGGCGCCTGGTAGCACAGTGACTTGCCGCCGCCTGTGGGAAGGATAGTAAGCACGTTGTCGCCACGGAAGACGCAGGCCATCGTCTCCAGTTGGCCGGGAAGGAACTGCTGGAAGCCGAAGGTGGTGCTGACGGCTGCGGCGATTCTCTCGCGCTCCTCCTTGGACACCGAGACCCGTGTCTCGGTTGGCGGCGAACCGGCCTCCGCGATGGCCATCAGATCTCCTACCAGAGCGGTGGAAGGTTTCGTGCGCGAGCCAATCCCGCTGACGCTGGCCTTGATATCGTCGAGATCCTGGGCATATCGCGCGTCGAGCGCCTCGCTGACTTCGGTCACGCGCGTTGCCTCATGGCTCGCCCCAAAGTAGGCGAGCAGCGCCTCAAGGGTGCTGGGTGGCAGCTGAGCCGGGTTCTCAGCCGTCTTGAGCAGACGGACGGCGTAGCCGCTGGCCGTGACCCAGTCCTGCCGCGCCTGGTAGAGCGCCATCATGATGAGCAGGTAGCGTTGTCCACCGAGACGCAGGGCGCTGAGCCGTTGGCTGGCGGTTGCGACAGCAGCCAGATCGTGACGGGCAAGAGCGGCTTCGGCCAAGATGCACCAGCCGGCGTAGCTCGTGGCGTTCTCGTCGAGCAAGGCCTGACCAATGGCTTCCGCCGCCTCCGTATCGCCCTTGGCGAGGTGCACATCGGCCATAAGGCCCAGGGCCGTGGCGCTGGTCTTCATTCGGAGGCGGGTGTCCATCAACTTCAACGCTTCGTTATAGCGGGCCTCCGCCGCCAGGGCCCTGACCCGAAGGTCAAGCAGGGAGACCATATCCGAACTATGCCGTTGAGCGACATCGAGGCAGGCGTGCAAGTCGGCGATCGCACGCCATCGCATCAGGAAGTTGAGGAGGGCCGTGCGCTCCTGGCCGGTGAGACGCAGGACATCTTCGGGCACCAAACCCAACTCACCAAGCAGGCTTCCGGTCATAGCAGCTCCTCACAGACACTCGGGATCAATGGTCACCGTGTAATCGGGGACGATGTGGACGGCGTTGACCAGGGGCCAGTACTCGCCCCGCCACTTGCGGCTAAGCCCAGCTGAGCATCCTGGTCATGGCCATTATGAGCGCTACTTGAGTCCGCTTTTCGCGCCTCTTCAGCCAGAGCCCAAAGGTCTCGCGGCTCAATGCAGTCAAGCTTCAGACCGAAAGACCACTGATCTCTATAGATGGATGACGGTGATGTCCGGGAGCTGATTGGCTAGGAATTCCGCGACAAGGCGCCGGTGGCAGCGATCGGCGGTCGCCTCCTTGCACAGCAAGCAGGGCGCTCGGTAGCGCGCGAGCAGGTCGCGACCGACAGACACCGCGTCGCGGGCGACGAGTAGCGGTAGGAACTCCCGCTCGTATGTAGTCCAGTCACGGCTCCGTTTGGTACGGTACGCCTCGAGGATGGCCTCGGTCGGTGCGAGTTCCGGGTGGTGTTCGTAGGCGATCTGGAAGCCCTCGGGCAGCATGAAGGCGAGAGTGTCGAGCTTGGTGTATCCTGCGAGGTGTGAGGTGTTGCGGAGCCGGATGTCGATAATGGCATCTACGCCCGCCTCTCGGAGCTGGGTGATGAAGACGGACAGGGGTTTCGTCTCATAGCCTATGGTGAGGATCTCGGGCATCGACAAGCCTCCTTTCGAACAGGCTCAGTTTCCGAGGCCCAAGCGTGCCCTCGGCGAGCGAACCGTCAGGCTCGATATGAAGGACGCGAACCCCTTGCTCGACCAGTTTCTGGGTGATGATGGGGGCGGTGGCAAGTGACGAGGTCGATCCGCTGCTGTTTCGGCAGTGCGATGAAGGCTTCGACGGTGTGGTTGGTGTGGCCTACCGTGAACAACTGAACGGTCATCGTCATAGCACCTCCAGAGCAACTCGCGGCGGCACATCGTCAGTATTGTAGCGTGACACTATGGAGGGCGCAACCGCTTGGCTGCGAATCCGGAGTTCACGGCGCAGCGGAGCCTTCGAGCCAGGCCTGAGAGCGAGGCGTCTGCTCAGCCAGTAGAGCCCAGGGATCTCTGAAGAGAGGGGATGCCTGTCGCCCAGCCCTGCGGAGGTCTCCGGACCTACGCAGGGCTGGGGGCTCAATCTATCTGACACTATCAGCGGCGATCTGGATGGCGGCGCAGGGGAAGACGGCGACGGAGGGACGGGTGTAGCGCTGGGCCAAGTAGCTGACCACGTCGTCCCAGGTCTGGAAGGTTGCCGCGTTCCGCGCGTCCTGTGGTGTGATGTGGGGGGAGAAGTGCACGATCGGCCGGCCCTCGTAGGTCGGTGGGTTGTTGCGCCAGTCATCGCTGCCCCTGCCGTAGACCATCCCAGGGCTGTAGAGGGCGTGGTGGCCTCGTCCTTCGGGGCTGGCAGTGATGATGACAACGGTGCCGTCCTCCTTGAGCACTGGTCGAGGCGTGGGCGCCAGTTG
>JALOOJ010000363.1 GCA_025454475.1 Anaerolineae bacterium
GTCGTCCCAACAGGAAACCAGCTTCACGTCGTCATAGCCCAGCATCCGCCGGCAGTACGTCTGGGCGTGCCCGTGGGCGAAGCTGATTACACCGATGCCGATTCTTGCGCTGTTCACAGATGCACGACCGTACCGCTCGCGAGCGAATCGATCGCCGCCTGCAGCACCTTCTGCGCCGCCAGGCCATCGGCGCCGGAGGCGTCTATCTCGTCCGGCGACGCGCCCTCGGTCACCTGCTCCAGGAACCGGTGGATGCGGTTGCGGAACGTGTCATCGAAGTCACGGTGACCACCAAACACCGGGTTGGTGAACTGCCGCTTCTCAAAGTCGCCGGCGGGATAGAGGGTGGCCTGAGGTTGGTGAACTGCCGCTTCTCAAAGTCGCCGGCGGGATAGAGGGTGGCCTGACGCCACATGTCTTCCAGCACGAAGCGTCCCCTGGTGCCCGCGACCTCGCATCGCTCCATCGGATGCCCACGCTCGATGTCGTACGAGCCACTAAGCGTGCCCACCGCTCCATTCCTGAACTTCATGTTGAACGACGCCGTCGACCAGATCTGGCGTCCCGGCGCCTTCGTCGCGAAGCACTGTACTGCCTCCACATCGCCGCAGAAGTGCCGCATCACGTCAACGGTATGAGGGTGCAGCGACTTGATCATGTAGTTGGGCGAGCTCTCGTTAGGGTTCATGATCCACATCGCCATATTGATGAACAGCAGGTCGCCGAGCTGTCCCTCATTCTGCCAGCGCTTGGCGATCTGGGCCGCCTGGGTGAAACGGTGGTTCAGATCAATGCCGTAGCAGAGGCCTTTCTCACGGCCCTTGGCAACCATCTCCTCGGCCTTGGGGATCTCGTTGCAGATCGGCTTCTCGCCGAGCACGTGACAGCCAGCCTCAAAAGCCTGCAGCGTCACCTCATAGTGGTCGCTGCCGTTCTCGAAGCCGGCGGTGGCGATACTGCAAACATCCGGCGCCAACGCATCCAGCATCGTCTGCGCGTCATAGAAGGCCGGCACGCCCAGACGAGCTGCAGTGGCATCAGCCCGCTCCCTGATGATGTCGCAAACGCCAACGAGCTCCGCCAACGGATCTGCCTTGTGCAGCGTGGCGTGCAGATTCCCTATCGGACCAAGACCGATCACACAGACTCTCAGCATCGTGACCTCCACTCGTTAGTCAGTAACTGGTGACCAGTGACTGGGGTTGGTCGGGAGATGGATCTCTGATCGCCAATCACAAGTCGCTAGTCTCCGCTCCATCGTACCCATACTGTGCCATCGCCGGAGCGAGGAAGTCGTAGGTGTTGGTCCTCGTGTCCAGGCGCCACCGATCGACAGCCTCGGGGTTCACCGAGATCCTCGCCAGCGGGAAGCCCAGGAAATCCTCCAGGCGCCCCAGTGTCTCCTCCTGGCGCAGCACAAAATCCTCAAACCGCACCTCGATCCAGTGTTCTGGCTTCGGTGTCACCTGCACCAAATCGTACTGGTACTTCCACGAGATCGCCCGTCGCCGGCGCACGGCGTCTTCGGCGGCGTCATCGATCTTGGGGTACGCGACCCCCCAGTCAGCCAGATCGTCAGTCAGATGGTGTCCGAGGATGCAGTCCCGCGGGTTGCGTACCCAGAGGATGTACCTGGCCTGCGGGAACATGCGCAAGATCCAAGGAAAGACGAGGGTCGTTTCCGGGATCTTCCACCCTTTGTACTCCGCCGCGCTCTCGAGGACCGTTGTCAGGTAGGTGCGAATCAGCGCAGAGAAAGCGTCCGGCACCTCGGCTGCCAGCGCAGCATCCCAATCCCATGTGAGGTCGCCACCGCTCTTGAGCGTGACGGTCTTGCCGAACATTCGTGCTGCTTCGTACATTGCCTGTGGCGGCAGCAGGTCGCCGGACGCGTTCAGCGGCTCTCCCATATAGACGCCGCTCGCAGACAACGTGTGTGACATAGCGCGCGTACCTGAGTGCCCGCGCCCGATGATGGTGATAAGTGACACCTTGCTGCTCCTATACCTTACGGCTGTCCGGTCAGGCCAGCAGCCTGGGATCGCCGTGCACGGTGGGCAGGGAATGCGGCTGGACCAACTCACCGCCCGACTCGTAGGACTGCATGGCTGCCCACGTGTACTCCAACGCCGCGAGGGCATCGCGCCCCGAGGCACGCAGCTTGTCCTTGGCGACGCCCTTTGTCACATCCTCCAGAAACGCATGAATGCGCCGTGGGAAAGTCTGGTTGAAATCAGTGATGCCTGATTCGGTCACCACCGGCTTCGGTGCGGCCCCCAGCACCAGGTTGTCGGGCTGCGCAGCGCCCTCGCTGCCCGGCGCAGGGTAGAAAGTCACCTTCTCAATGCAGTTCTCGATGCAGAACGTGCCATGCGTTCCCGCCACTTCGATACTCCACCAACCGCCCAGACCGAACGTCGCATCGCCGCGCTGGCTTAGCAGATAGCCCATTGCGCCGTTCTGGAACCGCATGTGTATGCTGTTAATCGAGAGCATCAGGTCGCCGGCAGCCTTACGGAAGCTTGGGCGGTCGAAGAATGCCTGGATATGGGTCACATCTCCACAGAAATAGCGCATCACGCTGAAGGGATGGTGCAGAAAGGCTTTCACGTGGAAGTAAGGGAATCCGTCAGAACGCGGCGAGTTCTGGTAGCTGTAGACCTTCTCTCCGCCGGGGAATCCCATCTTGTGCAGGCAGTA
>JALOOJ010000173.1 GCA_025454475.1 Anaerolineae bacterium
TCCATCCGTCGCGGCGCCTGCTCGGCGTAGTCCATCGGGAAGTCCCAGGCGTCGCCGGGATCGGAGAACACGCTGAACCGGTTAGCGGCCTCGCCCTGCGGAAGCACCTCGCGCCCGAGGCGCTTATCGAATACGGAGACGATCGTGCCGTCAGCCGCGAAACCCACCCGCAGCAGATCGTTCTCCAACGCCGCGGTCGACGCGAAGAGAACCGGCGGTACTACAGTGGACAAGGCCGCGTCCGTGACCGTGTAGCCCATTGCCGGCACATCGACCAAGATCCACTGATCGTGCGCGCGGACCCACTCCTTGCGGGCCCAAGACAGCGAGTTCACAAACGCCACCGGTGCAGCCAACCCGGTTGTATCAACGCCCTTCACGGTCTGTGCGTCGAGATCTGCGATGAGCGATTGCACCTCGCCGTACATCGCCGCATAGCGGGCCAGGCTCTCGTCGTAGACCCGCTTGATCGAGGAGCCGGGGAGGATATCGTGGAACTGGTAGAGCAGCACCTCCTGCCAGATCTCCTTGAGCCGCGCCGCCGGATAGGTCGCCCCCGCGAGGACACCCGCCGCCACAGCGGCCCACTCCAGGTCGCGCAGGCCCAGCTCCATCTTGCGGTTGTACCACTTGTTGCGGGCCTCGGTCGTGAGTGTGCCCTCGTGGCGCTCCAGATAGAGCTCGCCGACCCACGTGGGGAAGCGATCGGCCTCCTGGCGCCACTGCTCGAAGAAGGCTGCCGCTGACTCCTGCTTCACCGGGCTCAAGCCCTCCAGGTTCTTGATCCGGTCCAAGCGCTCCAGATGCTCCGAGCCCGGGCCACCTCCGCCGTCGCCGATGCCAAAGACCATCAGCGCGTGGTGCGAGATGCCCTTGTCCTTGTAGTTGGACTCGATCTTGCGCACCGACCGCGGCGCCGCGGGACCGTTGTACGTCTCCTCGGGCAGCATGTGCGTGAGCACGGTGCTACCGTCCAGGCCCTCCCAGTAGAAAGAATGGTGCGGGAAGGTGTTGATCAGGCTCCACGAAAGCTTCTGGGTGGAGAAGATCTCGACCCCCGCCTTCTTCAGGATCTGAGGTACCGCTGCACTGTAGCCGAAGACGTCCGGCAGCCAGAGGTACTTGATATCGACGCCGAACTCCTCCATGAAGAACCGCTTGCCCTGAAGGACCTGGCGCACCAGTGCCTCGCCGCCGGAGACGTTCGTGTCCGCCTCAACCCACATCGCGCCCTGGGGCTCGAGCCGGCCCTCCGCCACCTTGGCCTTGATCTTGGCATAGAGCTCAGGATAGAGCTGCTTCATCCACTGGAAATACTGAGGCTGGCTTGCGCCGAAGATGTAATCGGGATAGCGGTCCATCAGCTCGATCGCTGTGGAGAACGTCCGCGCGCCCTTGCGCTGGGTCTCCCGGATCGGCCAGAGCCAGGCGAGGTCCATGTGCGCGTGGCCCACGGCGCTGATCTGCAACGAAGGATCGCCGCCACGCTGGGCCAGCAGCGGCGCCAGGATCGCGCGCGCCTCGGCTGCCGCCTCGGGAATGCCCGTGTAGATCGCATGCACCACATCGGACAGCCCGGTCAGGATCTGGTGGGCGCGCGGGCTGTCCTCGGGCAGCACCTTCAGGAAATCGAGCAGCACCTCGAAGTCATAGTAGAGCGCTCGGACCTCATCAAGGCAGATGCCAACCGACGCCTGCTTGACGGTCCCGTTGCCAATAAGCCGACCAAAGAGGTCATTGCACCCGGCATCCGCCCAGACATCGACGACCTCTCCGCCCGTGGCAGCGTCCGCAACCTCAAGGACCCACTTACCCGGTTTCCCAAGGCTGTAGTCAAACTCCGAGCCGACGGGGGTTAGCCCGCGTACGGGCACGCCGTTCTCGTCGAACACCGCCATCTCGCCGTTGACGTCGAGCAGCAGCACGACGTGCCGTCCGGCGGCTTCGGGCGGGACCACGCCGGTGAAGTTGAACCAGGCGCTGTCGAACAGATTGCCCCACTTGTCGCCGACCTTGAGCTCGCAGGCTCTGCCGCTCTTGCGCTCGGCGTAGGGCACCGGCTCGTGCGTGCACCAGGCACGGATCGCCAGGGGCGCGACCTCGACGTAGACCGCGTCCCCGATCATGCGTAAGGCCATATCCAAATGACGTTGCGTAAAGAACTTGTACTCCGGCATAGACTCTATCTCCTTAAGATCGTGAATTCATCCCAACCAGTCGTTTGACCATGCGATTCGCTCAGGCTTCAGACGGCGGACTTGCGTGTTCACGCGCCATTGCAGCCAGGACATCCGGACGGACCGCCACAAACTCAGGACCGAGTATTGCCTGCACCTCCTGAAGCTTGTCCATAGACCAAGCCCAGTTGAGCACCCACGCCCAGATGAACGCCGGGCGAGGCATAGACGCAGTGGCCTGGCGAATCTCCTTGACCATCTGGTCCACGATCTCGTCACGCGGCATACCCCACATCGAGCTCGTCACCGAACGGAAAACAACGACATCGTTGGGCGCCGTACGGACCGACCCTATCTCGGGTCCCTCGAAGAGCCATAGACAACTCGTGTCGAGCCATTTCATCGCCTCATTGGTCAGCCGGGTATAGGCTGCATACAGCGACTCCCGCTGCTCGGGGTAGGCGTACAAGTAGATAGACGGCATCGTGTAGCCGATGCCCAGCCCGCCGACAAGCAGATCGTTCGGCGTAGCCGTGCGGATATAGTAGTTGACGACCGCGGGGGCCATCACCGTAGTCCCGGGCGCAAAGGACCACCCCATCGGGAAACTGCCCCGCTCGGGTTTGTCCCACTGCAGATGCCGGGTGCGTATCATCAGCGCTTCGCCCATATTGTCGCCATCAGAAATGACGTGGGCGTAGTAGACCTTGTCCGGATCGAGCTCCGGGACTTCCGGCGCCTTGTGGCGCCACGCACCTGCCGTCACCCCAGAGTGTACCGAGAGATTGGTGGCCTCGTGCGACGGCGTCAACACCTTGCCGAAATAGGAACCGTGGAGAAGCCCGGGACCCTCCATCACCGCATCCGCGGCACGATGCTCCGGGTCCTTGTGATTGGGCATCCAGTCGAACCACCAGCCCACGATGGGCGTGTTCGGCGGCGTGGAAGCCAGAATGCCTCGCAGCAGATTCTCCTCAGGCAAGATGCGGTGCTCCGGGAACCAGAAGGTGAAGATCTTGAACTGCACCAGATAGTCCGTGATCAGGAAGATCCCGGGGTAATCCGTCGCCAGGATGCGGTGGTTCATCCGCGGGAAGAGCTCCACATAGGCCCAGCGCATCATCTCATACTGATTGGCCCACTTCCCACGCGCGTCAAAGAGGGTCGGAAGCCCCTGCTCTGCAGCCATCTCAGGGGTGAGCGGGACCGCGTCCTCCAGAGCGCCGATCATCAGCAGCACGTTGGTCTGGTTCAGTTGGTTGGAGTGAAAATCGCCGATTTCCTCCATGATGCTGCCATCATAGATTACGGCACCCCTTATCTCGTGCCGGAACGCCTCCCAGACTTCGGTGATCGTCACCTCGCGGGCCTTGTACCCTTCGAATTCGAGCTCATCAAGCCACTGGCGGTCCTGCAGTGCGTAACGCGTGTGCAGCAGATAGAGGCGTGGTCGCGTGCGGTTGACGATGCCCTGGAGGACGCTCATCGCGAATTCCACCTGAGGCTCCGCCTCGCTCACATCGAGCACCAGAAGCTCCTCCGCAGGACTGGATGACTTGGGCCAGAAAGTGGCGTAGGGCTCGACATTCAGGACCGGCTCATAGCGCTGGGCGACATCGTGCAACGGCAGGAATGACCCGGTCCTTGCGTGCTGTTCGCGCACGGCCTGCGCCCAGGCCACATCCCAGGAGTTGGCAAGCGCATCGCGCTCCAAAGCCTGAAGCGCGGCCTCAACACCGGCGCCGTTATCCAGCGCCGCATAGGCCTCTGCAAGCTCATAGCGTGCGGCAAGACGCGTCGTTGCGTCAGGGGTTCCCGCTATGAGCGTCTGCAGCCCGGCAATCACACCCTCAGCAGCCCCGTAGGCCTCGATACGGCACACCAGATCCCGGCGATGTCCATAGAACAACAGCTTGAGCAACACACGGTTGACGCCGGCCTTCAGCAAGACCAGACCTCGCTCGAGCTCGGTGTCGGTGGGCTGGAAGATCGTCGGGATCAGGACGGGCTGATCATTGACCCAGGCGAAGGAAATGCCGGACACGTGTGTGGCAAGGTGTGCCATCTGGGGCTCCATTGTCACCACTTCGGCGTAGAGGTAGAAGACGCTCCATCTCGCTTCCTCCGTCCAGGGGCCCAGATCCTGCGGCACCTCGAAAGTGCCGTCCAACTCCGGGATGCGCCGCCAACTGACCGGAAGATCGCTCTTGCCGGTGTAGCTTCCCACCAAGTCAATGACCTTCTCGGGAGCATAGGCCTGCTGTAGGCCACGGAAATCGGTGTTGTCAAAGGGCCCGATGAGATGGACATTCGTCAATCGCAGCAGCGTGGGCTCCGGCACTGCCCGGAGCCGCGCATCATGCCATTGAGCATAAGCCGTAGGATTATCGGTGGACATTGTGACCTCCTTTACGGTTCTGGGTCGCCGATCCCTGGAAACCGGGAACGGCTATTGCGCACGCTGGGCGAGCGTGACCAGCACATCGGGACGTACAAGCACATACTCAGGTCCGAGGCGTTTTTCGACCTCCTGAAGCATATTGAGGGACCACGCCCAATTGAGTACCCATGCCTCGACGAAAGCGGGGCGTTCGGTCCCCGCCGCGGCCCGGATCTCGCCAACCATCGTATCGATGAGCTCATTGCGGATATTGCTCTGGGTCATACTGGTCGCCGGGCGGAAGACCACGACGCCATTCGGCCCAATCCGCACCGACGCCGTCTCCGGGCTGCCGCCATAGCCGTTGAAGATGCCGGCGAGCTGCCCCTCACCCTCGCTCCCTCCCCCGTTGGGGGAGGGATGGGGAGAGGGAGCCCCTGTTCCGCGAGCGTATCTATCTTCGGCGGTCTCGGTCCCGCGGATGAGCCACAAGCAGTCCGTATCGATCCACCCCAACGCCTCACTGGTCAGCGCAGCATACGTGGCGTAGAGCGTCTCGCGCTGCTCCGGATAGGCCCGCAGGTAAACGTCCGGCTCGGTGTAGCCGACGCCGAGTCCCCCCACCAAGAGGTCATTCGGCGTCGTGGTACGCAGGTAGTAATTCAGCACGGTGGGAGCCATTCGCGCCGCAGCGGGGGCAAAGGACCAGCCCATCGGCACAGTGCCGCGCATCAACGTGTCCCACTGCAGGTCGCGGGTGCGCATCATCAACGCCTCTCCGAGGTTGTCGCCATCGGAGATGACGTGCGCATAGTAGACCTTGTCAGGCTCCAGCTCGGGTGTGGCCGGCGCCTTGTGCTCCCACGGCCCTACCGCCACACCGGAGTGAACCGACAGGTTGGTGGCCTCGTGAGACGGCGTCAGGACCTTACCGAAGTAGGAACCCCGGAGCAACCCGGGCCACTCCATCACGGCATCCGCGGCCTGGTGCTCAGGGTCCTGCGCATTCGGCATCCAGTCGAACCACCAACCCACGATCGGCGTGTTCGGCGGCGTCGAGGCGAGGATCCCGCGCAGCAGGACCTCCTCCGGCAACGTCCGTTTCTCCGGGAACCAGAACGTGAAGATCTGGTGCTGGACGAGGTAGTCGGTGAGGAGGAAAATGCCCGGGTAATTGGTCGCGAGGATCCGGTGGTTCATCCGCGGGAAGAGCTCGTTATAAGCCCAGGCCATCATCTCATACTGGTTCGTCCATTTGCCGCGGGCGTCGAAGACGACCGGCAGCTTGAACTTCGTGGCCATCTCCTCGGTCAAGGGCACCGCATCTTCCAGCGCCCCGATGCTCATCAGGACATTCGTCTGGTTGAGCTGGTCGGAGCGATACGCCCCGATCTCCTCCATGATCTCCGCGTCGTACAGAATCGCACCTTTTATCTCAGGGGTGAACGCGCCCCAGACCTCCTGGAAACCAACCTCACGCCAGGTAAAGCCCTCGAACTCGAGCTCCTCGAGCCACATCCGGTCCTGGCGCGCGTAGCGCGTGTGGAGAAGATAGAGCCGCGGCTGGGTCCGGTTCACCAGCCCCTGTAGAACCGCCATCGCGAACTCCACCTCAGGCGCCGACTGGCTGACATCAAGCACCCAGAGCTCCTGTGCCGGCGCGCCGGATTGGGGCCAGAATGTCTCATATGGCGTCACCGACGTGACCGGCTCATAGCCAAGGTCGACGTCGCGGATGGGCATAAAGCTGCCGGTCGCGGTGTGTCGCGCCGCCACAGCATCGGCCCAGGCGCCATCCCAGGATGTCGCAATCGGGTCCGCCTTGAGCGCTTCCAAGGCGCGAACCGTCTGCCGCTCCTTACCCAGAGCCGCAGAGGCCTCCACCAGGGCGTAGCGTGCGACCATCCGCGTGGTCGGATCCGGCGCACCCGCTACGATCCGCTCGATGCCGTCGACAATCGGGCCGGCATCCCCCAGGCCGGCTACCTGCATCTGCAACCGCCAGGTCGCGCTCGAGTAGAACGCCTTGAGGAGCAGCCGGTTCGTGCCCGCCTTCAGCCCGACCCACACGCGGTCGTCCTCCAGGTTTGTGGGCCAGGGGATCGCCGGTGCATACACCTTCTCGCCGTTGAGCCAGGCGACAACCGATTCGGGGCCCGCAAAACGCAGCTCCGCCAGTTGCGGCTCGGGCGCCTCGACCTCGGCATAGACATAGAGCACGCTCCAGGGCTGCGCGGGCATCAGCGTGCTCAGCTCCACCATCGTGGCGTTTGTGCCCTCGAGGCTAGCCCGTGGCTGCCAGCCAAGCGGCGTGCCGTCCTTCCCAATCGCCGTAGCGTCGGGATCAAACATCGCTGTGGGCGTGAGCCCCTGTTCCGGCGCATAGGCCTCGTCATAGCCACGATAGTCCGTATGGTCGAACGGCCCCATCGTGTAGGCGTTGGTCAGCTTGAGGAAGGTGGGGGTGGGGGCAATATGCCCCGGGACGACCTCGCCCCAGGGGACCTGGCCCCACGCCTCCGACCACCGCCCCATCGCCGTCGGATCTTCTGTCGTCAAGACGACCTCATGCGCACCACAACCTGACACCAGACTAACCAGCAGCAGGGCCAGGCCCATCCAACGAGCCAAGCCCGAGCGATACCCCATCATCTAGGTTTCCTCTCCCCGACCGGAAGACGGGGCGATGCCCCGTCTCTACAACGGACTGCGGTAGAGACGGCCCGAGGGGCCGTCTTCGGTCGCCTGGCGTCTTTCTGCCACCCCGACCGGAAGACGGGGCACCGCCCCGTCTCTACGACGGATTGCAGCAGAGACGGCCCGGTTTGCCGTCTCTCTGCTCACCAGGAGACCTGCACCTTGACCCCCGCAGGGCTGTTGGGGAAGCGGAGCAACGCAGTGCGCGAGGCCGCATCCCATTCCGTGGAGATTTGCACACCATCCGCCAGCACCGACGTTGGCGCCGACGGCACACGCACTCGCACCGCGCAGGTTGTCTTCGCCATGCCCTCGATTGTGAATGTAAGTGTCGCTTCAGCGGCGACCTCGTCCTCGACCCGCCCCGCCGCGGCGATCACCCAGGGACCACCGGGACACTGTGCCAGGTCGTAGAGCAGCCACCGCGTGTCGGGCGCGATCTGCGGATCCTTGATCACGGGCAACGCCGGATCGTAGAGATTGACATAGGTGCCCGCCAGGGTCAGCGTATCATCGCGGGACGACTCATCCATCCCCGCCGCGACGACATACGGCCCGCGCCGCAGGACGAGGTGGTTGCCGGTCGACCACGCCAGACCGACACTCTCGCACGCCCTGACGACCTGATCGAGCACCTGCGTCGGGCCTGCCGCATCGTGCGCCAGAGCGGCGGGCGATGCGGGGTCAACGACGAGATACCCAGCGCCAACCGCATGGCTCCCCGGCGTGGGCGTGCGCCCAACACCCAGCAGCTCGGTCAGATGGTCCTGGGGGCGCAGGTAATCGGCACCGTCCTGGTTCCACCACTCACGGACGCCGTCGTAAGTGTCACCGGCACCGTACAGCACCAACACATTGCCCCGGGCGACCCATGCGGCCAATGCCTCGTGAATCGCGGGCGAGGGCGGTTTCTGCCCCTCATAGGTTAGCAGCATCACACGCACGGAATCCAGGTAGCCGGGATCACCGACACGCTCGAGCTGCACCATATCCAGCGCCACGCCGTGCTTGATCAGCGGCATCGCCAGTCCGTAGAGTGACGACATATCCGGATCACTTGGCTCAGGATCGCCGCGCTGGAACATCAGCGAATCCGCAATACCAAGGCCGATGCCGGTCACGCCGTGGAGGTAGACGACTTCCCCAGGCCAATCCATATCGCGCAGCGCGTTGTAGACGACCTGCAGCTCCGTGCTGTAGGACTCGGGGATGGGTGCCAGGTCGTCCGTGGGCCGGTGCATAAAGCGGGCCAGCGCGTCACGGATGCGTTGCGCATCCGCCTGATCCTCCCACTTCGCCAGCTCGCGGTACAGGCCATTCGCCGCCGCCCGGATATCGCCAAAGCGCAGGTCCCGGGACTCGGTCGCCAGGTTCGCAAACCCCAGCGTCTCACGGCGGCTCTCCTGGCCCTTCTCGGCATAGAACGCGAGGAAGAGATCAAACCCGCGCTTTGTATCGGCGACCACCTCCTCCGGATCTCTGCCCATCCACATATAGTGCCGGCGCCGTGTCTGCTCCTCATCGAGCTGCCGGCCCTCGGCAGCCGCTCGGCCCTCCGCTTGGGCCGCAACCTTCAGCCGGGCCATGTAATCCTCCATCATCGGCAGGAGCGGATCCGCCATCAGGTTGTGGGTGGGGTAGCTGCCCATAAAGACCCGTCGCGGCCACGGCATGATCTCGAAGTCGACGCTGTCCGCCACCAGCAGCGACCCGGTCACCGTGCACTCCCAGTTCACCCGGTAGTCCTCCCAGCAGTAGGTCGGGTTGTCCTCAATCGGGTCAGCTAACATCCAGGACCGCTGCTTCGTGCCGCGGACGATCGCGGTACAGGCGGCGTACTCGCAGTAGCCGGCCTCGAAGGTCCGCTGGCGCGGCACCCCGCCGTACACGGTCGGCGTGCGCGAGGTCCCCGTCCAGACCTGGCCAATCATGCCGTCACAGTCGGGGATCGTCAGGAGCTGGCTCTCAGGGCTCACAATGCGCCAGTGGGCATAGTTGATCAAGCTGTGGGTGGGGACATAGCACTTGAAATCCGCCACACCCTTCTCAGCCGCATATGCCTTGAGATCACGGAAGAGAAAGTCCAGCGTTCGCGTGTACAAATACTGCTTCAGCTTGGAGGCACGGTACTGCGCGTCGGGCGACGACGCGGGATCCTGCCAGGGCTCACCGTAGAACTCGGCCCACTCCCGCTGGAACCCCTCTCCGTATCCCCCACGGACCCAGAACTCGGGCTCCTCCAGGTGGATTGCCACGGCGCCGGCGTCGACGACACGCTTGAGCCCCTCGCTGAGATAGCGGGCATACGTCATGCTGGGCATCATGTAGAAGCAATCGTGGCCCTGTGCGAGCCCGTGCTCCAGCTTGAACCCGCCCACGGCCGCCTGGGCATCGTCGTAGTGCTGCTGCCCATCCCATTCGCCGCGCACGTAGTCCTGATAGCTGCCCCAGGCCACGCCGGTCATCACGTGGATGCGGTACCCGGCCTCGCGCCAGCGGGCGACGCGCTCCTCAAAGGTGGGGTTCAACCCATAGACAATCGCCACGTCGGCGCGGCTGTCGGTCTCGGGGAAATAGGGGCTGGCTTCCTGAAATGCAGTGCGTTCTTCCGAGCGGTCGTGTTTGCGCATGGGGTCTCCAATCTGGCACAAAGTGAGGGACGCTCAAACGCGGAGCGTTTGAACGTCCCTCCAGTCAACTACCCGATCCGCCAGGCAGCGTTGTCGACGGTCTCGAGCTTGCCGCTCGCTGCAGAGCGAACGCCCGCGTCGAGGATCGCCATCACATCGACGTTGAACCACAGGCCCAGCGACGGATGCAGGGGCTCTCCCGTCTCGAGATGATGGATGTACTCCTGCGCCACGTCCTGCCGGCCCTCGGGGAGGGGCTCGACCTCATAGATCGTGGTCTGGCCGTGGCCGCGCTCAAGCCTTACCACCTCTCGTCCCTCGCGCCGGTCCACGACCAGCGTACCGGTGGTACCATAGACGATAGGGCCGGTCGGCACACCGTGGTCGAACGTGGACCACGTCGCCTCGAGCAGCGCCATCGCGTTGGGGAAGCGCACCACGATCACGCCGTTGTCCTCAGCGTCGCCCCACTGGCTGTTGAGATTGGCCTTCATGCCCAAGGCCGCTACGGCCTTCTCGCCGATGTAGTAGTAGGAGATCATCGCGCCGTAGCAGCAGAAGTCGAGCATCGCGCCACCGTGTGCGGCGGCCTGATGCCACCACGTCGCAGCACGCTCCGGCCCGGTCATCCCTTCGACGACCTCGGTGACGCCCGCATGCGCAGCCGAGGGCCCGAGCGGCCCCGCAGGCCCGCGCCATCCGCAACGCATCCGAGAGCGTCCCCGCCATCGGCTTCTCGATACAGACGCTGGCGCCGGCTTTGGCGCACGCCTCGACGATCTCGGCGTGACGGGCGTTCTCGGAGGTGACAATCACGATGTCGAGATGCTCCTGAGCCAGCATCTCCTTGTA
>JALOOJ010000174.1 GCA_025454475.1 Anaerolineae bacterium
CCTGGCACTTTCTGCGCCCGGGGACCGCGCCGGAGCGGGCACGTGCGTTTCAGGTGCCGGGGACGCGCCTCAGAAGGCGTCGGAAGGTCCCCGGCACCCCGGAGGGGCGGTTGCCTCATCCGCAGGTGGGGACTAGACTGTGCGGGAGCCCATCGTGGGGCACTTCGATCACAAGCTCGGGATGGGGAGGCGATACACCATGAAGATCACCGACATCCAGTCCTGCATCATCGGCCGCGAGGAGCCGCACAGCGGCGGCTGCGTCTGGACCTTTGTCCGCGTCTATACCGATGCGGGCATCGTTGGCACCGGCGAGTGCAACTCCGCTGCCGCCGGCGCCTCAGGCTTCGCTGTGAAGGCAGCCATCGAGGCGATGAAGCCAACGCTCATCGGGCACGATCCCATGGACACGGGCCCGCTCTATGAGCTGCTCCGCCGCCGCGGGCGCTACGGTGGGACCTCCGCGGCGCCGCTCATCTTCGCCATCACGGGCATCGAGAATGCGCTGTACGACATCACGGGCAAGGCGCTGGGCGTGCCTGTCTACCGGCTCCTCGGTGGGAAATACCGTGACAAGATCCGGCTCTACGCCGACCTGCACGCCGGCGAGGAGGAGACGCCCGAGGCCTACGCCGAGAAGGCGGCCGAGGTGGTCGGCCAGGAAGGTTACAGCGCAGTGAAGTTCGACGTCGACCACACCGGCGTCGGCAAGCTCGATCCATGGAACTGGACCGTCGGCGCGAAGGAGATGAGCCACGTGATTGCGCTGATCCGCGCCACACGGGAGGCGATCGGCTTCGATGTCGATCTCGCCATAGATTGCCACGGCCAGTTTGATGTGCCTTCGGCGATCACGCTGGCGAAGGCCGTTGAGGACCTGCGCCTGATGTGGCTGGAAGAGCCGGTGCCGGCAGAGAACGTCGATGCACTGGCCCAGGTCAAGGCCTCGACGAGCACGGTCATCTGTAGCGGCGAGAACCAGTACACCCGTTTCGAGTTCCTGGAGCTGCTCCAACGCCAGGCCGTCGATGTGATCATGCCTGACCTGTCCAAGGCGGGAGGCATCATGGAGGGCAAACGCATCGCCGAGCTTGCCGATGCCTTCTACGTGCCAATGGCACCCCATAACGTCAGCTCGCCTCTGGGGATGATGGCGGCCTGTCACGTCTGCGCATCGGTCCCCAACTTCTTCGTCCTGGAGTTCCACGGGCGCGAGATCCCGTGGTGGAATGACCTCTGCGAGGGCGACAAGCCTTTCATTCGCGACGGCTACATGCACCTATCTGAGCGCCCAGGGATCGGCGTCGAGCTCAACGACGAGGTCGCCAAGTCGCTGCTCTGGCGTGGGGATCGGTATTTCGATTAGGCGAGCCACCCTCGAGGTTGCCTAAGGTCGCGCCGTCGCTCGGTAGCAGACCGCGGCGCCCCGGAAGGCCGGTGCGCGATGACACGAACGTAACACAGGAGATGGCAGTTACGATGCGAGCCGCCGTGTCTGGACACCGCCTTGCCAACCTGGGCAGGATTGCTGCGCTGATTGCCCTCGCTCTCCTCGAAATGTCTTGCGCGGGGCGTACGGTTCCGCCATCCATCCCATCCCCGGCGATCCAGGAGCACTTTGCCGCGCTCGCCTTGGTCGGCGGCACGCTGATCGACGGCACAGGGGCGGATCCGGTCAGGGACGCAGTCGTGTTAGTCGTGGGGAATCGCATTGCTGCTGTCGGGTCTCGGAGTGCGATTGCGGTACCGGAAGGCGCCGAAGTTCTCGATGTGACAGGGGCAACGATCCTGCCCGGCTTCATCAACGCCCACGTACACGACGCCTACGATGCAGAGCGCCTTGCGACTTGGGCTCGCGCCGGTGTGACGACGGTTCGCGACGAAGGTGTCCTCTCCGGTCGCTCATTAGACGCGTGCCTTGCGCAGCGCGACGAGTGGGCAGGCGACCCGGCACGCGCTCGACTTGTCTCGGCCGGCTATATGCTCTGCCCGCCCGACGGCTATGGACAACGGGAGGTGAGCACGGCAGAAGATGCGCACCGCGAGGTCGCCGCGGCGCTCGATGCGGGTGTCGATCTGATCAAGTTCTCCGCAGAGGACGGCTACGCCCAATGGAGCGGACTGCCCGTTTTCGAACAGCACGTGATGAACGCCATCGTCGAGACGGCTCACGGTCGCGGCGCTCTCGTCACAGTCCACGTCTGCGACGCCCGTTATCTGCCTGCAGTGCTCGATGCCGGCGTGGATGACATCGCTCACATCCAGTATGATCGGGTGTCGGACTCCGTGATCCAGCGCCTGGTCGATGAGGATGTCGCCGTCGTGCCCACTCTAGCCGTGCTAGAGGCTTACGGCGCGCTGGGCGGCGCTCAGGCGAACCTCCGCCGCTTCGTCGAAGCAGGCGTGACCATCGCAATGGGCAATGACTACACGGCAATCCCGCAGAACGGCTTCGACCACTTCGAGCTGGGCATGCCGATGCACGAGCTCCGCCGCATGGCAGAGGCTGGGATGACCCCGATGCAGGTCATAGTCGCAGCCACTCGGAATGGTGCCCGCGTGTGTGGCCTGGAGTCCGAGCTGGGCACGCTCGAACCGGGCAAGACGGCGGACATACTGGTCGTTCAAGGCGACCCGCTGGTTAATCTCGAGGCGCTCTTGAACGTGAGAGCAGTGATCCACGACGGTGTGATGATCGTTGTTGACAGTGGCACAGACTCGAAGCAGAGCGAGGTGAGGCCGATGGGGCTATTCGCGAGGTTGAGTGGGCTGCGGAGGCTGGCGGAACGCTATGGTGTCAGCGATGTCCCAGAAGGTGACCACTGGACACATCGAACTGTGCAACTCGGACCAGTCCGGTACCGGCGCTGTGTGGATGTGACGATCGGGCCCGCCGGACTGTTTCTCTGGGTGCGCCCGCCTATGGGAACTCAGGCCAAGCTGCTGGTGCCCTGGCGCGAGATCGCGGTCTCGGGGCCCGCACGGCTCTACTGGCTGGCTGCTGAGCGGCTCGCCATAGGCCAGCCCGAGCTAGGTTCGCTGACTGTCTACCGTGACCTCTACGATGCTATGGCACCCTACCTGGACACTCGCATGTGAGATGAAGATCACAAGGATCAGCACCTACATCGTCGACGGCGGCTTTCGCCCGTGGACCTTCGTCAAGGTCGAGACCGGCGATCCTGGCCTAGTCGGCTGGGGGGACTGCACGGACTGGGGCGCACCTGGCCCCGTCGCGGCCACGGTTGCGCGCTTTGCCGACTTCGTCGTGGGCCGCGACCCGATGCAGGCCGAGGCTATCTGGTGGGACTTGAGCGCGGCCTCCGTTCGCCACACAGGCGGAATCGCCTCCAAGGCCGCGGCGGGCATCGACACGGCGCTGTGGGACATCCGCGGAAAAGCGCTCGGGGTGCCTGTCTGGCAGCTCCTCGGTGGCAAGCTCCGCGACCGGCTGCGGCTCTACTGGACCCACTGCGGCTCGACCCGTGCCCGCGCCTCGTGGGCTGCCAAACTCGGTCTTCCGCGGATCGAGACCTCGGATGACCTGCGCGCTTTCGCCGCAGAGGTCGCGGCTCGCGGCTACACGGCGCTCAAGACCAACCTGTTCCCCCTCAAGGACAGGCCGGAGACTCAGATGATCCGCGACGTCTTTGCGCATCCTAGTGGTGACATTTCGCCAGCCCAACTCCACAGCGCTGAGGCGGTGGTCGGCGTCTTCCGCGAGGTCCTGGGCCCCGACGTCGGCATCGCGCTCGATGTCGCCTTCGAGTTCAAACTCGGCGCCGCCATCAAGCTCGCCCGCGCGCTGGAACGTTATGACATGATGTGGCTGGAGACTGAGACCTTTGACCCTCAGGCGCTGCGGATCGTCCGCGACAGCACCACCACGCCGATCTGTCACGGGGAGAGCCTCTTCGGCGTCCAGGGCTACAAGCCGTACTTGGAGCTCCGCGCACAGGATGTGATCATGCCCGACCTCGCGTGGAACGGGCTCACGATGGGCAAGAAGATCGCTGACTTCGCGCACGCCTATGACGTCCTCGTGGCCCCGCACAACTGCCATAGCCCGCTGACGACGCTCATCTCGGCGCATCTGTGCGCCACCATCGCCAACTTTAAGATCCTGGAGCTGGACGTCGACGACGCGCCGTGGCGTGACGAGCTGCTGACGCACCCATTCGAGGTCGACAACGGCTTCCTGAAGCTACCGGAGCGTCCCGGGCTCGGCTCGGATCTGGTCGAGGAGGCGCTTGTCAAGTACGCGGCGCATGGTAGTTTCCCCGGTGCGCGCTAGCGGCGACGGAAGCACATGATCTTGGCACGTCACGGCGGTGTGTCTGCACTGCATCGTCGGCACCAGTTTGAACCGAAGGGAGTAGGGATGCCATGAAGTTACACGCTGTGGCCAGAACCGCCGGCGGCCTCCTTGAGGGGGCGCCTGCGAATCCACAGACAGTCATAACCGGGGTGACACACAACTCGGCATGGGTGACCCCTGGACAGGCCTTCGTCGCGATGCGCGGGCGCCTGCACGACGGTCATAGATACATCCCCGACGCGTTGGCGCGCGGCGCAGTGCTGATTGTCGGCGAGGGATTCGACGGCAGTGCCGCACTGCCCATACCCTACCTGAAGGTCTCGGATGCTCGCCACACCCTGGGCAACCTTGCCGCCGCACTCAACGATTACCCCTGCCACCGGCTGAGAACCATCGGCGTCACGGGCACCAAAGGCAAGACAACCACCGCATGGCTGATACGCCATCTACTGCGCGCCGCCGGACACAGAACAGGACTGTTGTCCACGCTGGGTTACAAGCTCGACGACGATGATCTGCACCAGTTCCCCGCACACTTCACGACGCCCGAAGCGCCGCAGGTGCAGGAGACGCTTGCGCGAATGGTCACGCAAAAGTGCACCCACGCCGTCATCGAGGCCAGCAGCGAGGCGCTCGCACAGCATCGCCTGAGCGGCACACGCTTCGGTATCGCCGTCTGGACCAATCTCGCACCCGAGCACCTGAACTTCCATGGCGACATGGAGGGCTACTTCGGGGCCAAGCGTATGCTCTTCGACGCCAGCTACTTCGCGGTTCTGAACGCGGCTGATCCGTGGGGTATGCGGCTCACCGATCGTCCCCACGCCACCTATGCCGTTCAGGCGGAGGCCGGCGCCGAATGGTGGGCTAGCGACATCTCTGAAGAGAGAAGTGGCCTCACCTTTGAGGTCCACCACCCCGGTGGCACCTTCGGCGCGAAGCTATCAATGATCGGCGCCTACAATGTTGCCAACGCGATGGCGGCGATCGTCGCTGTCGAGCACCTCGGCGTGCCCATACGAGACATCCGAACCGGCCTGGCTACGTTCGCCGGACTGCCAGGCCGCATGCAGGTACTGCAGACCACACCCGTGCGTGTGGTCCTGGATTTCGCGCACACGCCCGATAGCCTGCGTCTAGCCTTGACCACGCTGCGCCAGACGACGGCCCGGCGCCTGATCGTGGTGCTGGGTTCGGCGGGCGGTCCCCGTGACCCGAGCAAGCGCGCGCCCTTGGGTGCCGTCGCTGCGACGCTTGCGGACCTGGCTATCTTCACGGAGGAGGACTGCCGCGACACCCCGATCTACGACATTCTGAACGAGATGAAACGCGGCGCGGATGAGGCCGGGGCGGGCAACACTGTGTTGATCCCCAACCGGCTGGAGGCCATCGCATATGCGCTGGGGCACGCCGAACCTGGCGATACCGTCGCCTTCTGCGGCAAGGCGGGGGAGATCACGCTGGAGCGTGCGACCGAGACCCTTCCCTGGATCGAGGAGTCGATCGTGCGCGCGGCGATGGCGGAGTTGGGCTGGACGCCGGCCTGATATCCAGTCCGACTCGGAATCCAGAAGGAGCCCAATGTCCGTTCGTGAGATCCTGCTGCTGGGAGACCCCAGGCTCTACGAGATCTGTGCTCCCGTACAGCGCGGCGAACTCGATGCGCTCAGGCCCGCAATCCAGGATATGCGGGACACGCTGCTCGCCTTCCGCGCAAGACGTGGCGTGGGACGAGCCATTGCCGCGCCGCAGGTGGGGCTGATGCGCCGTGTGGTCTTCCTGGAACGCACATCGAACCTGGAGGGCGTCGCCGACAATCGGATCGCCACGCCCACAGCGCTCATCAATCCGGTGCTCAGGAACCTGAGTGACGCGCTTGTTGAGCTTTGGGACGACTGCATGAGCTTCCCGGACCTGCTGGTCCGCCTCCGGCGCCACACGACGTGCGACATCACGTTTCGCGACCTCAACTGGGAGGAGCACACCGTGCACCTTGACGGCGACCTTTCGGAGCTGCTGCAGCATGAGTGCGACCACCTTGACGGCGTCCTCGCCGTGTCGCGCGCGATCGATGCACGTGCCTTCGCCTACAGGCACACCGGAGGCATCACCAACGCTGATGGCTGAACGAGTTCTGCTCTGCCACTCGCGCGTCAGCGCGAAGTGCCTATCATACCCTTAGACCCTATCGCACAAGGAGACAGCGAATGATGAAGATCGCGGAGATGCTTCCCCCCCACCCCTCCTCCCTATGGACCATGGTCAAGCAGGCGGGTGTCACCCACGCCGTCGGCGGCATGGACATGCACCGTGGCTTTGACGTCCCCCGTGATCAGCTACCGTGGAGCTACATGGCGCTCGTGCGCCTTAAGACGCTCTACGAGGACTACGGCTTCTCGCTCGATGTCCTGGAGAGCCGCCCGCCAATGAACAAGATCAAGCTCGGTCTGCCCGGCAAGGATCAGGAGATCGAGTACGTCATCGACCTGATCGAGGGCATGGGCAAGCTCGGGATCCCGGTGTGGTGCTATGAGTGGATGCCCATCATGAACTGGATGCGGACGTCGACGACCACACCCTCGCGCGGCGGGGCGCTCGCCACGAGCTTCGACTACGACCTGATGAAGGATGCGCCGCTCACCGAGTATGGGATTGTGGAGGATGGTGTGCTGTGGGAGAACCTCGAGGCATTCCTGAAGATCGTGGTGCCCGTGGCTGAGTCGGCGGGCGTGAAGCTGGCGATGCACCCCGATGATCCGCCCCTGTCCCCGATCCGCGGTCTCGCGCGGATCATGAGCAGCATCGACAACTACCAGCGGCTGCTTGACCTGTACCCCAGCCCCGTCAACGGCATCGCGCTCTGCCAGGGCAACTTCACCCTGATGACCGATGATCTGCCCGCCGCCATCCGCCAGTTCGGCAAGCAGGGCAAGATCTTCTTCGTCCACTTCCGCGACGTCCGCGGCGACAAGTACAAGTTCGTCGAGACTTTCCACGACGATGGCAAGACGGATATGCTCGCCTGTATGCAGGCCTACAAGGAAGTTGGGTTCGACGGCGTGTGCCGGCCCGACCACGTGCCAACGATGGAAGGCGACGACAACTCGCGACCCAGCTACTCCAACATCGGTCGCCTCTTCGCCATCGGCTACCTACGCGGCCTGCAGGAAGCGGTCTTCGGCAAGTAGGGTCCCCGCGTGTTCCGAGAGCTTTGGGCTCTTCCGGAAGCCCAAAGCTCTTCTGCTATTCCACCTGCCGGTACAGACAGCCGCGTGCCAGGAAATGCACGGGCACGTCGGGGAACTGAGCCTGCAGGTGCTCCGCCAGGCGCATCATACCCGGTTCCTCAGCCGTCGCGTGGTTGACGATGATGACCGGCAGCCTAGCGTCCAGCGCGTAGGCGCCCTCACGCCAGTAGGTGAAGCCATCGTCGGTGCAGATCGCCAGGTCCATGCCGTACGCCTCGCCGAAGTCGTTAATGTACCCGAAGAGCGGCGTGATCGCGCCGGTGCCGATCGCCACGCGGTGAACCGGCGCCTCAGGGTCCCCAATGAGCTGCACGCTCTCCTGCCCGTACGGTTTCGTCCGCGCCGCAACCTGCCGGGCCACATCACCGGCAGTCCGACCGCTCACATCATACACGCGGTAGTACCCCTCACCCCCAACCGACTCGCCCAGACCCAAAGCCTCCCCCCAGGCATCAGGGATGACAATCGTCGGTACCTGGTCCCATAGATCGTGGCATCGGATGATGGTGAGTTGCCTCTCCTCGATGAACGCTCGCTTGGCGCGCGTGCCCTC
>JALOOJ010000175.1 GCA_025454475.1 Anaerolineae bacterium
ACCACCAGTCGCCCACACACCACCGCCCGTGGTCGCACGGTTGCCTACCACAAGGACAGCACTCACTGAGGAATCGCAGCGATCGAGGCTCATCGCGCCGCCGTTCCCGGTGCCTGTCGCAGAAGCGGTGTTGCCCTCGAACGCGCCCCCAGACACGCTTAGTGCCTGCACGATTTCCGCCCGAAGGCCACCCCCGCTACCTGAGCCCATCTCACTTGCGGTGTTGGCACGCACGATGTTTCCCGATAGGTCCCCGCTAATGCTGTCAAGCCAGATTCCGCCCCCGCGTCCCTCGCCACCGCCGGCCGCCGCCGTATTATCCTCAATCGTGTTACCGGTGAGCACAACCTTGCCGTTCCTGTCTGCGATCCCGCCCCCCTGCCCTGAGCCCGAGAGGCTCGCGGTGTTCCCCGTGATGACATTGCCGACCAGGATCACGTCGCCGCATAGCTCTGTCCCGATGCCACCGCCCCTCCCTGAACGGCTCGAGCTCGCCACGTTCCCGTGAACCACGCAGTTGCGCACGGTGAGGTCTACGCCTTCGGCGAAGATGCCCCCACCGATATCGGTCGCTCCTGTCCCGCCGCCGAGGCCAGTCGCGTCGCCGCCCGTCAGCGTCATACCCTCCACCACAACAGTGACGAGCGTTGCAAACGGCTTGCTGATACTGATCACACGGCCCGCGCCCAGGGCATTGACAATCGACTGAGAGTTAGGATCCTGGCTGAGACTGGGAAAGGCCCGACTCCATCCCCCGGTGAGGGTGACGGATTTGGCGATCGACAGAGCCTCGTAGCACGTTCCTGTTGCAACATAGACCTTTCCCAGGGCACCGGCATGGTCGATGGCCTCCTGCAGCACAGTGTAGGTGACCCCGCCTGTCATCGCGAGGCACGTGTCGCTTCCTACACTAGCGTCGCCGTGCTGTGGTCTGGCCCCATCGAACTCGGCACGGCCTGGCTGGCTGACTGCTAACACGCCGGCCACCAATAGCAGTGCCCAAGCCAGGGCCACGCCCACCAACCCGAGAAAAGACAAGACTCGCCGACTGCCTTGACAGCGCACCATGGAAGCCCTCCCTCACCGTGATCGGAGCTACCAAACGGGGATTGGTCCGCGGACTCGCGGAACCACTGCACGACGTCCGTCCTGGTATCACAATAGCAGACGATGGACGGCCTGTCAACGACCCAAAGGTCCCAGGTCCTCCTCCCGTCCTGAGACGGTCAAGGGGTAGAGCTTGGCCCCGCCGTCCTTGCCTCTCGTGTTCTGCGCCGGCGGTTTCGAAGGCTCGGGTGTTCTACAGGGGCTTGTGCAACAGAAGCGCCGCCTGGTGGTCTCACCAGGCGGCGCTAAGGAACGTACCCGCCCTAACAGGCAGCGGGATTCCACGTGCAGGCGAACTCGCTCGCGAGCACTTCCTCGATGCGCGGCGCCCGCCATGTGAGGCGGAAGCCTCGCCGCTCGCGCTTGCGCTCCGGCTTGGCGAGCTTCGCCAGGTGGTTACGACGAGCCTCGGTTAGAGCTCTCTCCTGCTGATACTGAGCAAGTGCAAAAAGCGTGTCAATGTTATGCGAGAGCATGGTTGCCTCCCTGAAGGCGCTGTGGACAAGCCACCAACCCCATCATACATGAGACCGGTAGACCCGACCACGGTCGTTTGGCCTATGCCAAGCGCGCCATATGGCGCCCGCAGACTTCGGCGCTCAACGCTTTCCAGCAAAGGCCTCCCGCACCAGCGCCAGCACCTCGGCCTCCAGCACCTCGGCCCGTGCAGCTATCTCCGCGCCCTCAGCGACCGCGTCCTCGGCGTAGACGAGATCGCCCATGCCGCGCACGTTCGTCTGTATGTTAAGATATGCGCCGCGCACCGCCGCCCTGGCGCAGAGCGTCCCCACGCCAGCGTCGGACGCGGCATTGGGGTTGCCGATCTCAGCCATCGCCCGGAGCACATCCATCGACGCGAACGCCGCACGCATCGTCCGCAGCGGGACCTCGACGGCATCCCTCGTCGCTGCCTCGATCGCCTCCTGACGCACCGTGCGCTCCTCGTCAGTGCCTCTGGGCAGTCCAAACGCCGTCATCAGCGCATCAAATGCCCGGCTGTCCTCGTCCGCCAGCGCCTCCAGCTCCTCGACCAGCGCCCGCCCACGCACGGCCCAGTCCGAGAATTCCTCCCAACGCGCATCCCACCCGCGCTTGTGCGCCGAGACGTTCGGCACCATGGTTCCCAACGCCGCGGCGAGCGCACCGACGACCGCCGCCACCGTCCCGCCGCCGGGCGTGGGCGACTCGGAGGCCACCGTGTCGATGAAGTCCCCAAGTGTCCGGTCCGCAAAGCGCGGCAAGCCGTTCTGAGGGTCCTCGCCCGCCATCGCATACTCGATCACCCTGTGCTTTACGTCGAAGGGCGCCAGCTCATCCAGGCCCAGCGACCGGATCGCGATCTTGAGCACCTCGGCAGTGGGAATTCCGAGCGACCGCTGCTGCTTGCGCAAGAAGTACTCGCCGGCCTCACGCAGCACCCTCAGAGGCACCATTCCCACGATCTCCGACCCCGTCACGCGCATGCCCCGCGCCCGTGCCCGCTCGCACACCTCCTCGAACGCGACGTGCAGTGGCGTTGCGGCGAGGTCGGTCAGGTTCATCGACACCTGGCAGATGCCGTACTCTTCAATGAACCAACCGATCGCCTTCACCCCCTGCAGGCTGCCAGGCGCCCACACCGGCTCGCCTTGCGCGTCGCGCACGACCTCGCCGGTCAGAGGGTCGCCCTTGCGCAGTAGGCGCCCCCGTTCGCGTACGTCGAACGCCACCGCATTCGCCCGCCGCGTCGAGGTCGTGTTGAGGTTGACGTTATAGGCAACCAGGAGGTCGCGCGCCCCGATCACGGTCGCGCCCGACCTCGCGTTGAACGCCGCCGGGCCGAAATCAGGTGCCCACGCCGGGTCGCGCAGCTTGTCAGAAAGCCCTTCGTACTCCCCGGCACGGATCGTAGCCAGGTTCTTGCGCTCGGGCCGCGTCGCCGCCGCCTCGTAGAGATAGACCGGAATCCTCAGCTCTTCGCCTACCCGGCGCGCGAGCTGCCGCGCCAGCGCCACCGCCTCCTCCATCGTCACACCGGAGACCGGCACAAGCGGGCAGACATCGGTCGCGCCCATCCGCGGATGGGCGCCGTGGTGCGTGCGCATGTCAACCAGCTCCACCGCCCTCGCGATCCCAGCAAACGCTCCCTCGACCACGGCCTCGGGCTCGCCCACGAACGTCACCACGGTCCGGTTCGTCGTGGCGCCGGCGTCCACATCCAGCAGCTTCACGCCCTCTACCCGCCCGATCGCGCCCGTGATCGCGTCGATCACGGCCCGGTCGCGCCCTTCACTGAAGTTGGGCACGCATTCGAGAAGTCGCCGCATGATCACTGTCCTCCCGGCGTAATAGACCCAATCGCCATGAACGCGAAAATCCAGACGTCCTGCAGGAAGTGCAGGAACCATGCCCAGGCTAACCCGCGGGTCTCCAGCATCGACTTGCCCAGAACCCAGCCCAGGAATGCCGCCAGCAGCACTCCGATGATCCCATAGGGAACGCCGTAGTAGTGCATGATTCCGAAGTAAGCAGCCATCAACAGCAGAGACTGCTGCTTGCCGACGATGCCTTCGAGCACGGCCAGGAACGATGCCTTGTAGGACATCTCCTCATTGAACGCGTTGAGAGCGGCGGCGAGCAACACGGCGGGCAGGAAAGGCAGAGCCCTTACGACGATATCGAGCGGAGGCCTCCCGGCGATGATCAGGAACGCGAGCGTGCCCAGGCTCAGGTAGACCGCGAAGCTTCGCCCAAGTGTACGCCACGTTTCGCCTGCCTTGATCCCCAGCCACTTGACCGGCTCCGCCGGCGCCGCAAGGTCCCCCTTGGCAAGGAAGAAGGCCTCGCGCCGCTTCTGCACGAGGGACAGGTACAGAATGACGATCAGCGTCACAACCACTCCCATGGCCTTCTCGACCGGCATACTCACGCTGAACGAGGGATTGTGCAGGAGTCTCTGGAAGAAGGGCAGCCGGTCGACCCTGGTCCAGACCAGCCACTCGGCGCCGGCCAGCACCAGGAAGAGCCCCATCATAGGTCGCAGCGAGCGAACCGCCTTCCATGCATAGGTGAGAACCAGACCGACCAGCGCGACCAGGGCAGGGGCCCCCCATCGCAGGTCCTGAGAGACCGGGTATTGGAAGACTTCCTGCAGGACGATCCTGAACAGGGCGATCACCAGAATGACAGCCCAAGCAGTCACAAGAACGCTCATTCGGGTCCTCGTGTCGCCAACGACCTCAGACTCACGCAACGCCGTCGCATCACCCATCATCGCGGCACCTCCCGTTGACCGCCAATCGTCTGCACCCTATTCAGTCGTTACCCCTAGCGCTGCTCGATCCACGAGGCCCTGCAGGCCCCGACCCACGATGATCGCCTTCGCCGCTTCGATGTCCGGCGCGTGGCGCCGATCGCGGTCGTAGAACGGCACTACGGACCGGAGTGTCCGCATCGCCGCCTGCAGTGGCTCGGACGTCCGCAGCGGCGCCCTGAAGTCGATCCCCTGCGCCGCGGCGAGGTACTCCACGGCCAGGATCCCCGCGGTGTTTTCGACCATCTCACCCAATCGCCGCGCCGCGAACGTGGCCATGCTCACGTGGTCCTCCTGGTTCGCGGACGTGGGCAGGCTGTCGACCGACGCGGGATGCGCCAGTGACTTGTTCTCGCTCGCCAGCGCCGCCGCCGTCACCTGCGCGATCATGAACCCGGAGTTGAGCCCCCCGTGTTCCACAAGGAAGGGTGGTAGATTGCTCAGGTGCTTGTCGATCAGCAGCGCAATCCGCCGCTCCGACAGTGCCCCGATCTCTGCAATCGCCAGCGCCAGCGTGTCCGCCGCCAGGGCCACCGGCTCTGCGTGGAAGTTCCCGCCTGAGAGGATCTCGCCGGTCTCGACGAAGACGAGCGGGTTGTCCGACACCGCGTCGGCCTCGACGCCCAACGTATGCGCGGCGCAGCGGATCAGGTGCAGACACGCGCCCATCACCTGCGGCTGGCAACGAAGGCTGTACGGGTCTTGGACACGCCCACAGAGCTGGTGGGATGCGCGGATCTCGCTCCCCGCGAGCAGCGCCCGGTAGGCCGAGGCGCACGCCGTCTGTTCAGCGTACCCGCGGATCTCGTGGATCCGCGGGTCGAATGGCACATCCGACCCCATCGCCGCATCGACCGACATCGCGCCGGTCACCAACGCCGCCGCGAAGAGATCCTCGGTCCTGAAGAGCGCCGCGAGCGCGAGCGCCGTCGAGACCTGGGTCCCGTTGAGCAGCGCGAGCCCCTCCTTGGGTCCGAGCCTGAGCGGCGCGATCCCCAGCTCCCCGAGAACGTCCGCGGCGGGCCGGATCTCGCCCCGGTAGCGGACGTCGCCGACGCCGAGCAGCGCCGCGCTCATGTGGGCGAGCGGCGCCAGATCCCCCGATGCGCCCACGGAGCCCTTCGAGGGGATACAGGGCGTCACCTCAGCGTTGATTAGGCCAACCAGCAGGTCGATCGTCGACTGACGCACACCGGAGTAACCTCGCCCCAGTCCGTTTACCTTGAGCACCATAGCCAGCCGGACCACGTCGTCGTCGAGCAAGGGCCCGACGCCTGCCGCGTGCGATAGGACCAGGTTCTCCTGCAGCTGTGCCAGATCCTCGTCGGAGATCCGCGTGTTGGCCAGCATCCCGAATCCGGTATTCACGCCGTACACCGTTCTGTGCGTTGCCAGCACGTCGAGCACGACCTGGTGCGCCGCCTCGATCGGCCCGCAGCAGCCCGGATCCAGCGTCAGCCGCACCGGTTCGGCCAAGACACGCCGCAACTGCGCCAGCGTCAGCTTGCCCGGCATCAGGGTCAGCTCGTACAAGGCCACCTCCTTACCGCACGAGGGATGGATCATAGGGGAGAACGGACAAGGTCCGGACCTGGACGCTTTCCGTCCTCACGCCTCACTCATCCCCGTTCCCTTTCCCCACCATCGGCAGATCCAGCCCCTTCTCTCGCGCGCAGGCGATCGCGTCCTCGTACCCCGCGTCCGCGTGGCGCATCACGCCGGTCGCCGGGTCGTTGGTGAGCACGCGGGCCAGCCGGCGCGCGGCATCGCGCGTCCCATCGGCCACAATGACCAGCCCCGCGTGCTGCGAGTAGCCCAGCCCCACCCCGCCGCCGTGATGGAAACTGACCCAGGTCGCACCGCTGACGGCGTTGAGCAGCGCGTTGAGCACGGGCCAGTCGGAGACGGCATCGGTGCCGTCACGCATCCCCTCGGTCTCGCGGTTGGGGCTCGCGACCGACCCGGAGTCCAGGTGATCGCGCCCGATCACGATGGGCGCCTTGAGCTCGCCTGTCGCGACCATCTCGTTGAACGCAAGCCCCAGTCGCGCTCGGTCGCCCAGCCCCACCCAGCAGATGCGCGCGGGGAGCCCCTGGAAATGGATCCGCTCGCGCGCCATTTCGAGCCAGGTGTGGAGGTGCGCGTCGTCGGGGAGCAGCTCCTTGACCTTCGCATCGGTCCGGTAGATGTCCTCGGGATCGCCGCTGAGCGCCGCCCAACGGAACGGACCCACGCCACGGCAGAAGAGCGGGCGGACATATGCGGGCACAAACCCCGGGAAGGCGAACGCCTCCCCGACTCCCGCCTCGAACGCCATCTGGCGGATGTTGTTGCCGTAGTCGAACACGGGGATCCCCTGCTCGTGGAACGCGAGCATCGCCTGGACCTGCAGCGCGATCGACGCCTTGGCCTCCCTGACCACACGGTCCGGGTCCGTTCGCCGCAGCTCGGCCGCCTGCTCAAGCGTCCACCCGACCGGCAAGTAGCCGTTGAGCGGATCGTGGGCGGAGGTCTGATCGGTCACGGCATCGGGCCGCACGCCACGCCGCACAAGCTCGGGGAAGACCTCGCCGGCGTTGCCCAGGAGGCCGACCGAGATGGGCTTGCGCTCGCGGCACGAGGCCTCGATCTTCGCAAGCGCCCGGTCAAGGTCGGTCTCGATCTCGTCAACAAAACCCGAATCCAGCCGCCGCCTGATCCGTGCCGGGTCGCACTCGACGGCCAGCATCGACGCTCCCGCCATCGTACACGCGAGCGGCTGCGCCCCTCCCATGCCGCCCAAACCCCCCGTCAGGAACCAGCGTCCCGACAGGTCGCCGCCATAATGCTTCTTCCCACAGGAACAGAACGTCTCGTAGGTGCCTTGGATGATGCCCTGGCTGCCGATATAGATCCACGAGCCGGCGGTCATCTGGCCGTACATCATCAGGCCCTTGCGGTCGAGTTCGTCGAAGTGCTCCCAGGTGGCCCACTTCGGCACCAGGTTGGAGTTGGCGATCAGCACGCGCGGCGCATCAAGGTGCGTGCGCAGCACCGCCACCGGCTTGCCCGACTGCACCAGCAGCGACTCGTCCTCGGCGAGGTCGCGCAGCGCGCGCAGGATCGCCTCGAAGCAGTCCCAGTTGCGCGCCGCCTTGCCGATGCCGCCGTAGACCACCAGCGCGTCGGGGTTCTCGGCGACCTCGGGGTCGAGGTTGTTCTGCAGCATCCGGTAGGCCGCCTCGATCTGCCAGTTGCGGCAGGAGATGGCGGCGCCGCGCGGGGCGCGCACGGGGCGCGGGCGGGCGGTCTGCGGCGAGGAGAGCTCGGTCATGGCGGCCACGGCGGTTGGCAGGGAAGTGCAGGCACTTTACTTGTCTAGACAGGTCTGTGCAAGTAGCATTGCGGCATGGATGCCGCCGCCCGCCCCGCCGCGCCGTACACGCGCGTCAAGGAGCACCTGAAGGCCGGCCTGGCCGCCGGCCGCTGGCGGCCCGGCGCGCTGATGCCCTCCGAGGCCGAGCTGGTGGCGCGCTTCGGCGTCAGCCGGATGACGGTGAACCGGGCGCTGCGCGAGCTGCAGTCGCAGGGCCTGGTCGAGCGGGTGCAGGGCGTCGGCACCTTCGCCGCGCAGCTGCACGGCGTCTCCTCGACGCTGACCATCCGCGACCTGCAGGAGGAGATCGAGTCGCGCGGCCGT
>JALOOJ010000176.1 GCA_025454475.1 Anaerolineae bacterium
CGGCGGCCTCGACCGGCGGTCGGCCCGCCTTCGCGCAGTCGAGTTATTCGACATGGTCGGGCTGAATGCTGGTGTGCTGGACCAGTACCCGCACGAGTTCTCCGGCGGGATGAAGCAGCGGGCCGTCATCGCGATGGCGCTAGCGCTCAACCCATCCCTGCTTATCGCCGACGAGCCCGTCACGGCGCTCGATGTCGTCGTCCAACACCAGGTGCTGGAGGTGTTCAAGCGCCTCGAGGACGAGCTGCACCTGACGGTGATGCTGATCACCCACGACATCTCGGTCGTCGCATCGGTGTGCAATGCGGTCGCCGTCATGTATGCGGGGCGGATCATGGAACAGGCTCCGGCGCTTACGATCTTCAGCGAGCCGCTTCACCCCTACACGCTGGGGCTGCAGAATGCCTTCCCCAACCTCGTCCGACCCAAGGCGGAGCTCGTGGCAATCGAGGGGTACCCGCCCGACCTGGTGATGCCACCCGCTGGGTGCCGGTTTAGCGCCCGTTGCCCATTCGCGATCGCCGCATGCCGCGCGACGGACCCAGCGCTCGCGCAGGTCGGGCCGGGACACACAAGTGCCTGCCTGCGCGCCGCGGAGCTAAGCGCGCTACGCGATCAGGCGGCCGATCCCGCCACCTGGCGTGACACGGACGCTGCCCGCGAGCTCGACGCCGCAGAAGACGCGGCACCGCTGCGTCTCTACGCCGATGCCGCCGCCCTCCGTAGAGACGGCCCGGGAACGCGTCCCGACGCGCGCCGTCTTCCGGCCGACGCCACGCCTGCCACCGCAGAAGACGCGGCGGTGCCGCGTCTCTACGCGGACAACGTCCTCCTGCGCGTCGACGCCCTCGCCAAGCACTACCGTCTGCACGGCGGCCTGGCTGCGATGGCCCGCGGCAAGGGGCCACAGACCGTCTACGCCGTCAACGGCGTCAGCTTCGATCTGCGCCGCGGCGAAAGCCTCGGACTCGCAGGCGAGTCCGGCTGCGGAAAGACCACCACCGGCAACCTACTGGTGCGTCTCCTGGAGCCGACCGCCGGCAGCGTCCAGTTTGGCGATGTCGACATCGCCCACATGCACGGTCTTGAGCTCAAGCGGTTCCGCGCGAGCGCCCAGCTTATGTTCCAGAACCCATTCGAGGCGCTCAACCCGCGGTTCACCATCTATCGCTCACTGTCCGAGCCGCTGATCATCCACGGCTGGGACGACGAGGCGCAGCGTATGCAGCGCATCCTCGAGACCCTGGTCGCGGTCAACGTGCACCCGGCGGACAGCTATCTGCCCAAGTACCCGCACCAACTCTCAGGCGGGCAACTGCAACGCATCGTGCTGGCGCGAGCGCTGGTGCTGCGTCCCGCGTTCCTCGTCGCCGACGAGCCCGTCTCCATGCTCGACGTCTCCGTGCGCGCCGGCATCCTTAACACGATGCGCGGCCTGACGCGCGACATGGGGCTCACCACCATCTACATCTCTCACGACCTGGCCCTGCTCCAATACACGTGCGACCGCATCGCGGTGATGTACCTGGGCCGGATCGTCGAGATTGGCCCCGCTCGGCAGATGATCGCGCAGCCGCGCCATCCCTATACGCAGGCACTGGTCTCTGCCGTGCCCGTGCCCGACCCGACTCTACGCTCCGCCGCCCCACGCATCCGCGAGGGTGTGCCTCAGGCGCTCAGCGAGGCGGTCGGCTGTAGCTTCAAGGACCGCTGCCCGGAGGTCATGCCGATCTGCGATCAGGTGGCGCCGCCGTGGGTCGGCGTCGCATCGGGTCAGCACGCGCTCTGTCACCTCTACGCCGAGGCCGTCTAGAGATCGCACCATGGAATCCCGCCCGCGGGCCCGCGCCGCGAGCACACTACCAGACCAAGGAGAATCACGAATGACGAAGAAGCGAGCGTACAACGGCTACACAGCCTATCAGTATCTGGAGGAGGGCGTCGACTACCGTGCCTTCGACCTCTGCGACGGCGATCACGTCTTCCCTGAGAGCCTGATCCCGCTCACGGCGGATCAGGAGGCGCGGGCTGACAGGTTGGCCCAGGACCTCATCTGCATCTCGCTGCACGAGCACCCGGTGCTGTTCCCAAAGAATATCGCGCGCGATGTCTTCGAGTACAACCGCGAGGGTCGCCAGGCAACCGCCTATGCCGCGCTTGCGCGCAGCAACTGGGACTGCGTCTTCGACAACATGATGGATGGCACCTGCACCATCCACTCCAAGGGCGGCTGGAAGTGGGACTCGATCGTCCACGACATCGGCATGCGGCTCTCCGATATCGCCCACCAGGATTTCATCATCAAGGCCGAGCGCGTCGCCGATATTGAGCGTGCGCACGCCGAGGGCAAGCTGGCGCTCGTATTGGTCATCGAAGGCGCCGCCCCCATCGAGAACGAGGTCGATCGCGTCGACATCCTCTACGGCCTCGGCGTCCGGCTGATGGGCATCACCTACAGCGAGTCCAACGCCCTGGGCTCGGGCCTCAAGGAGGATCGCGACGGTGGCCTCACGGCCTTCGGGCGCCAGGTGGTCACCCGCATGAACAAGATCGGCATGGCCATCGACTGCTCGCACGTGGGCATCCAGACAACGCTTGACGTCATCGACTACAGCACCAAACCCATCTTTATGAGCCACGTCGGCGCCAAGGCCCTCTGGGACAGCCGCCGTCTGGCCCCCGACCACGTGCTCAAGGCCTGCGCTGCCAAGGGCGGGGTTATCGGTATCGAGGCCGCGCCGCACACGACGATCACAGAGAGGAATACCGAGCACTCGATCGAGTCCTTCATGGAGCACTTCGAGTACGTCAAGGATCTCGTCGGCATCGACCACGTGACCTTCGGCCCCGACACGCTCTACGGCGACCACGTCGGCCTGCACCACGCCTTCGCCGCGCACCTCTCGACCAAGGGCACCCAGGGGGTCCAGGCCTTCAACGAGGTCGAATACGTCCGTGGCATCGAGAATCCCACCGAGGGCTCGAAGAACATCCTGCGCTACTTGGTCCGCGCGGGCTACTCCGACGCCGACATCGCCAAGGTGATCGGCCAGAACGTGATGCGCGTGCTGCGCGAGGTATGGTAATCATGCGAATTCTATACGCCGTTCCCGGTCCCATGGACCGCAAAGAGCTTGACCGCCGGGTTGCGATGCTGCGGAGCTGGGCTGCGCCCGGCACTGAGGTCGATATCGTCTGCGCGAGCGAGGGCCCGGCGTCCATCGAGAGCATGTATGAGGAGTACCTCTCGATCCCCGCGGCGATGAAACTGATCTACGCCGCACAGGCCGACGGTTACCACGCCGCGATCCTCGGCTGCGCCGGGGACCCGGGGCTCGACGCCGCTCGCGAGATCACCGACACGCTGCTTGTCGTCGGTCCGGGGCAGACCAGCTTTCAGGTCGCCGCGATGCTCGGCCACCGTTTCTCGGTGCTCACCATCGAGGACAGCATGATCGCCAGCAGCTATGAGCTGGCCTACAAGGCCGGCGTCCAGGCCAAGCTCGCCTCGGTCGTCTCGGTCAACATCCCGGTACTCGAGCTCGCGACCAACCGCGCCGCGTCGATGGAGAAGATCGCGGCGGCGGGTCATCTCGCCGTCGAGCGCGACCGCGCCGATGTTCTGGTGCTCGGCTGCATGTCGATGGGCTTCCTCGACGTGGCCAAGGAGATCGAGGCCGCCGTCGGCGTCCCCGTCGTCAACCCGTCGCTCACCGGCCTCAAGGTCGCCGAGGCGCTCGTGGGCAGCAGTCTGATGCATTCCAAGGCCGCGTTCGCCACACCGCCCAAACTCAAGAGTGGCAAGGTGACCGATTTGGACGACCTGTACATCCGGCTATAGTTCTGCGGTGCCGGGGACGCGCCTCGGAAGGCGACGGAAGGTCCCCGGCACTGAGAGAAGGAGGAAACATGGAATTCGATAGGGTCATCGCCCGCCGCCGCAGCATTCGGTCCTACGAGGACCGCGATGTCGATGACGACGCCATCGGGCTGTTACTCGCCTATGGGCACGCGGCGCCGAGCGCGGGTAACCTGCACCCGTGGGAGTTCATCGTGGTGCGCGATCCGGCGCAGCGCCGCCGCATCGTCGACACGACGTTCCGCGGCAACGACTTCGACGGCACCGCACACCAGGAATGGCTGATGGAGGCGCCCGTCCTCATCGTCGTCGTGGCGAACCGCGCCAAGAGCGCGGCCCGCTACGGCGAGAAGGCGATCAAGAGCCTCGTCTACCTGGATTGCTCGGCCTGCATCGAGAACATCCTCCTCGGCGCCGCCAACCTCAGCCTGGCGAGCTGCTACATCAGCGGATTCCGCGAGCCCGAGCTGCGCGCGGTCCTCGGGTTGCCCGACACCCACGAGGCGATCGCATTCCTTCCCATCGGCTACGGCGCCGACGAGGGGCAGCCGCGGCCCAAGACGCCGCTCGCCGAGATCATCCACCACGAGAGCTACCGTGGCGCTCCGCTCTCATCCTCCCCCCCGCCCGGGGGGAGGTAGGAGGGGGGATGCCCGAACCTATCCTTAGCATCCGCAATCTCAGCGTCGGCTTCCGCGACACTGAGACCAAGGAAGTGATCAATGTGCTGCGGGATGTCTCCATCGACGTACCGGCCGATCACATCTTGGGCATCGTCGGCGAGTCCGGCTGCGGCAAGAGCGTCACGATGCACACCGTGATGGGCCTCTTGCCGCGCACCGCCGTCGTCACTGCCGGCCAAATCCGCTACGACAACAGAGACCTGCTCGGCCTGAACCCCGTGCAGATGAACGAGTACCGCGGCAAGGAGATCGCCATGATCTTCCAGGAGCCGATGACCTCGCTCAACCCGGTCTACAGGGTCGGCGACCAGATCGCGGAGATGCTGGAACTACATCAGGACATTAGCCACAAGGATGCACTGGCTGAAGCCGTGCGCAAGCTCGAGCTCGTCTCCATCCCGTCGCCCGAGAAGGTCGCCGAGCAGTACCCGCACGAGCTGTCGGGCGGTATGCGCCAGCGGGTCATGATCGCGATTGCGATGGCCTGCGATCCCAAGATCCTTATCGCCGACGAACCCACGACGGCGCTCGACGTCACGATCCAGGCGCAGATCCTGGCACTGATGAAGGCGCTCAAGGAGAAGATGCACTCGTCGATCATCCTGATCACGCACGACCTGGGGGTCGTGGCAGAGATGGCGGATGAGGTCGTCGTGATGTACGCCGGCGACGTCGTCGAGAAAGCGCTCGTGGTCAACCTCTTTAGGGAGCCCAGCCACCCCTACACCACGGGGCTGCTGAAGTCACTGCCGATGCTCCACTCGAGCGACGAGCGGCTCTACAACATCGTGGGCACCGTGCCGTCGCCGCGCAACTTCCCCGAGGCTTGCCGCTTCGCGCCGCGCTGCGAGTTCGTTCACGATCGTTGCCTCGTGGAGCGCCCGCGCCTCGTCCGCATCGCGCCGGACCACGAGGTGGCCTGTTGGCTGCGCGTGGCCCAGGGAGCGGCGTAACCATGGAGAAGATCCTCGAAGTCAAGGGACTCCAGAAGCACTTCCGCGTCAAGGGCGGCACGCTGGGTCGTCCCCTGATGGCCCGCGCCGTCGATGAGGTCAGCTTCGACCTGTACAAGGGCGAGACGTTGGGCCTGGTCGGTGAGAGCGGCTCAGGCAAGTCGACCGCGGGACGCGCACTCCTTCGCCTGATCGAGCCCACAGCAGGTTCGGTCGTCTACCGCGGCGTCGATATCACGACGCTTCGCGGCGAGCGCCTGCGTGCGGTGCGCAAGAACCTGCAGATGATGTTCCAGGATCCCTACGCCGCGCTCAACCCACGGATGACCGTGGGCGAGGCAATCACCGAGCCGCTGCTCACCCACCGTATGGCGTCGCCGCGCGAGGCCGCCGACCGCGCGTGCCGGATCCTGGAGGATGTCGGCCTGAGTGCCGAGTACTACTACCGCTACCCGCACGAATTCAGCGGCGGGCAGAAGCAGCGCATCAGCATGGCGCGCTCGCTCGCCGTCTCGCCGGAGATCCTCGTCGCCGATGAGCCCGTGTCGGCGCTCGACGTCTCGATCCAGGCGCAGATCATCAACCTGTTCAAGGACCTGCAGGCCGAACACGGTATGACCTACCTGCTGATCGCCCACGATCTGAGCGTCGTGCGCTACCTCAGCGACCGGATCGCCGTTATGTACCTCGGCGAGATCGTCGAGCTGTGCAGCAAGGAGGAGCTCTTCGCCAACCCGCTCCACCCGTACACGCAGGCGCTGATCTCCGCGATCCCGATCCCGGACCCTACCACCAAGAGGGACCGTATCATCCTGGAAGGCGACATCCCGAGCCCCACCGCGGTGCCCTTCGGCTGCCGCTTCAACACGCGCTGCACGGGATGCAAGCCTGAGTGCCACGAAGGGCACCCGGCGCTTGTGGACGCCGGCGGCGGCCATCTGGTGCGCTGCCATACGTGTGGCATGGAGGTGGCATAATGGGCCGTTACGTGGCCAGACGCGTCCTCAAGGGCGTTATCACGCTCCTCATCACCATCACGCTGACGTTCCTGATCGTGCGGCTGCTGCCCTCTGACCCCGCGCTGATGATGTTGGGCGAGATGTTCACCGCAGATCAGCGAGACGCGCTGATCCAGCAATTCGGCCTCGACAAGCCGCTCCTGCAGCAGTACTTCATCTATCTGGGCAACCTGTTCCGCGGCGATCTGGGGATGTCGTTCTTCCAGCGCCGCCCCGTGATGACCATCATCCAGGAGAAGCTTCCCTGGACGTTGCTGTTGATGGTGACCACCCAGATCCTCACGATGCTGGTCGGCATTCCGCTGGGCGTCTATTCGGGCTATAAGCGTGGCACCGCGCTTGACCAGGTGGTCAACGCCGTCGCCATCTTCGGCGTGTCGGTTTTTGTGCCCTGGCTCGGCTTCACGCTGCTCTACTTCTTCGGCTTCAGGCTGCCGATCTTCCCGGTCGGGGGCGCCTACAATGTGGCGACCTCGGGCTTCGCCCGGGTCTTGGACATTGGTGAGCACATGGTCCTGCCCGTTGCCACGCTGATGGTCATCTTCCTCGCCAACTACGTGCTCTACACCCGGGGCAGTGTGATCGACGTGATGGAGGAGGACTACATCAAGACCGCGCGGTCCAAGGGTATGACCGAGCGCCGCGTCCTCTGGAAGCACGCCTCGAAGAACGCAATGATCCCCACCGTCACCATGGCCGGCATGATGCTGGGCCAGATGGTGGGCGGCGCCGTGCTCACCGAGACCATCTACGCCTATCCCGGCGTCGGGCGCATGATCTACCAGGCAGTCGGCCAACAGGACTATCCGGTCCTCCAGGGCGCCTTCATCATCCTCGCCCTCAGCGTGATCACGATGAACATCATCACCGACATCGGCATCCTGTATCTCGATCCGCGGATCAAGCTGGAGTGACAGCCATGAACCAGCGACCCAGTCTGTTCAGTAAGTGGGAGAAGGAGATCAAGGCCTTCTTCCGGCACCCCATCGGCATCATTGGCCTTGCCGGCGTCACGGCCGTGCTGCTCATCGCCGTCTGCGCGCCGCTCATCGCGGCGCCCGTGGGCGGCTACGGCATCTTCGAGGAGCGTCTCAAAGCCCCCTCCCCCGTCCGCCTCTTTGGGACGGACGATATGGGCCGCGACCTGTTCTCCCAGGTCGTGTGGGGCACCCGCGCGTCGATCAAGGTTGCGATTCTCTCCGTGCTCACAGCGACCGTGATCGGTGTGCCGATCGGGCTCTTCTCGGGCTACTTCCACGGCGTCGCCGACACGATCGGCATGGGGCTGATTGAGATCTTCCTGACGATCCCGATGCTGCCGTTGATCATCATCGTCACGGCTGTGTCGAACACGACGAGCATCAACACCGTCGCGGTGATCATCGGCATCTTCTCGTGGCCCAGCATCGCGCGCATCACCCGCGCCTCGACGCTGCAGGTCTCCAGCATGCAATACATCGAGGCCGCGCGCTGTCTGGGCATCCGCACCGGCCCCATCATCTTCAAGCACATCCTGGTCAACGCGAGCACCCCCGT
>JALOOJ010000177.1 GCA_025454475.1 Anaerolineae bacterium
TGACTCTGATCCTCCCCATCCTCTCCATCCATGTTAATATCCGGCATCTCAGCCTCAAGATACAACGGAGGGAACTGATGCAGTCCAATCAGGTAGCACCCAAAACCATTGACGAGTACATCGCCGGTTTCCCGGAGCATATTCAGGAGATTCTCCAGCAGATCAGGAAGACGATCCATGAAGCCGCGCCGGAGGCAGAAGAGGCGATCAGCTATCAGATGCCGACCTTCAGATTGAAGGGCAATCTGGTGCACTTCGCGGCATTCAAGAATCACATCGGGTTTTACCCGACACCTACGGGAACCGAGCAGTTCCACGCGGAGCTCTCCGTATACGAGGGCGGCAAGGGATCGGTGCGCTTCCCGTTGGACGAACCGATTCCCTACGATCTGATCCGCAGGATCGTGACGTTCAGGGTGCAGGAGGCTCTGGAGAAAGCGGAAGCAAAACGGAGGACACGATAGAGAGCGGCAGCTCGGGGCTTTTAGCTAGAGCAACCGCTTCAGCATCCGTCCAGTGATCGACGCCGGGCAGGCGGCGACCGCCTCAGGTGTGCCCGCGGCGATTAGCCGACCGCCTGCTTCACCGCCCTCTGGGCCGAGATCGATCACCCAGTCGGCGCATTTGACCACGTCCAGGTTGTGCTCGACGACGATGACGGTGTTGCCCGCGTCGACCAGGCGCTGGAGCAGCAGCACCAGGTGCGCCGTGTCGGCGGGGTGCAAGCCGGTGGTCGGCTCGTCCAGCAAGTAGAGCGTGCGCCCGGTGGAGCGGCGCGCCAGCTCTTTGGCCAGCTTCACTCGCTGCGCCTCACCGCCGGAGAAGGTCGAGGCGGGCTGGCCCAGTTGGAGGTAGCCCATGCCGGTCTCGACCATCAGTCCCAGCCGGGCCCTGGCCGCGCTGATATCAGCGAACAGCGACAGGGCCTCCTCGATGGTCAGGTCGAGCACCTGGGCGATATTGTAGCCCCTGTAGGTCACCGTCAGTACCTCGTGCTTGAAGCGCCGCCCGTGGCAAGCCGGGCAGCGCACCTCCACGTCGGGGAGGAAGTGCATCTCCACCGCGAGAACGCCGGCCCCTTCACAGCGATCGCAGCGCCCGCCAGGGACGTTGAAGGAGAAGTGTTGGGCGGTCAGGCTGTGCTCGCGCGCTGCGGGCTGGGCGGCGAAGGCGTCGCGGATGGCGGTGAAGGCATCGGTGTAGGTGGCGGCGTTCGAGCGCGTGGACCGTCCAATGGGACCCTGGTCGATGGTAATGACCTTGTCGAAGTGCTCCCAGCCGTCGATCCGGTCGTGCGCGCCGGGCAGTTCGGCGGCGCCGTAGTAGCGCCGGCGGGCGGCGCGGTCGAGGATATCGAACAGCAGCGAGGACTTACCCGAGCCTGAGACCCCGGTGACGGCGGTCAGCGTGCGCCCGGGAAAGAACGTAGTGATATCCTTCAGGTTGTGCTCGCGCGCCCCGCGTATGGTCAGCCCGCTATCGGTCACCGGGCGGCGACTTGCGGGGATCGGGATGCGGGCGGTGCCGGAAAGGTACTGCCCCGTGATCGATGCTTGCGTCAGGGACACCGTGCCGGGCGCGCCCTGGGCCATGATCCGCCCACCGAGCTGGCCTCCGCCGGGGCCAAAGTCGACCACCCAGTCGGCGGCGGCGATCACGTCCATGTCGTGCTCGATGACCAGCACCGTGTTACCCAGATCACGCAGGGCGCGCAACATCGTGACCAGCCGTTGTGTATCGCGCGCGTGCAGCCCGATAGTGGGCTCATCCAGGATATAGAGCACGCCGGTTAGCCCGGAGCCGAGAAGGGCCGCCAGCCGCAGTCGCTGTGCCTCGCCCGCCGCGAGCGACGGAGTAGCGCGGTCGAGGGTCAGGTAGCCCAGGCCCACATCGACCAGCCGCCGGACGCGCTCGTGGAGGTCATCCAGGATGGGTCGGGCGATGAGCATCTCCTTCTCGCTCAGTGCGGCAGGCAGGCCGTCCAGCCACTCCGCCACTTGTGTGAGCGAGAGCCGCGCGATCGCGACGATGGTGCGCCCGACCACGGTCACCGAGCGGCTCTCGGGGCGCAGGCGTGTTCCGTCGCAGCCGGTGCAGGTCTCCGTGATGACCAGATCCCCAAGCTTCTCGAGATAGTCCGTGTCCTCAATGCGCTCGGCATAGCGACGCAGTAGAGCGGTCGCCACGCCCTCAAACCGACCAGCTTTGGCGGTTCCAGGTGGCTCAACTTGCGGGAAGTGCCGCCGAAACTGCGGGCTCGCCACTCCATAGAGCAGCAGGTCGCGCTGGGGCGGCGAGAAAAGCCTGACGGGCAACGCCGGATCGAAGTCGAAGCCGTAGTGGCGTCCGGCTGCACGCATGGTGTCGGCGTGGTACTGCCGGAGCAGCGGGTCGCAGCCGTGGACAGCGCCTTCGAGAATGCTCAGCTCCTCATTCACGAGGCGCTCGAGGTTGGCGTGTTGAACAGTGCCCAGCCCGGTGCAGATCGGGCAGGCACCGGCGGGCTTATTGAACGAGAAGCTCGCCATCCCGAGCTCCGGCAGCGGCGCCCCGCAATGCGGGCAGGCCACTGATGTCTCCACTGGGTCGACCGCGCTGTCGCTGGTCGGGCTGTCGCTAGCCCAGTCGATAGGCGTGTCATCGTAGGGAGATGGGACGTCCTTGCCGCAGCCGGGGCAGGGCCGGTGGCCCAGGCGGGCAAAGAGCACGCGCAGATAGGTGTAGACCTCGGTAGCGGTGCCGACTGTCGATCGCGGCGAGCGGTTAGTGTTGCGCTGGTCGACGCTGATGGAAGGCGAGAGCCCGATAATCGCGTCCACGGGTGGGCGACTCTCGTAGGTCACCATCCCGAGAGACTCCATGTACTGGCGCTGGCCCTCTTTGTGCAGTGTGTCGAAAGCCAGCGTCGATTTGCCCGATCCCGACACGCCGGTAAAGACGACGAGCGCGTTCTTGGGAATCGAGAGGGAGACGGCCTTCAGGTTGTGGAGCCGCGCTCCACGGATGATGATTTCGGACATAGGTAGTTGGTCTCGGCTCGATGATATGGTAGACCGGTTTGACCGGGAGGGAAACACGGCCCGGAGCGCAAGCCGGAGCCCGGTTCTGACCGGCATGCGCTACAGGACGCCGCGGAGCCGTTACGATGGCCAGCGGCGACTGGTTCACCAAAGGAATCTACACGGTATACCTGGTTGAACAGCGCGCTCTATGGATGCGCTCGCATGCGTGGTGCGGCCCAACGGAAGAGCAGGGGACCAGCGTCGTGCTCGAACCTTTGACGGTGAATTGTTCCGAAGGGAGATCAGTGGTAGAACAGATCCACAAATCAGGTGCAGAATTACCGCGAATGACGGAGATAGTGTCCTCGATTTGAACCGCATGGCAGCTTCCGCAGAGCGACCTGTTCTTTCTGACCTGACACCCGACCTGGTTCGGGAAATGACAGCCATCGTCTTCGACTATCCCAGCCCGCCCCTGCGGCTCTGCGACGTCATCTTCGTTTTCGGCGGGTCCCATCCGGGTCTGTGGCAGACGGCGGCGAAGGCGTATCACGCGGGATTGGGCAAGGCCATCATCGCGACCGGCGGTCACAAGCCGGGCGTGAAGTATCACGCGACCTGGACGGATGGCGAAACGCCGGAGGCGCATGTCATCAGGCGCGAGCTGATTCGACTGGGTGTCCCGGAGGACCGCATCATCTGCGAGGACAGATCCACCAACTCGCTGGAGAACGTGCTCTTCGCGATGGAAGTCTATGACTTCTCGAGCGTCAGTAGCATCCTGGTTGTGTGCAAGAACTACGGGGTGGGCAGGCAATGCCGGACCCTGAGACAGCAGATGGGGAACTCGGTGATTCTGATTCCCTATCCGTTTGACACCGAGATTAGCGGGCACGGGCCGTTCATTACGCGGGACACTTGGGTAAACTACGAGGAGGGTAGAGCATTCGTGCTCACCCAGGTGGTGAAGATCCGCCGGTATGGTAAGCTGGGCCATCTGGAACCGATCGGAACTATGTCCTCAGGCCTCGAGGCGTTTGTCGAGCGCAATTCCGAGTCTTAGGCAGGAGGTGTAACGATGCGATTCGCAGGGATATGCCTCATCACAAAGGATGTCCGTGCGCTGGCTGACTTCTACGCCAAGGTGCTTGGCGTAGAAGCGATCGGCGACGATACCCACGTCGAGCTGCGCACGCAGGGGGCGGGCCTCGCGATCTTCTCAGTCGAGGGGATGGAACAGATGGCGCCGGGTTCGATGCACGGGGCCGGGACCGGGAGCATCGCGATCGAGTTTGGAGTAGCCGATGTGGATGTGGAGTACGCGAGGCTCGAGGCGCTGGGCGTATTGTTCGTGAAGCCGCCTCAGACACACCCGTGGGGCGCCCGGTCGTTCTGGTTTCGGGACCCCGACGGTAACATCGTGGATTTCTACACGGTTCAGGCCGCCTCAGCAGACTGAAAAGGCGAAGGAGTGAGATGAAACGGATCGGTGATCTGGAAAGCCAGCATATTGCCTTGTTGTACTCCCAGGTGCCGCCCGAGCGGCTGGAGGAGTTTCAGGCGTTCCGGCGGGACTTTCCCTACACGGACGTGATGCTGGGCGAGCTGCCGTGGTCGTATCTGTCCGGCGGGGAGGGAGATCCGCCGGCGCTCTTGCTCTCGGGCGCGCTGGCGATCCCCGACATCTCCTATACGACGATCACAGGCCTCGCGGCGCGTAGGCGCGTGATCGCGCCTGTCTACCCACCGGTGAAGACCATGGATGCGCTGGCGGACGGGATCGCCGCGATCCTGCAGCACGAAGGGATCGAGCAGGCGGACGTGGTGGGCGGGTCCTACGGTGGCATGGTAGCGCAGGTCTTCGTGCGTCGCTACCCGCATCTAGTGCGCTCGCTTGTGCTCTCACACACCGGGGCACCGCACCCGGACTCCGCGGTGCGGCTGCGTCGGTTCTCCCGCGTGCTGCGCTGGCTGCCGATGGGCATGGTGCGCCAGATGATACGGCGGGCGTTTGGGTCGATGATGCCGGAGCGGACCGATGATACCGCCTGCATGCTGGCGATCTACAATGAGTTGGTCGCCTTTACGCTGGGGAGGAAGGACGCAGTCGGCATCACCGAGCGCGCAGCGGACTTCGCGCTGCAGCCGTTCAAGCCGCAGGACTTGGCCGGATGGCCCGGAAAGGTGCTGCTCATATTCGGTGAGGACGATCCCGCGACCCCGCCCGAGGTGCGCGAGCGGCTGGCGTCGCTCTACCCAGGGTGCCAGGTGCAGCTCTTCAAGGGCGCCGGGCACACGACCTCGGTGACCCACCGGGACGAGTATCTGGCTGTCCTCGACAGCTTCCTGGCGCAGGAATAGCCTGGTTGGGCCGGGCCGCTCGGAATCGGGCCGGTGACCGACGATCCCCGGACCGGAGCGGGCAACGATGCCCGCGGTCTCAGAACGGTGCTAGGGCATGCCGGTGAACGCGGCTTGGGGAGCGAAAGCCACGCCCACCAGGCTCGGCCCGGTGTGGGCGCCCAGCACCAGCGAGATCGGCCCCGATGCCAGCCAGGTGCAGTTGAACACCTGCCCGATGCGCTCGCGCAATAGCGCCGCGCCGTCCGGGTAGTGGGAGTAGAGAACCTGTACGTGCAGGTCGCTACCCTCTGGGTGCTTATTGACCATCAGTGACACGATCTTGTCGATCGCTCCCTTGAATGCCCGAGCCTGTCCCATCTGCACGTAGGTGCCCTTGACCTTCTCAACCCCGATGACTGGCTTGATGTTCAGAATCGAGGCGATCAGGCCCTTCATATGACTGATTCGCCCGCCGTGGATCAGGTATTTCAGCTCCTCGAGGGTATAGACGCTCTCTGTGGCTGCGCTGATCTTCGCGACCAGATCGAGGATCTTGTCCGTCGGCCAACCCTTTTTCACGGCGCGCGCCGCCGCATCGACTTGCCAACCCGCGCCGGCGGAGAGGGTCTTGGTGTCCACGTGGGTGACATTGGCCTCGGGCACCATCTTTGCCCCCGCGAGCGCTGAGTTGAGCGTCCCACTCAGGCCCGATGACATGTGGACGGAGAGGATGTCGGGATCGGTAGCTGCGAGGCGCCTGTAGACCTCGGCAAAGTCACCGGCAGATGGCTGTGAGGTCGTGGGTAGCTCGTCGGTCTCGGCCAGCAGCCGGTAGAACTCGTCGGGGGTGATGTCGATGCCCTCGCGGTACGACTTGCCCCCCAGTGTCACCACAAGGGGAATTGTGGTAACGCCCAGATCCGCCGCCTCCTCGGAAACCATCCTCAGGTCGGTCCCGCTGTCCGTAACGATCTGCATATCCCCCTCCTCTGTTGCTGCCCTGATGCTTCATCTACTAGGCGCCATTATACCGCATCGTCCTTCCCAAGTCCGATCCAGATCCCGCCCGATTCGGTCTTGGTAGGATAGACATGCAGCGGGCTTTCAGGCCTGACGGCCCCGAGCAACTTGCCTAACACGGGGGGCCAGGGCGCCCACGCCTTGACCGCGCCGGTCTCCAGGTCGAAGACACTGTGGTGGAAAGGGCAGACGATGTCGTCCTCCTCGGTGACCCTTCCGTTCTTCAGCGACACGCCCATATGCGGGCAGGTGTTGAGCATAGCGTAAATCGTGTTCTCGTGTTCGAGGAGCAGAATTTTGTGATCTTTCACCGACACAACCTGCCGCTCGCCCGAAGAAAGCGCATCCGCATCCAACACACGTATCCATTCCATTGTTAGCTCCTTGTATATCCTAGAGACTGCAATTCAGAAGGCTGTCCACGCCGCATGAGATCCACCAGCGCTGCGTGCAGATCGGGGTAGCGGAACACGAACCCCAACTCGGTGAGCCTCTGCGGTAGGACGTGCTGTCCCTGCAGCAGCAACTGGGACAACTCGCCCAGCACCAGACGCATCGCGAATGCGGGCGCCGGGATCCAGTACGGTCGGCGCATCACCGCACCAAGGGCTCGGCCAAGTGCCGAATTCACCACGGGGTTGGGCGCAGTTGCATTGTACGCCCCACGCGCCTCGGGGTGCTCAATCAAGAAGCGATACGCCGAGGCGAGATCCGCGATGTGGATCCACGAGAAGCCCTGTCTGCCGTTTCCCAGCGGCCCACCTACGAAGAGCCTGAACGGCAGCATCATCTTTGGCAGCACCCCGGCCTGGGCGCTCAGGGCCAACCCAGTCCGCACGACGACGCGGCGTAGTGCCATCGCCTCAATGCCGGCGGTTGAAGCCTCCCATTGCGCTGCAGTGCGGGCCATCCAGTCATCGCCGGCAGGCGATGTCTCATCCAGGCGTTCGTCCCCGTGGGGGCCATAGTAGCCGACTGCGGAGGCCTGCACGATTATGTGGGGCTTGCGTCCGGCCCGGGCGACGGCTTCGGTGAGCATCTGTCCCGAGACCACCCGGCTCTGCAGGATGCGTCGTTTCCTGGACGCTGTCCAGAGGCCACTGCCGATCCCCTCGCCGACCAGATGGACGATGGCGTCCGTATTCTCAACTGCAGGAATCAGAGACTCAGCAGACTGGGTGTCCCAGGGGATCATGGTCACTGGGGTGGCAAAGGGGCGCGCCCCTTTCGGGTTGCGACTCGACACGGTGACTGTGTGCCCAACCTCGGCTAACTCGCGCGCCAGCGCACGCCCAATCAGGCCAGTTCCCGCGGTGATCAGGACACGCATCGATCTATTACCCCTATTGGATACTACACCTAACCCATACAACAGTGTACCACTTTGCGGTGTAATGTCAATCTATTGCGTACTTGTTGCAGATATTTGTTTGACATTACGAGACAACTATGGTACACTGTTGTCAGGCGCTGGCGTAGTTGCATCCCTGTCGCGCCAGTTAGAGGTCAAAATGAGTCAGAACGCAGCTATCTACAATATCGGAGTCGTAGCGCGGATGACCGACATCCCGGCTGCAACGTTGCGTGTCTGGGAGCGGCGGTATGGTTTCCCCGATACGGCACGTACCGAGGGCGGGCATCGCCTCTATAGCGACAGCGACATCCAGCAGTTGCTTT
>JALOOJ010000178.1 GCA_025454475.1 Anaerolineae bacterium
GTATACTCTACCCAAGATTGTGCGGCGTAGCCGGTACGGGAGTTGACGGGCAAGGCAATGGCGTAACCGGCGCGACGTGATGCTGCGTCGTCGTTGCGAGTTGTCGGTGGTTCTAAGGCAGTCGGAGCTCGCCAACGTTTTCACTGCCGGAGGCTGAACCGTCGGCTGGGCGCTTCGCCGCTGGTTCTGCGGCGTCGAGTGGTAAGCACAAGTACAGCCATAGGAGACACGTATGGAGTTCGATTTCCTCAGGATTCCCGTCATAGATGGGCACATTCACTTCGCCAGCCCGGAGCATCTGGGAGACATCCTCAAGATCATGGATGTTGTTCCGTTCACCAAGGTCAACCTCGTCAGCGTGCCGTTTCCTGGGACCCTGAACCAGAACGCCGCCCTGATCTACTTCAAGGCTTTGGCCCCAGACAAGGTCTACCTCTCCGGCGGGCTGGACTATAGCCAGGTGCTCGTCGACAAGGTGCAGCCGGGTCAGGATTGGGGACACGTTGATTGGGCTACAGTGGATGCTGAGGCGATGTCAGCCACATTGGCACGCCAGATCGATGTGTTGAAATGGGTGGGCTTTGATGGCCTGAAGCTCATCGAAGGGAAGCCGACCTTCCGCAAGCAGGTTCCGATTCCGCTTGATGCGCCCCATTACGAGGGACTGTGGGCAGCGCTTGAGCGACACGAGATGCCGGTCATCTTCCACGTGGCGGATCCTGAGGAGGACTGGGATGAAGCGCATGCCTCTCCTTGGGCCAAGGAACACGGATGGTTCTATGGCGACGGCACATTCCCGACGAAGGAGGCGCTGTATGCGGAGGTGGACCACGTGCTGGCACGGCACCCAACGCTCAAGCTGGTTCTGGCGCATTTCTATTTCCTCTCTGCGGATCTCGGCCGCGCCGCAGCCTTTCTGGACCGGCACCCCAGTGTCTGTTTTGATCTGACTCCGGGCAATGAGATGATCAGCAACTTCACCCGTAACTACGACACCGCGCGGCAGTTCTTCATTGACTATGGAGACCGCCTGGTGTACGGTACGGACATCGCGACTTGGGGGCTATCCCGCCCGGAGGGGATGGCGCACGCGCTGGGCACGGCGTGGGCTGTGCGGATGTACCTGGAGAAGGGCACGGTCTTTGAGCCGCCGGATGCGTTGGCGCACTGGCGCGAGACGGATCTTGCCGGATTCCGGGGCTTCGCGCTCCCGCCCGATGTGTTGGCGAGCATTTATCACGGCAACTTCGAGCGGCTGTTCGGCGAGATCCCCGCTGCACTGGACCGAGATGCGGCGATCGGCGAGCTTGCGCGGATGGCGAGTCAGATCGACCGGCTGCGTAGCGGGCAGGATCACGGCAACCCAGCTCGAGAGGTGCTTCGGGCGCTGCAGCGGATGTAGCTGAAGCCCCCCAAGGCATCTGTTGACACTTGGTGACCCACCATATATAACCGTCTCAGACGGTATCTCACTGTTGGAGGGAAGTATGCCCCAGGATAGACCAGGCCCACGTTATCGAGGCGTCTACAAGCACATCGATCATGAGGGTGGGTACTCGATATGGATTCCCAGCGACTGGCGCAAGTTGGAGATGACGGACGGCCACAAGGGTGCGATCTACACGCCCTATCCCGATCGCTACGACACGTGTATCTCGACTGAGAAGGTCGTCCTCGAGCACAAGGTCACGCAGAAGGATGTGCCGATCCTGCGCAAGGGGTTCTCTGCCGGGCTCAACTCCCTGCCTGACGTAGAGGTCGAGTCGCAGGACGAGACGGTGACACCGACCTTGATCATGTTCGAGGCAAAGGTGAAGTTCTCCGAGGGTGAGGCGCGGCGCAAACGATGGATTCGCGTCATCTACTGGGGTGAGGGGCAACTCATCGCCACGGCTCAGGGAGCCACGACTGAGGAATTCGACTACTGGATGCCGATGTTCTACAATTCCCTGATGACCGTGGAGATCCCGGTGCCGGGCTAGGCCTGTGGAGACGGACGACCAGCCCGCAGAGTTGTGCCCAATCTGTCAGGCTGAGTTGGCGTGGCCCGATGGGGGCGACTGCGTTGTCTGTAGCGGGTGTGGACAGCAACTGAGTGTGCTGGGGCAGCGTGCCTTCGCGCGGGCGGAGGCTGCTTTCCTGTCGGCCCGTGAGAGCCTGGGCCGCGGCTACTGGACTGGTTCAGGACGGCGGGCCTACACCGCGAAGGCCCGCCCGGACGCGCTTCCCCTCGCGCCGGACGTGGTGCGTGATCTGCAGCAGGCCTACGCGGGATTGCATGCTGCGTTCGGGCTGGGGCTGCCGGAGGTCCAGTTGCGGGCCGGCGTCGAGATGATGGCCGAGGTGATGCGGCTGTTGGCGCCGCGGGGTATGGCTTCTCCGCTGGAAACCGAATACTGGATCAAGATGGCGTTCGGGCTCGCGGCGCGCGATGAGCTACTGAGTCTGCAACAGAGGCTTGAGCATTCGAAACCCGCGGCAGGGCTGCTACAGCGGGTGCGCTTGCGGCTGCGCCATCACCAGCTATACGTGATCTCAACCAGGCTGCGTGGGCAGCTCCAAGAACTCGAGCGCGCCATCGGCTTCGTTGAGCGTCCCAAAGTTGGCCTATAGCGCCTCGAGGAACCGGCTGTCTGGTGACTGCCTGACTACCGGCTACGTGGCGACCTGGATCGTGAGCCAGGTCAAAAGCGCGGAGATCAGCCAGGCTACGATGCCCACGGCCAGTTCCAGACCGACGACGCGCATAACGCGATGGCGCAGCAATCCCTCGGCAAGTCCCCTGCGGTAGTAGGTCTCGATGAAGATCACGAGCGCGATGCCCACGCAGGCAATGATGAGCAAGATCGTCCAGTCGATCGTGTCGGCTGTCCATCCGTAGGTCAAGCGGACTGCCCGCCATTGGTCGGGATCCGTGATGCTTCGCCGAACGGCGATCGAGGTCAGCACGTCATTCACGACACCACGGGCCAGGAACAGGTCGATTACCAAGAGCGCGGTGGAGATCAGCCACGCGACCATGTAGGACACAGTCTGGTGCCAGCGCACCGGCTTACGACTGCCCGCTGCCACTGACCACACCTCGCAGAGTGAGCCCCTCCGCCAAGTGACAGCTGACCCAGTGATCCGGCGCCAGCTCTCTCAGTATGGGCTCGTCACTCGCACACACATCCTTTGCGTAGCGGCAGCGCGGATGGAAGTAGCACCCTGACGGTGGGTTGGCCGGGTTGGCGACCTCGCCGGGCAGGCGGATGGGGCGCTCGCGGATCCGCGGGTCAGCGATTGGCACGGCGGCCATGAGGGCTTCCGTATAGGGGTGCAGCGGTGAGTAGTAGAGCTCCTCGGTGACCGCCAGTTCAACCAGTTTTCCAACATACATGACGGCCATGCGGTTGGTGATGTGTTCTACGACGCTCAGGTCGTGCGCAATGAAGATGTAGGTCAGGTCGAAGTCGGACTGCAGATCCTCCAGAAGGTTCAGAACCTGGGCCTGGATTGACACGTCCAGCGCAGAGACGGGCTCGTCACAGATGATGAGCTTGGGATTGAGCGCAAGCGCGCGGGCGATGCCAAGCCGCTGGCGCTGCCCACCGCTGAAGGCGTGGGGATAGCGACTCATATATTCGGGTCGCATGCCGACCACTTTCAGGAGTCCGGCAACGATGTCATTCAGCTCTTCGCCCCTTGCGACGCGGTTGACGATGAGGGGTTCCGCGACGATCGACTTCACCGTGAGGCGCGGGTTGAGCGACGAGAAAGGATCCTGGAAGATCATCTGGATATTCCGGCGGATCGGTGCAAGCTCCTTGCGTGTCATTGTGCCCAAGTCCACCCATCCGGCAGTGGGGTCGTTGAAGCGCATCGTGCCTGCGGTGGGGTCCAGGAGTCGCACGATGGTGCGACCGGTGGTGGTTTTTCCGCACCCGCTCTCGCCAACCAATCCCAGTGTGTCTCCCTTGCGCAGCGTGAAACTGACGCCGTCCACGGCCCGGACATGTCCGACCACCTTGCGAAAGAGCCCCTTGCGGATGGGAAAGTGCGTCTTGAGGTCAGCGACCTCAAGCAGTAGGCCGTCTTGTGGTTGCTCAAGCGACATGGCCATCATCTCCTTCGTAGGCATCAGAGTGCAGGAAGCAGCGAACCTCGTGGCCGGCCTTCTCGGGAAGAACGGACATCGCCGGGACATGCACATCACAGATGTCCGGCATACAAGCGCTGCAGCGATCGTGGAACGGGCAGCCCCGAATGTCGGCATACGGATCCGGCACGACGCCGCGGATCGGTTCGAGGCGCTTCTTGGTGCGGCTGCCGATGCGAGGAATAGACTGGAGCAGGGCCTGCGTATAGGGATGCTGCGGATCGTAGAAGATATCATCCACGGGCGCGTTCTCCACGACGCGTCCTAAGTACATCACTGCGACCTGATCGCACATCTGCGCCACGACGCCGAGATTGTGCGTGATGAAGACGATGGTCATCCCCATCTGAGACTGGAGCTCGCGCATCAGATCGAGGATTTCGGCCTCGGTGGTTACGTCGAGCGCGGTCGTGGGTTCATCAGCGATCAAGAGAGACGGCGTACACGACAGGGCCATCGCAATCATCGCTCTTTGGCGCATACCACCGCTGAGCTCGTGAGGATAGCGGTCGACTACGGCTTCAGCGTTCGGCAGTTCTACCCGCCGCAGGATGTTGATAGCGCGGTCGCGCGCCTCCTCCTTGCTTACGTCCTGGTGCAGGAGGATCGCTTCGACGATCTGGTTGCCGACGGTATAGGATGGGTTGAGTGAGGTCATCGGTTCCTGGAAGATCATCGCGATCTCCCGGCCGCGGATACTGCGGATCTCGTGACCTCGGGGATCGAGGTCAGTGATGTTCACCTCGTCGAGAACCGTGTAGCTGTCTCCGTGCCGCCGGATACGGTTAAGGTGGATCTCGCCCTTTACAATGCGACCTGGTGGCAGAACCAGCCGCATCGCCGACAGGGCCGTGACGCTCTTGCCGCACCCGCTCTCGCCCACAATCCCCAGCACTCTGCCGTAGGGTATATCCAGATTGACACCGTTCAGGGCTTTGGCCACGCCCACGACGGTGTAGAAGTACGTGTGGAGGTCTCTGATGCGAAGGACGAGCTCGGCCTCGGACGTGGTTGCGGCGTGCACGGGCTGCTGTTGTACCATAGCCAATACCCTTTCTGCCTCAGATTGAGTAGGGATCGACGGCATCCCGCAGCCCGTCGCCCAACACACTGAACCCCAGCACCGTGATCACCACGCCGATCCCTGGCAGGATCAGCCACGGATGCTGGACCACAGTCGAGACCTGCTGTGAGTCACGCAGCAGCGCCCCCCAGCTTACCATCGGGGGCTGAATGCCCAGTCCAAGGAAGCTCAAGCTGGTCTCACCGAGGATCATGCCCGGGATGGCCAGTGCTGCGACGACAATGATATGGCTGGCCGCGTTAGGCAGCATATGGACGAAGATGATGCGCGCATTTGACGCGCCGGCGACAAGCGCTGCGCTCGTGAAGTCCGCCTGGCGGTAGGACATCACCTTGGCCCGGAGCTGCCGAGCAAGTCCTGTCCAGTTCACTAATGACAGGATCACGGTGATGAGGAAGTAGCGATGGAGCATTGTGAAGCTCTCGGAGACGTTGGGAAGCGCTGCAGCCAGGGCCGCCCACAGAGGGATCGTGGGAAAGGACTGGATGACCTCAATGACGCGCTGCATTGCGTCGTCGATCGTACCTCCGAAGAACCCGGAAATCGTGCCGAGCACCGATCCCAGGAAGATTGTCAGCGCGATGCCTACCAGGCCAACGGTCATCGAGACCTGGCCCCCGACCAGCGTACGCGCAAACATATCACGACCTAACGAGTCGGCACCCCAAACGTAGAGGCGGTCCGGCGGCGCAATCCCCATCAGATGCAGGTTCGCTCGCCACCACAGAATCTTGTAGGTGTCGCCGCGCACGAAGAACTGGATAGGGATTCTGGTGTTCCTGTCGATCTCAAAGTCCCACTTGAACGTGGCCTGATTTAGCACCGTGGTTGTGGCGAAGGTATAGGGCCGCAGCCCAAGCTTGCCGTTCGGGCCAACGAACGTGATCGGATCGGGCGGGCCATAGATGTAGTCAAGATTCTGCGTGTCGTGGGCGTTGGGCGAAAGGAAGCCGGCGAAGATCACCACGAGATACATGATGGCCAGGATCACCATACCGCCCATCGCAAGTCTGTTCCGACGAAATCGTAGCCAGATGAGCTGCCATTGCGACAACTCCCCTACATCGCTAGCCGGTTCCTCTGCCGCGACCGCCGCGGGAACAGGCGTGATTGTCTCTTCCGTCATAGCGTTCACCCTCTTCTCTGTCCGGTGTCTATTCGAACTGGATACGAGGATCCAGCCAGGCAAGGACAATGTCCGCCACCAGGTTGCCAACAACCAACAGCACCGCCAGGAACATCAGGAACGTGACCGCGAGGTACATGTCCTGTTGCAGGAGCGCATTGATGAAGAGTGGACCGGCGGTCGGCAAGTTGAGCACGATGGAGATGACGGTCTCGCCGGAGATGATGGCAGGGAAGCTCATCCCAAAGACCATGACCAACGGGTGCAGGGCATTGCGTACGGCGTGCTTCCAGATCACCTTTCGCTCCTGCAGCCCCTTCGAGCGCGCGGTCTGCACGTACTGCATATTCAGCACGTCAAGCAAGTTGCCACGCATCACACGGCTCAGCCAGGCGGTGCCGGATGCGCCGATGACGATAATCGGGATCCAGAGGTGCCCGAGCAGGTCGACGAACTTCGGCCAGCTCCAAGGAGCCTCCCGGAATCGTGAGGAGAACAGCCCGCCGACCTCCATCCCCAGTGTGCGTTGGGCAAAGATCATAAGCACCAGCGCCAGCAGGAACCCGGGCACGGAGAGGCCGATGAACTGAAACAGCGTGATGGCATAGTCGGGGAGCGTATAGCGGTGCGTCGCCGAATAGACGCCCACAGTGATTGAGATGACCCAGCTCACGATCAGCGATGTCAGGGTGAACATAAGTGTGTACCCTATCCGGGCACTTAGCAGCTCTCCGACATCCCGTTCGTACTGGAATGACCATCCAAAGTCACCCTGGACGAAGTTGGAGAACCATTTCCAGAACTTTACATGCACCGGGTCATTGACGCCGTAGCGCTGTTCGAGTGCTTTGATCATGTCGACGGAGTAATCGCCGCCCAACGTGCGCAACTCGCGCAGCCGGAAGTCCAGATAAGATCCCGGGGGGAGCTCGATGATGAGGAACCCGACGATCGCCACAAATAACAGCGTCACAAGAGCGTAGCCTGCTCTGCGGATGATATAGTTCAGCATGGTGCCTCCCCGCCGACAGCCGTCTTCATCAAGAGTGAGGGGGGAGGGTGCGCCCCTCCCCCCTCACCATTATCACCCAGCCGTTGGGATCAGTGTTCGTCCGGGTTGATGAACGCGTACGTCTCGGGATTCGTGATCGCCGGAGACGGGATGATCCACGGGCAGATGAAGCCGTTTAGCGCCAACTCCTCGCGCGCCGGCACATTGATCAGGTCGTTGCTGATGATGATGGGCAGCGGCTCATTGGCGACGGTGCCGATGAAGAACGGGCCGTCGTCGATGTGGATTCGGATCAGGTCCCAGACCATGCTGTGCCGCTTGATCTCGTCCGGCTCGACAATCGCGGCCTGGTAGATCTCCTGCAGCTTCCACACCGGTTCGCCGATGAGATCGCGCTCGGTCGAGGCAAAGCGCGGCGGGTCACGGTCCCAGGGACTCTTATCCAGCTCCGTGTCCTCCTTGGCATGGCCGACGAACTGCAGCCGGTTACCGGACAGCGGCGACCAGCGCGCGGGTTCGTTTGGTACCAGCCAGCTCGGATAGAGGAGGTGGTTGGGCCCATCTCCGACGCCCCACGGGTAACGGAAGTTGCCCTGGCCCGCCAGCCACATCGTATCGAAGTCCTCCGGCGCCATGGAGTTGAGGACGACCTTGAGGCC
>JALOOJ010000364.1 GCA_025454475.1 Anaerolineae bacterium
AAGCATCCTGAGCACAGCAAGAAAGTGCCAGGCGCCTGTAAGGTGCCTGGCACTTATTTCCACGATCTCACCGTCCCGGATTCACCGAGATCTCGCCCACCCGCGAGCGCAGCATCAGGCTGGCCGTCGGGTTCTCCCCCACGTCACCCTGCACTTGCTCGCCCACCAACGCCTCGCGGCTGGTGCTGCCCGACACGGGGAAGCCGTCGACGTTGACGTCGCCGATGTCGCTGCGGGCGTCGATGGTGAAGGCGCTGTTCGCAGGCACGCGCAGCGCGATCTTGCCGATGTCCGTGGTGATCTCGTACTTGCCGTTCGCCGCCAGCGCGCCGGAGAAGTCCACGCTGGACACGCGTGTCTTGACGAAGAGCGTCATGATGTCGGTCAAGATCACGTCGCCCACATCCGCGTTGATCATCGCGTCCCCCTCGGTGCCGCTAACCTGCAGCCTGCCCACACCCACGTTGGCGGTCACGGTCGTCTGCTTGGGCACGGTGATCTCAAGATCGACCAGCGGCGACCGGCCGCTGTTGCCGCCCATGAATTGCCCGCTGACGCGCACCCAGACCTTGTCGCCCGATTGATCGATCTTGACCTGGATATCGTCCAGCACGCGCTGGGCATCGGCCTCGGTTGCACCGTAGGCGCGCTTCGTGCCCTCGACCGTGACCTCGCCAGCCGGTCCCGTCTTGACGGTCACATCCCCCACGGGCACACTCAGATCGAGCGTCGCCGGCCCAGCGACGGTCAACGTTTGCTGGATCGACTCGCTGGCTTGCGCGTTCGAGAAGCCCTGCCATGGCGCGGCTGGGCCGAACCAGTCGTTCTCCCAGGAACGGAACCACCGTTCCCAGCCCCCCGAATCGGGGCCGATGGCCGATGCGCCCATGCGGATGCCGCCCAGCGCCAGGCTGCCGGCGCCCCACGCGAGCGCGCAACAGCAGCAACAGACGATGAGCAATAGCACGAGCAGGGTGATCCACAGACCACGATTGCTGTTCATGAGTTACCTCCAGATGCACGTTAGGGTTTAGACTAAGGTTGAGGTCGAGGATGAGGCGATGGGCCATGCATCCCGACCGGCGTCTACCATGCAATACGGAGGTGGGGCGGGAAAGTTGCGGGGGAGAGGCAAGCGGCGATCATGGGTGAGGTAACTGCCGCAACGGCGATCGGCGCAAGCAGCACTTTTTCGTCCACGATGGGGGATTTCCGGAAGTTGTCATAGCAGAAGGTCGTCAACTCCTCATCGCCGAACGCGGCCATTAGTAGCTCACGCACGGCGGCAGTGTCGAATTCGGGCGCGGGTTGGGGAGACGGCGCGGGAGCGGCAGCCGCCGCCACTACAGGCGCGCGCGACCCACCAACCGGGACCGCCGGGGGAACCGGCAGGCTGCGTCCGCCCCGGATGGCATTCAACAGACGCTCCATCTGGCGCCCGGCATCGGCGCCCTCGCGCAGGTCCAAATAGGTCAGCATGGCGATGCGGGGCGGCAACTCGCACGGCTCGCGCAATACAGGCAGCGTGCGCTGGCGCAGGCCGATGGGGTCTTGCGTCTGGGTGAGGATCTGCTCGTAGAGGGTCCACTCGCTCCCCACGTAGGCCGGGGTCAGCACCAGCAGGGTATGCCGGCTGGCGAGCACCGCGTTCTCCATGTTGATCAGGCTGGGCACGCCGATTTCAAACGATTCCTGATCGGTGCAGAGCGCCAGCCCTTCGGCCTTCAGGCGGGGAATCAGCCAATTCCAGACCCACTCCCGGTCGGCGTGGCAGTAGGAGATGAAGACGTCGTAGGGGAATTCCGGCGGCGTTGCTGGCATCAGGCACTTTCCTTTGGCTTACTTCAGTCCGGTTGTGCGGGGAGAATGAACGACAGAGCAGATTCCAGAGCAGCGGGCACGGTCATCGGTGGGCTTGAGCAGATCTCGCCCTGGTCGTCATGGCGATGATCCGGGAAGGTAGCGACATCAGGATGATGTGGCGCGTTATCCCAACGACTGACAAGCTGGCCGTCTGGTGTTTGGAGATGATATCGATACTTGAGGCGTGCTTCCGTGGGCGAAGTAGTCACATACTCGGCGACATACAACTCATACCCACCCGTCAACAGCAAGACACCGCTCACATAGCACTCGTGCTCATCAATCTCCTCGAAACGAAGATCGGAGCGCCAGACCTGAGGTACACTATGGATGGCTGCCTGTAGTTCCGAGTAGTATTCGCGCGCGTTCACACACTGACCCCCGACAAGATCAGTAGCTTATGCTCCCACAGATCAAATCCGCGCTTGGCCGCGTACCAGTCAAAATAGGCGGCGGCATCGCCCAAACTGCCCGACTCGAATTGCTGCATGAATTCGTCAGAGGTCAGGCCGTGTTGTCGCTCGAAAGCGCGACAAGTGCGCTCAAAGTAGGCGCGACGCGCTCGAGCCAGTTCGGTCTCGCGACGTAGTGCGCCATCCACCACGTTGCGGACGTCATCCAGAGTGACGCCCAACGGGAACTGTGCCTGCAATGCGATACCGGTCACTTTGTCCACTCCTCTTCCAATGCCTCACCCAGATCATATCACAAACCATCGCACCC
>JALOOJ010000037.1 GCA_025454475.1 Anaerolineae bacterium
CCTCCAGTAACCCGACGGGTCCGGCGAGTGGGGAATGCCGGGTGGTGCGCGGAGGCTCCTGGAGCTTCATCTGGTACTATATCCGTGTTGCGGCCCGCATTAGCTACATCGGCTATCCTTACGTTCGTGACAACTACATCGGGTTTCGCTGTGCGGCTGATGCTCCATAGATCTGAGTCGTGCCGCCGCCTCGGCTTTCCCCTCCGCCCTCCGATGCGGGGCTTGTCCTCTGGTGTGTCTCAGCCGGAGGACGAACCACAAGAGGGGAGTCTGCGTCGCCACTCCGCCCTCCCATAATGACTGGGGCCGGAGCGAGCGAGTCGCCCGCGCTCCCAGACGGCGCCCTCTGCGGTGGAGATGCCCTCCAGCCGCTTCCGCACCTCTGGCCTATCCCCCGCGAGTCGATGGGGGGCAGGCCGCACCTGGGCGGACCTGCATGGTTTCCGGGCTGTGAAACTGCCCCTGGCTGGCTGCGGCCCGGCCCGCGCAGCCCCTTGACATGGCACCGGTCAGCTTCTAGCATGGGCATAGGAGCATCGTCACTCCCTCAACAGCGCAATCCGCCTCGACCTGGAAACAGAAAGGTGACAACATGACACTATCCGACAGCGCCTTGCCATCAGCCAGCCCCCAGACCCGCGTGGTCCGTGTGCGGTTTGAGCACCTGCACGAGATGCTCGGGATCGGCACGCCCCGCCCAAGGCTATCCTGGCAGGTCGAGACCACGAGCGTGGGCTGGATGCAGAGCGCCTATGAGATTGAGGCCGTGACGTCCTCTGGTGCGCTGCTTGGCCGGACCGGGCGGGTGGCGTCACCGGAGTCGGTGCTCGTCGCGTGGCCCTTCGCGCCGCTCTCCTCACGCCAACGCGTGGCGGTCCGGGTCCGTGTCTGGGATGACGCCGGGCAGGCCTCAGCATGGAGCGATCCGGCGCCGGCAGAGGTGGGGCTGCTCGAGCCCGGCGACTGGAAGGCGCAGGCCATCCGGCCCGATTGGGATGACGATCTGGCGCTCCCGCAGCCCGGCCCGCTGCTGCGCAAGGCGTTCACCCTCCGCCAGGGCGTCCGGCGGGCGCGGCTCTATGTCACCGCCCTGGGCCTCTATGAGGCCCATCTCAACGGGTGTGTGGTCGGCGACCACGTGATGGCCCCGGGATGGACGAGCTACCGCCATCGCCTGCGCTACCAGACGTTCGACGTGACCGGGCTCCTGCACGAGGGCGGAAACGCGATCGGCGCGATGCTGGGCGAGGGCTGGTTCCGTGGGCGGATGGGGTTTGCAGGCGCCAAGCCGGCGATCTATGGCGACCGGATCGCGCTCATTGCCCAACTGGAGATCGATTATGCTGATGGCACGACCGAGTGCCTGGCGACCGACGAGACCTGGCGCGCATGCCGCGGCCCTATCCTGGCCAACGATATCTACGATGGCGAGGAGGTCGATGCTCGCCTCGAGCAGCCGGGATGGTCGGGACCGGACTTCGACGACAGCGCCTGGGCGGGGGTGAAGGAGGTCGCCTGGGACTTCGCCACCCTCTTTGCGCCCCTCGGGCCGCCGGTCCGGCGGATCGAGCTGGTCGCGCCGCAGCGGATCTTCCAAGCGCCGTCGGGGAAGACGCTCGTCGACTTCGGGCAGAACCTGGTGGGTCGGCTGCGGATTGCCGTGCGCGGGCCGGCGGGCCACACGATCACGCTGCGCCATGCCGAGGTCCTCGAGCACGGGGAGCTCGGCACGCGCCCCCTCCGGCATGCGAAGGCCACCGATCGTTATACGCTGCGCGGTGGCACGACGGCCGAAACCTGGGAGCCGCGCTTCACCTTCCACGGCTTCCGCTATGCCGAGGTCGAAGGGTGGCCGGGCGAGCCCCAGCCCGACGACATACGGGCTGTGGTCTGCCACTCGGATATGGAGCGGACCGGCTGGTTCGGGTGCTCGGAGCCGCTGATCAACCGGCTGCACGAGAACGTGGTTTGGAGCATGCGCGGCAACTTCCTCGATATCCCGACCGACTGTCCCCAGCGCGACGAGCGGCTGGGCTGGACCGGCGACATCCAGGTGTTCTCACCGACGGCGACCTTCCTGTTTGATTCCGCGGGCTTTTTGAGCTCGTGGCTGGCTGACCTCGCCGCCGACCAGACGCCCGCGGGGATCGTGCCCTTCTTTGTCCCCGACATCACCGAAGGGAGGGTTCATCCCGCTGCCGCCTGGGGCGATGCTGCAGTGGTGGTCCCCTGGGTCCTCTACCAGCGCTTTGGCGACGCGAAGATCCTTGCCGACCAGTTCGACAGCATGGCCGCGTGGGTTGACCTGATCGAGCGCACCGCCGGGGAGCGCAGGCTGTGGGACCAAGGCTTCCAGTTCGGCGACTGGCTGGATCCCGCCGCCCCGCCCGACAAACCCGCGGCGGCGCGGACCCCGGCGTTCATCGTCGCGACGGCCTACTTCGCCCGCTCGGCTGAGATCCTGGGAGAGGTCGCGCGGGTGCTGGGGCGCGAGGGGGCGGCGGAACGCTATCTGGCCCTGGCTCGCGAGGTGCGCGAGGCCTTCAACCGGGAGTACGTGACGCCCTCAGGACGCGTCCTCAGCGATGCTTCAACAGCCTATGCCCTGGCATTGGCCTTCGCACTGCTGCCCGATTCATCCCAGCGCAAGCACGCCGCGGAGCGGCTTGTTGAGTTAGTGGCAGCCGAAGACTATCGCATCAGCACGGGGTTCGTGGGCACGCCCCTGATGTGCGATGCGCTGTGCAGCGAGGGTCACCTGGACACCGCCTACCGGCTGCTGACGCAGCGCGAGTGTCCTTCGTGGCTCTACCCGGTGACGATGGGGGCCACCACGATCTGGGAGCGCTGGGACAGCATGCTGTCCGACGGCTCGATCAACCCGGGCGAGATGACGTCGTTCAACCACTACGCGCTCGGCGCGGTTGCTGACTGGCTGCACCGCACGGTGGCGGGGCTGGCGCCGGGCTCGCCGGGGTACCGCACGCTCGTGCTGCAACCTCGACCCGGCGGCGGGCTCACCTATGCCGCGGCGCGGCACATCACGCCGTATGGGCCGGCGGCCTGCTCCTGGCGGTTGTCCGGCCCGGACTCGGCCAGCATCACGGTTGAGGTCGTGGTGCCGCCCAACACGACCGCCCGGGTGCTCCTGTCGGGCAGGCGCCTGCCCGGCAGGGCGGATGCCCCCTTCGAAGTGGGCTCGGGGAGGCACACCTGGACCTACGCCTACCAGCCTGAGGATGTGGGACTGGACTCCTGATCCACCGGTTCTTCACTATTGGGAAAGAAGGGTGTTCAATGGTCAACAGATTCGCAGTAGCAGGTCCCAACTCGAAGTTTCGAGAGCCCGATGCAGAGCCTGCCGGTTTCTGGGCCGGCGTCTGGCACGGGATGATCATGCCCATCACCTTCTTCGTCAGCCTCTTCAGGGAGGACGTTGGCATCTACGAGACGCACAACACGGGCCGGGGCTACGACTTCGGCTTCCTGATTGGTGCGTCGATGGTCTTTGCCAAGCATGTCAGAGTCCAGGTAGGGAAAGAGGACGAAGACGATGAGGAATGCTGCGGCGAGTGTGAGGAAGAGGCCGAGGAGGCCTGAGCTCGCGCAGCACGCAGTGTGCCCCATGCCCCGGAGCGGAGGCCGGGACAGCTTGCCGGCCTACATCGCGCGCAGGCCATAGCGCGTGCGCTCCTCCGGCGTGAGCTCGCGCAGGACGCAGTGCGCCTTGGCATAGGCGATCAGCTCCTCCAGCGACTGCCACGCGGGGTAGATCCGAAGGTCGCCGCTGGCGTACCCGATAGCGATGGCCCTGCCATCAGGCGACCAGGCTCCAGTAGTGTTCGGGTCCTCGGCCGGAAAGGCCTCGACCTTCTGCAAAGTCGCAGCATCCCACACATCGACGCCAGGGCAGCAACCGATGAGGAACCGGGATCCTGAGGGCGACCACCTGGCAAACATCGGTGAGGTCGCCGTTGGGAACGTCCCCAGCAGTTCTCCCGTGTCGGCATCCCATAGCCTTCCGATCCCGTCGCAACCAAAGGTCACGATCCGCATCCCATCCGGCGACCACGCCGCGGCCATCGTGCCATGCGCGAAGTCATCCGGGAGCAACGTGAGGAGGGGCTCGAGCGTCTCAGCATCCCAAATCCTGATGGGTCGTCGTCCAGTAGAGGAGAACCGACTACAGAGAACGATTCGGCTCCCATCGGGCGACCACGCGCACTCGCTGAACTCGGGTCCCGTGACCTCGGCGAGGGCTTTGCCGGTCGCTGCGTTCCAGAGCGTAGCGGGAACGGATCCTGAACCGGTAATCGTCGCCGAGGCGGCAGGCGGCCTGGTCGTCTTTGTCGAAGATGCCGGCGCCATCGTCGACGGCGCCTCGGACTGGCCGCCCACAAAGCTCACGGCGCTGGTCCGGTTCTACGACGAGGCGATCGCCCGTTACACCGCGGAGTCGGCCTTCGGATCGTCCAGCCGCTGGGCAGATGCCTTCGGCATTTCGCCCGAGACCCCCATCCGCGTCGTCTACGCCGGGAATGGCCACGACGCCGCGCCGGCCCGTGCAGGGTGGGTCGCGGGGATCCCGGTCATCAGCCACACTACCCTGCGCACCTCGGTGAGCACCGCCGGTGTACAGCTCGTGCTCCACGAGCTGGCGCACATCTGGGACGGCGCCCACGACTGGGCACTTGGGGAGGCGATCGCCGACACCGTGCAGAACCCCGAAGGTTTCCCCACCGCGAAGGCTCGCGACGAGGGGTCCAAGGAGGACTTCGCGGAATCGGTCACCGCCACACTCTGGCCCGGCTATGCGATCAATCGGGACTGGTCGGATGACGTTCAGTCCGATCGTCGCTCAGCGCCGCTTGGCCCGGACGGTCAGTGGACGATGGACCGCCATGACTACGTCACCAGCCTGTTCCTGGAAGCGGCAGCACCCGAGCGACCGTGACGTAGCCGTGGCAGAACCGCGATGGCCAGGGACTTGACGTGCCACATCATCGACACCGGAGCCAGAGCAGGACCCGATTTACTGCGATTCCGCGGCCAATTGTGGGTGGGATGCCTTGACAGCGGATGATGGCTCCATACCATAGCGCTCAGATCATCGCTTGGGTCGCCTATGATGTCACGTCTACGCCCGCGGCCTCCAGGCGTGACCCATCTTCCCAATAGGGGGCCTTGAGATGCGGAAACTGCTGCTGGTCGTCCCAGTCCTTCTTGCCCTGGTGGGCCTGGCTATCGTTGGCTCAGCCCGGGGAAACGGCTTGCCCGAGGTCGGCTTTCAGAGCGCCAGCGCCGGTGCCTCGGAGGATGCCGGACAGATTGATCTTGTCGTTACGCTGAGCGCATCCTCGACCCTGACGGTGGCGGTCGACTATGCCACAGTAGAGGGGACCGCCCTCGCCGGGCAGGATTTCGTGGCCGTGTCCGGCACCCTTGTTTTCATCCCGGGGACCACCCAGGAGACCGTCTCGGTCCCGCTTCTGAATGATACGCTGCCTGAGCAGGATAAGAGCTTCACCGTCATCCTCACGAGTACGCAGGGCGCGGTCTTGGGCCTCTATCCGTCGGTGACGGTCACGCTGACCGACGACGACGATCCCTACCGGGTGTTTTTGCCGCTTGTGATAGTGCCGATGCCGGCGCCGGTGCTGTACCCCATCGACAACTCCGACGGTGACACGAGCTACCTCGTGACCTGGAGCGATGTGTATATGGCTGAGTTCTACGAACTCCAGGAGGATGACACCCCGGCCTTCTCCACGCCGGTGGAGAGTTACTTCGGCTATGAGGCGTTCTGGTACGCGACCGGGAAACGGGCGGGTACCCACTTTTACCGCGTTAGAGTGAACGGCACGATGGCGCAAAGCGGTTGGAGCAACATCCAGCAGGTCACGGTTCCAACGCAGATGTCCAGCGTCTACGTCCAGAATGACACGGGCGGCACCCTGTGCTACGAGGTGTATGGCACGGGCGTCGGCCAGAAGTGCTTCGCGTCGGGACTCCACTTCTATGGCAACTTCGCCGCCGGCACCTACACCTGGCACGCCTCCGCCGGCTGCGGCTCGGCGTCCGGTAGCCTGGACTATCCGGTTGGCGGGTACATTCACCAGTTCTGGTGCGGCACGACACAGGGGGCGTTGGTTCCGTTCGAGGATGCGAGCGGCCCCGCGTCAAGGCTCATGGCGATAGGATCATCGCGCTGAGTAGGCAGACCGAGGCGCGCGACCACGCTCAAGGCTGACCCGTTCGGTCGAGCGGACTGCCGGCGGGCCCTCACCCACCGGCAGTGTCGTTCTCATGGCGCCGCGACGGCCGCTTCCGGCGCCTCGAAAACGGCATCCGGCAGCTCGAGCTCCACGCGGCGCAGGCGCGGGTAGGAATAGGCGGCCACAACCGCCAGAACGCTGAGTGTCCCGAGCACGATGTAGAGCAGGGCGATGCCGCGCCCCATACCCACGCCGATGATCCTGCCGACGCTGCCGGCGAGCGCCCCACCCTCAGCCATCAGCGGCTCAAAGACACGGTCTGCCAACGGCCCTGCGGCGAGATAGGCGCCCGGCAGCGAGGCCCACGCGATCATGCGCCGTGTGGCGAAGACGCGCCCCTGCACATCCGGCGTCGTCTTGACCTGCCAGATCGCCTGGCTGCAGCCGTTGGCGATGGGCGTGCAGGAAAGGACGATGAAGGCTGCCGTGCCAAGGATCCAGGGGCGCGGGGGAAAGCCGATCAGGTACATGGCAAGGCCCGCCAGGAGATTAGCACTCAGGATGCCGTAGATGCGGCGCTTCGGGCCGCCCCACACACTCATCAGGAGGCTTCCGCCCAGGATACCCAGTCCTCCGATGGATAGGAGGAGGCCAAGAGTCTGGGCGGTCGTGAAGCTCAACACCAGCGGGGTAAACAGCACCTGAATGATCCCGTTGGAGAAGTTGATCACTGCGAAGAAGAGCAGCAGGCCGAACAACCCGGGCCGGGCGCGGATGTAGGTCCAGCCGTAGGCTGCTTCGCGAAGCAGCGAACCCTTGCCCGCTTCTCCCTCAGCAGTCACGGCCGGCCTGGGGATGTGGACCACGAAGAGGGTGGCGAGGGCGAAGAGCAACGTTGCGACGTCGATGAGCATCACGCCCTGGACGCCGATTGCGGTCATCAGAACCCCCGCCAGCACGGGCGAGATGATCTGCGCCGCAGCCTCGCCGGTCTGCACCATGCCGCTGGCGCGCCCCAGGTGCTCCTTGGGGACCAGGAGTGTGGTGGCGGCGGAATAGGCGGGCCACTGGAAGGCACTGAAGGTGGAGCTGATGCCCATAGCGATGTAGATATGCCACACCTCGAGCCTGTCCGCCATCAGGAGTAGCGCCATGCTGAGGGTACACACGCCGGCGCCGATGTCACTGAGGATCATCGCCTTGCGCCGGTCCCAGCGATCCACGAGTGCACCGGCGATCGGTGAGAAGAGGATCCCCGGCAGCGCGGTGGCCAGCGAGATCAGCGCGAACTTTGTCACCGATCCGGTGGTCCGAAAGACCCACACGCCCAGCGCGAAACCGGTGAGTCCGGACCCTACGAGAGAGAGCAATTGTCCGAGCCAGATGAAGAGGAAGGTGCGGAACCCGCGAGGCGGAGCAGACTGCGCCGTCATGGTACGCTCCTTAGCACGGCGGAAGCAACCACCAGATGAAGCGTGCTGGCGGTAACGCCGCGCCAGCTTCACTATAGGGCGGGCCGGTGGTGTGTCAATGAGGACTCGCCGAGCGGTTGTACCTCAGGTATGGGGGCGGTGTCGCTTCGCCTAGACACGACAGCCCTGCTGTCGCATCTAGCCAGCAAGGAAACGCCGATCGGCGGTGTGGAAAGCAGAGGCACACCGCTATTCCGGGTCGTTACTCCAGCTCGAGCGCCTCTCCCAGCAGATAATGGCTGAACCAGGCCAGGTTCTGGTGCATCACGGCGTGATTCTCGCGCGGCTTGGTGATAGGGTGGCCCATGCCCGGGAAGACGAACAGCTCCACCGGCACATCCATCGCCTTCAGGCCGCGATAGAGCTCCATGGCGTTGGACAGCGGGACGCGGCGATCCTCCGTGCCGTGTTGGATGAGCATCGGCGTGTGAGCTGCGGCAAGCCGGCTGATCGGCGCCGTCCTGTTGTACAGCTCGCGGTTATGGAATGGGGAGCCGGAGAGATAGTCCACGGTGAAGTCGGGGATGTCGTTGCTGATGTGGTAGGTGTACCAGTCTGAAACGCCTGCGCCCACCGACACCGCCCGGAAGGCCTCGGAGTGCAGCCCGGCAAAGGCTGAGATATAGCCGCCCTGCGACCAGCCCATGCAGCCGACGTGCTCTACGTCCACCCAGCCCAGCGCCGCCAGGGCGTCAATGGCGCTCTCCAGGTCCCACAGGTCGCCGATGCCCAGGTTGTTGACATTGAGCTCGGTGAAGGCCTGACCCCGCCCGATGGAACCCCGGTAGTTAGGCTTGAGGACCAACACGCCCTTGTTGGCAAACTGCACCGCCGGGTAGTAGGCCCGATCCTCGCCGCTCAGTAGGGTTTCCGTCGAGACGCCTGTCGGCCCGCCGTGGACAACGAACACCAACGGGTATCGGTGTGTGGGATCAAAGTCCCTGGGCTTCCGCAGAACACCTTCGATCTGGGTGCCGTCACGGCTGGTCCAGCGAACCGTTTCCACCGTGCCCAGCTCCCAGTTCTCCACGGCTCGGCCGAACCTCGTCAGTTGCTGCACCTGGTAGCGCGTTCCGTCACCGGTCGGCTCGGCCCAGTAGACCTCAGCGACGGCCTGCGCGTTGGCGCCAATCAGGACGATCTGCCCCGTTGTGGTGACATCGAGAGCTTGCCAATTCAGCACGGGGAATACCTCTCCCAGCTCGAGTCGCACAGCCTGGCCATCCAATCCCAGGCGCAGCGCCTGCAGACGCGTGCCCTCCGGACAGGTCGTGTACAGGCCGCTCTCTACCCAGGTGATCGTCAGCAGTTCCTGGTCAACCGCAGCCGAGATATTGCGCATCGCTCCCAGGAATGCCGCGGGATCTGCTGCATCCAGCGCCGCCTGGGCATCGATCAACCATAGGTCAAAGTACGTGTACATCTTGTCGTCACGGCCCTGATACGCCACCGCCAGGCTGCGCCCATCGGGAGCGACAGCTACCACCGATGCTGCACGGGGTAGCTGCAGGCGCGTGATCTGACCCAGGTACGACAGGTCTTCCTTGTCATCCGAGGCGTCTTCTGCTGCATTTGCGTCACCGGCTTCCTTCTTATCCGCCTTCTTGGCCTTCTCGCGGCGCATGTGCTCAGCCAAAGCCGCACGGGCGTCCAGACGGATGCGGTACGCGCCGGTGTCGCGTAGGTAGACCAGGTCCTCGCGCTTCCAGGTATTCACATACACCGCGTCGCCCGCCGGTGAGGGGATGACATCCCGGATGGCGAGCCGTTCCTCGAGCAGCCGGCTCAACTCGATCACCGGCGCTACCAGCGCCTTGGCCTCGTCTTCCGTCGCTGCCCTCATCTGAGCCTGGTACTGCCGCAGCTCCTCCAGCCCGACGTAGTACAGCGCCGAGGGGCTGTCTTCCTGCTCAACATGTGTGTATTTGCCATAGAGATCGGCGCGCGGCTTGTTTTCGTCGCGCTCAGGGTGACGCGCCCGGTACAGGAAGCCGCCCGCAAAGGGCTTGAACCACTCGACCCCGCTCTTGTGGTCGGTCACCGCCCATCCCTCGCCGGTCAGGCCCTCGTACAGGTAGACCTGGGCCTTGGCGCCGGCGCCCCAGCCTTGCTTGAGCAAGGCCAGGGTTGAACCGTCTACCCACTCCATCTGCTGGGCGCTTCCCGTCCGGTTAAGGGGGTAACTGGCGCCGATCACCAGATCATGGACGTGGCAGACAGTCTCGTAGCGGTTTTCCTTCCAGTTGGTGGTAATGACGTTGATGGCGACCCGGTGTCCACCGGGCGACACCTTGACGGCGACAGGGGCTTCCAGCATGACCATATCACGCAGCGTTGGCTGGAGGGGCAAGTTGTTCTCCAATGGTGTTTCAGGTGCAGGTTCTGCCATAGATGTGTGTTCCCTCCCGATGCTGATGTGAGACGGTGGCCTGGGTGGATGAGGCGGAGTGTGCCGATTCCGCCACCACTGTCACGACGCCGCTCCGCGAGTTATACGTCCGTCTCAAGCGGATCACAAGAGCAGGAGCGAGGCTGCGTTCCAAGCTGCAAGCGGTACACACCGCTGACTTGGCGTTCCTGGTGCCGGGGACTTTCCGCAGTCCCCGGCACCGAGACACTCCGGAAGCCTTGGGCGCCTCCCTCCGCGCGATGACAAGCGCCCAAGGCCACGGAAGGCCCTTGGGCGCGGAGACCGCTCCCTCCTGGGGCGCCTTGCCTTGACACAATTCGCCTCAACCTCTAGCATAGTGCGTGGGATCCTGCGGCGCTGAAGCGCCCGCCCGCCGAGGCCGAGCGCATTGTCTGACCCAGGTGAGGAGGACAAGATGCCCCTGACCACAGGAACCATACTTCAGAACCGCTATCGGATCGAGGCCCTGTTGGGGCAGGGCGGGATGGGCGCCGTCTATCGCGCCTATGATGCTCGCCTCAAGAAGCCCGTCGCGCTCAAGGAAATGGTGCCTCAGCCCGGGCTCGATGCGGTGACGTTGGACCAGCTCCGCGCGCAGTTCGAGCAGGAGGCCGTGATTCTGGGCCGGCTTTCCCACCCGCATCTGGTTCCGGTTACGGACTACTTTGGGGAAGGCGGCAACGACTACCTGGTGATGGCGTTCGTCGAGGGCGAGAGCCTGGCGGACAAGATCCGGAGGGAGGGTGCGTTGCCGGAGGCCCAGGTGACCGCGTGGGCGCAGCAGTTGCTGGATGCGCTGGCTTATTGCCACGCGCAGGGCGTGATTCACCGGGACATCAAGCCGCAGAACATCGTCATAACGCGCGATGGCAACGCCGTTCTCGTCGATTTCGGATTGGTGAAGCTGTGGGACCCGGGTGATCCCCAGACGAAGACCGCAATGCGGGGCGCGGGCACACCGGAGTATGCCCCGCCGGAGCAGTGGGGCGCCCAGGGACAACACACGGACCCGCGCAGCGACCTCTACAGCCTGGGCGCGACGCTCTATCACGCGCTGACCGGGCAGGCCCCGCCCACGGCAAGCGACCGGATGGTGTACCCCAAACAGTATGAGGCGCCGCGCGCTCTGAACGAGCGCGTCAGCCCGGATGTGGACACCGTGATTACCCGGGCAATGGTCATGGCGATCGACGATCGCTGGCCCGATGCTCGAGTCATGGCTCAGGAGCTGACGACCGCCAGCCGGATGAGCCCCAGGGTCACGCCCACGGGCACGCGACGGATGCCGGGGATGTCCGAGGGAGCGCCGCCCCGGCGTGGCGGCGTGCCGGTGTGGGTCTGGGCTCTGGGGGGCGTCGTCGTTCTGCTTGTCGCTGCGACGGCCATGGCGCTGTTTGGGAAAGACATTGTCGGTATGCTGGCGAGCGAGGAAACAGCAACGTCCCCGCCCCCATCGACCGAAGTCCGCGCAACCTCGACGATCGCCGTTGTCGTCGATCTCGAGACCCCGACCCCTGAACCCACCGCGACGCCGGCAGCGACGCCGCTGCCCAAGCCGACGCCGGGCGTCGTGGGCTCAGGCGGCGGGACCGATGATGTGGCGATGGTCTCCGTGCCCGCCGGCGAGTTCCAGATGGGGTGCGATCCGGTGCACAATGGAGGGCACCGCTGCGAAAGCAACGAGCTCCCGCTCCATACCGTCTATCTCGACGCCTACATTATCGACAAGACCGAGGTGACCAACGCCCAATATGCGCGGTGTGAGGCGGCGGGCGCTTGCGAGCCGCCGCTGGTCAGCGAGTCCGAGACTCACCCGGTTTACTACGGCAACCCCGACTTTGCCGACTATCCGGTGATCGCGGTGTCCTGGCAGGATGCCTCGACCTATTGCGAATGGGTGGGCAAACGGCTGCCGACGGAGGCCGAATGGGAGAAGGCGGCGCGGGGCGCGGATGACACGAGAGCTTTCCCATGGGGAGATGGTGATTCCGATTGCACGCTTGCCAACACCTACAACGATGCCGACGTCGACTACTGCGTGGGCGATGCGGTCCAGGTGGGCAGCTACCCGGCGGGGGCGAGCCCCTATGGGGCGCTGGATATGGCGGGCAATATGTGGGAGTGGGTCGCCGATTGGTACGACGAGACTTACTACGCCTCCGCCCTGAGCAGCAATCCACCGGGACCGGCAACCGGGGCGGATCGGGTGGCGCGCGGCGGCGGCTTTGGGTATAGCCCGCGGCTGGCGCGTGTGGCCTACCGGGGCAGCTACGATCCGAGCCTCCGCATGCGCATCATCGGGTTTCGGTGTGCGGGCGCCGCGCCGGGAAACTGACAGGCACGGCGGGCGGCTTTGCCGGCATCAGCCGGCAGTGTGGTACAGCCTCTAGACCGATCTGCGAAGCTCCACGGCAAACAGCAGCCCGGCGATCCCGTAAAGCAATGCCGCCACTATCAGCGTCCACCGGAATCCCATATGGATGGCCGCCGCGGTAGCCGCAGCGGAGCCCAGCACCGACATCACACCGTTAACCCCCCAGAGCCAGGGAACCACTCCAGGTCGGTGGGTGCCCGCCCAACGCACCCCTGTGGGGAAAGGCACGCCCATCATGAAACCCAGCACCAGGAGTAGGAACACAGCGATGGCTATGCGGAGCCACAGTGCGAACCCCAGCGTCGCCTGCAGAATGCCCACACTCAGGAACGGATGTACCAGCAAGATCGCTACCATGACAGGGAAGAACCGCCGGGTGTAACGTGGCACAGCGTCGACAGGCCAATTACAGCTCCACAGGCTGCCCAGACTGCTCGACACCAGTAGGGAGAATAACACGATGGCCAGTGAATAGACAGGCCGCCCCAGATACACGGTGAGCTTCTGAATGGTTGGTATCTCCACGATCATGAACGCCAGACCCAGAACACTGAAGTACCCCAGGAGAGCTCCCGATGGACGGACCAGACCCGAGCGGCGATGGCTGAACCAGAGCAGAAGCAGAATGATGAGCACGCCGAACGTCAGACTAATGCCAATCACGGCGCCGAGGATGGCGATCGCTTCCATACTGGTGCGACATACGCCACTGGCACTCAGTGAGGGGTCCAGTAGGTCGCCCAACAGCACCAGGTTGAAGAAGAAGGGGCGATCATCGGTGGCAGGGGAGATGTCGAGGGGATAACTGCGGATATAAGCGGCATGGTCCTCAGCGACAATGAATGTCCCCACCTCCTCGAAGGGTGTGAGGCCCGGGGCGTAGATCAGACTGAACCCGAGTTCCTCCACGGTAGACGCCAGGCCCTCCACCTCGGCAGGCGTAAAGGGTGCACGCTTGAACAAGGCCGTCGAGAGTCCTTCGGTCTGTGCTCCCGATGTATCGAGGGCCACGACGGCCACGTGCTGCCGGGGATCGGCGACGCCGGCAGCGCTTAATCCGGCCATCGCTGTAGAAACAAGCCGCAGGGTTTCGGCGGGCCGAGATGGGAGGTACCAGCGTGATACTGTGAGATAGCCCCTGTCGGTCAGGTGGTCGTAATAGGTCTCGAACGCTTCCTGCGTGTAGAGGCTGTTCTCGGACAGTGCGAAGGCTCCCGATCCTCCTGCAGCCCACGTATCGATCAGCGACGCCTGGATCACATCGTAACGATCCGGGCTACGATCGATATAGCCCCGCGCATCCGCGACGACGACGCTGACATCGGGACGGTCGTAGAGGTGGTCAGCGTATTCGGCAAAGGGTCCGCGAACCGCATCGATCACAGCCGGGTTCACCTCAACGGCAGTCACGTGGGGCGCATCGGTTGCCAGCGCCGCCAGCACATCGCGACCACCACCGGGGCCGATGACCAGTGTCCGTGGCTGATTGATCAGATGGTACACAAGTGAGGTCAGGTCATTGCGCAGGAAGGCCACGTGGCGCAGGTCGCCATCGAAGTTCTGGATGGGCGTCCCCGCCACGCCATCGATGAGGAGCAACCGGTGATGGAAGGTGTAGTTCCCGTCGACGGTCTCCTGCCAGTGTGCGGGGTTCACGGCCCAGAAGAACGGATAGCCGGAAGACTCATAAACCGTCACACGCGAATGGGCGTTCCACCGCTCATACTCGGGCGGCGATTCCGCCCCCCCTGCCTTGTTGACCGTGATGCGCAGCCACGGGTGGGCGATATTGGTGACTGTCAGCGCGCTCAGAAGGAGCAGAGCGCCCACCGCGACGATCTGCTGTGGTCGGCGCGGCACCCAAGCGTTCGTGAACGCCACGCCCGCCAGGGCCATCACGACGCTGAGGACCAGTACGGCACTCGCGCCGCCAACAGCCTGCAGCGCGGCAATACTCAGAAGACACCCCAATGCGGCTCCCATCAAGTCTGCCCAGTAGATCCTGCCGGCTTGCTTCGCCCAAATCGTAAGTGCCAACGAGAGCACCAGGCCCGACATGAAGAAGGGTATCGCCAGGACCAGATAGATGAGCAGCAGCCAGAACAGCTGGGGACCGGAGACCCAGCTGTCTCGGTTCATGAGTACTGGCTGAAACGGGATGGCCTGGTATAGAACAAACGTCAGCGGCACAGAGAGCGCATAGAAGATAGCCAGCCAGCCGACCGAGCGCTTGGCAGTCTCAGGCCGCGCAAGCTTCGGCAACAGATACAGCACCACGCCGGCCGCAGCACTTCCCATCAGAGCCAGTGATATCGAGAGGAAAGCAAAGTGGTACCACATCTTGACGGAGAAGATGCGGGTGAGCACAACCTCAAAGGCAAGCGAGCCAACACTGGTGAAGAAGACGCCGAGGAGCTGCTGTCTCCCGAGTCGCTGTTCGGTGGTCATGGAGATCGAGATACCTCCAACAGGAGCTGAGCGGCCGAAGGCAATCGAACCTTGCACATTGTTGTGGGTTTCTCTAGCACGTCAAACAGCGAGCATCTGAGGAGCGAGGCACAGGACCGGAACAAGCGGAATAGCGTTCGGTCGCCCAGAGACCTCTAGCTCTCAGTATGAAACCCGACTGGGGATCAGACGAACTGCGCTCTGGAAATCAGCAGCCGGATGCGTTAGCGCATCCGGCTGCTGGCGTGCCTAGTCTGCCCACACCACCCTAATAGTGGCTAACCACCTTCGTGCCGACGGAGGCGAAGTTGTAGAACCACTCCGCATCAGCCAGCGAGAGGTTCACGCACCCGTGGCTCATCGGTTGGCCGAAGTTGTTGTGCCAGTAGGCCCCGTGGATGGCATAGCCGCGGTAGAAGTACATCGTGTGGGGCACGTTCGGTAGGTAATAGCCCGGGCCGCTCATCGGCGTGTAGCGGTACTTCACGTAGATGCTGAACGTTCCGACCACCGTGGGCGTGCCGGGCAGCCCCGTCGAGACGATCGCTGAGTAGACCGGCGTCGATCCCTCATAGGCCGTGATCCGCTGCTGGGAGAGGTTGACGTCGATCCAGCGCTCACCGCTCCCACCCGGGTTGGGGACCGGTGTGGGCTGTGGCGCGGGCGGCTGGGTGGGCGTCGAACCGCTGCCGGGGATCACGAGCCGCTGCCCCACATAGATGAGGTCCGAGGCCAGCCCGTTGGCCGAGCGCAGCGCGGCGACGGTCGTGCCATAGGTGCGGGCGATGCTGAACAGCGTGTTCCCGCGCTGGACCACGTGGGTGCCGCCCGCGGAGGGCGTGCTGGGCGCAGGGGCCGGCGCAGGGGACGACCCACCAGGAATGGTCAGCCGCTGCCCCACATAGACCCAGGAGTTCCAGTACAGGCCGTTCGCGGAAGCCAGTTGGCCGACCGTCAGGCCATAGCGCGCGGCGATGCTCATCAGCGTATCGCCGCGCTGGACGACATACCCGCCGCCGCTCGGCGCAGGCGCCGGGGCCGGCGCGGCGCTACCGGGGATGTTCAGTCGCTGCCCGGCATACAGCCAGGAGTTCCACCCCAGGCCATTGGCTGCAGCAAGTTGGCCGACCGTGAGCCCGTAGCGCGCCGCGATGCGGGTCAACGAGTCTCCGTACTGAACGATGTAGGTTGTGTCGGCAAGTGGAGCTGCCGCTGCAGGCTGCCGCGTGACCGCGGCGAGCGCGATCACGAGTATCGTGAGGAAGAGAAAACGCCACCGTTTCATGGGCACATGCTCCTTTCAGTCACCCAATACTGCTGCTCCTATCCTATCAGCATTCCTGTACGCTAGCTACACCCGAATGTTGCAGATAGGTTACGGTTTTGGGGACAAGGAGCGCGGACCTATGGAACGCGCCGCCGGAGGAATACCGCGATGCCTAACACGATCGCTGCGCCTTGTAGCAGGATGGCCAGAAGAAGCGGCCAATCAGCTGCGCCGGCCTCGACGATGTCGGGGGTATCGGTGGGGAGCGGCGTCCACGTCGCGAACACAATGGGTTCCCCATCCTCCCCGGTGAGTGCTACCGGTGTTCGTGTCGGAGCAGCACTGGTTGCGCCTCCCGTAGGTGGGGTAGCTGTGCTGTTCCCTGCGTCGGGCGCCGTGGGCGTGAGATCCAACGCATCTGTCCCTGGCTCAGGCGTGGCTTCGAGCAGATTGAGGAACGGGGTAGGCGTCGGGGGCGAGTTCCCCGGGGCCACCAACTGGATGATATCCTCCGCGATGGCCGTGCGGTTGGCGCCGTCGCGGAACTCCACGTAGACCCCGTATTCGCCCGGCTCCTCACCGGCAAGCAGCCACGGCAGCAGCTCTTCCCAGGGCTGCCACGGTACCCCATCAAAGGTCGGGCTGTTGCTCAACCGTACCTCGATGGCCCGGCCGATCTGCGCTCCATCTCCAAGCGGAACAGCGTCCTCGTTGGTGAGCCGGAGCGCGACCGCCGGCGACTCGGCCGTGTCAGCGCCATCGTTGATGAAGATGGGCAGCACACCCGGACGAGCGCCGAGTGTGACGACGAAGTAGCGCACGCCGCTGTCATCGACGTAGCCGATACCGGCCTCACGGTAGCGTGGGTCCGTCAGGGCCGCCCATTCGGGATTGCTGCGGAACCAGGTCACCGCATCCTCCGCACCGCCCAGACCGGTCCAGAGCACCTCGCCAACCACCAAGCCATCATCCCAGGCGCTGTAGCGCGCCTCGCGGATCCGCTGCTGGTAGGTCGAGCCATCGGAACCGGTGTGGGTCGCCTGCCCGATCGTGACCAGATCGTCTGCGTGGCGCTGGGCCGCCGCATTGAGCAGCGTCGAGTTGCCCAGCGGTGCGAACCCCTCGCGGAGCCGAAGCTGGTTGAGCAGGGCGAAGAGCTGCCCTCGTGGATCGCCCTGAGCGGCGGAAGGCACGGGCATGACCAGCGCAATCGCAACGGCGAGCGCGGCCCACCCCGCCCATCGCGCCGTACGCTCGCCGCTCCGCCGCTCCGCCTTTTCGCTTTTCCGCTCTCTCGTCTTTTGGCTCATTCGGTCTCGAGTGACTCCCCTCGGTCCCACAGGTCGCGCATCGCCTCCACAAGGTCGGGGCTTGCCGCCATTAGGGGATCGGGGCGATAGGGCGTCCAGACCTCTCCCGACAGGGTTGAGACAGCCCCGCCCGCCTCCAGAACGATCAACCCGCCGGCGGCCTGATCCCACGGTTTCATGGCCACATTGAAGTAGGCGTCCGTCCAGCCCGCAGCTACGTAGGCCATATTAAGGGCTGCGGAGCCCAGCGCGCGCAGCGTCCTTGCAGATGCCAACAACCGGTCGACATAACGCCACGTCTGACGCCGAAGATCTGCGACCTTCGGCGTATCGAGCGCGAAGATCGCGGAGGTCAGTGTTGTGACATCCGAGACATGGATCGGTGTGCCATTCAGTGTGGCGCCGCCTCCGGCACAGGCCGCGAATGTCAGGCCGCGAAGCGCATCGGCAATGACCCCGACGACGGGGCATCCGTTTTCCACGGCGGCAATGGATATGCAGAAGTTGGGGTTGTCGCGCGAGAAGTTCGTGGTGCCATCGATCGGATCCACGAGCCAGCGGATGACCGGGCCCTGGACATCCGCTCCGGCCTCCTCTGAAGTCACCGCATGATCGGGGAATGCTCTGCGCAACCGCTGCAGGATCATCGACTCGGCCACGAGGTCCGCGTCGGTGACGATGTCGCGATAGCCCTTGCTCTGCACCGCGTGATCGGTCCGCCAGACGCCGCGTAGGTAACCGCCCACTGCGTCGGCGGCCTCGAGTGCAGTGTGGAGCCAGGGCTCGTAGTGCGTCATGGTGCCGGCGTCCCGGTGGGTTCGGGTGTGGCTGGCAGCCGGAACTCAACGCCGGTGTTACAGGCCGTGACCGCGGTATCGACGTAGGCTGCGGCATCGGCCTCCGGGTCCTGCAAGGCCAGCAGTCCGCGCAACAGTGAAGCCCGGCACGTGATCCGGTTGGTCGCCTGCGGCCAAGCCACCCAGGTGCCCTGATCAGCTGCATCCAGTGTCAGCTGCCAGAGCTTGGCGGATAGTGCTCCCGTGGGTGTCTGCTCCCCGTTCTCGAGCTCGGACTCAATGACGGAGCGGCGAATCGGCAGGTACCGCGTCGTCGATCCCCAAATCTGCTGCGCCTCGGGCGATAGGAACCACGCCATCGCCTCGAGTGCGGCCTCCTGATGTTGGACGTCCGATGCCGTGATCATCAGCCCCGGCCCGTACCAGAGCGTGGGGCCCGGCCCGTTCGGCCCGGGCAGCGGGTTGACCGACACATCGAAGTTACGCCCGGTGAGGATCGCCTGTTCAATCTGGAGGAGACTCTCGCTCGACTCCGCGATCATGGCCATAGAGCTCCTACCCAGCCGTGCCATACCTACGTCGCGATCCTCATACAGGGCGCCGCACCCGCCGCTGAAGATTGTCTTGAGCAGTGAGGCGGCGTCATGTCCGGGAGCGTCTGCGAATTGGTAGTAGCCATCGGCGCCCACAACGTTCGAGCCGCTCGCGGTCAGGAAGGCCAGGAACATGCTGGCCCGTGCCGGCACCCCGACGCCCACCTGGCCGCGCACCGGATCGGTGGCGGCGCACGCGGTACGCCGGAAGTCCTCCCAGGAGGCCATGTCGGGGTCGTAACCGAGATCGGCGAGCCATTCGTTGTTCGAATACGACAGGTATGTGGCCAGCCCCAGCGGCAGTGCCTGGGGGACGCCATTCGCCTGATAGAGCGCCCCCGCCATTGGCAGGAAGTCGGGCCATGCCGCCTGTATCTCCGCCGACTGTGAGGGGACCGCGCCTACCATCCCGAGCGCGACGTATGCTGCCAGGTCCGCGGGCCACAGCGTGATCAGATCCGGGCGCCGATCCGGCGCGGCCTGCAGCTTTTCCAGCACATTTTCCTGGAACTCAGTGACCAGGACTAGCCGTCGCGGGTTCTCGGCGTTGAACTGGTCGGTCAGCGTCTCCAGGGCATTGGCCTCCGCCCCGGTGAGCGTGTGCCAGAGGACCAGGATCCTGCGCTCCTCGGTCGACGCGGACGGGAGCTCAGCGCAGCCGGCCAGGAGCGCGACGAGGAGCACCAGCCCCAGTGCCAGCCCGGCCCACACCCGCCTTCGAGTCGGACGTAAGCAGGTCCCGGGCGGATCGCAGATCCGCCGGGCGTCGCGCGGTGACAAACGCGGCAACCTCGTCTTCATGCCCAAATGGCGTGCGTTGACCATGTCTTGGTTCCTAGGATCTGCGGATCTCAACGAGTGAGCTGGGGCTCAATTGAACCTGGCGCCGCAAGGCTTGTCGCATCAGGCGGATCTCCTCCACACCGAGCAATCGCATCAGGGAGAAGTAGATGAGCGCCCCTCCGCCGGTTGCGGCGGCAATGCGCAGGAGATAGCCCAGCGAGCCCGAGGGCACCAGGGGTTCCAGGCCGCGCAGGATGCCCAGCATCGGCAAGATCATGGCCAGAGAGGCCCCCAGAGCGATCAGCGTCGTGTGGCCAAGGCGGGAGGAGGCTAGGCTGCCCACCTTCCGCGAGAACAGCAACAGCATCAACAGCGCATGGGCCATCAGTTTCAGCGAGTTCGCCAGGATAAGCTCCCACAGTCGCGGTTCGTGGAGCTGGGTAGGAAGCAGCGCGATGATTACGTAGAAGACCACAGTGCCGACGCCCACCAACGCCGGCGTCCAGGTATCCTTCCGCGCGTAGAATGCGAAGATCAGTGGCTGGTCGAGCGCCGCGAATACCAGTCCAAGGATCGAGAAGCGCAACACCTGGGCAGTCGCCAGCGTGTCCGTGCGCATGAACTCACCGCGCTGCAGCGCGACGGCGACCAACGGCTCGGCCATCACGAGAAGGCCGACCGCAGCCGGCAGGACCAAGATCAGCACCAGGCGCAGTCCCTGCGCCAGTGTCCCGCGGAAGGCCTCTTCGTCCACAGCCGCGGCATAGCGTGACAGCGTCGGCAGGATCGCCACCGAGACAGCGGTAACCACCAACCCCAGCGGGAACTGGATTAACGTCGCGGCATATTTCATCCACGCGATGCCGCTCGGGCCGGTCCGTGAGGCCAGGTTGAAGCTCAGCGCGACCGCCGCCTGGTCGACCAGGAGGCCTGCGCCAATGGGCAAATAGAGCCGACCCATCTGGGCCAACGCCGGGTGCAGCGGAAACAGCGCTGGCAGCCGCCGCTCAGAAGCGGGTCGCCGCTCGGAAGCGGGAAGCCGCGTCCCCCTGGGTCGCATCCTGTAGAGCCCGGGGATTTGGAAGACCGCCTGCGCCAGCGTCGCGGCCAGCAAGCCCACGGCAAGCGATCGTGTCCCGAGCGAGGTGCGCCCGTACAGGATGATGACGGCGACCATCGTGGCGTTGTAGACGGCGCTGGTGAAGGCGGGAAGTCGGAAGCGCTGCAGCGCAAAGAGCACCGCTGAGAACAGCCCGGCGACGTTGAGGAGGAAGACCGCCGGCGCCGTGATGCGGATCATCGAGGTCGCGAGGTCCAGGTACTGCGGCGCGAGTCCCCTTCCGAGCACCCTGGCAACACTGGGTGCGGCAAACTCCAGGAAGACGACCAGGCCTGCCAGAATCAGCGCGATGATCGTGAACACGTGTCCGAACACGCGCCACAGCTCCTCGCGATCCTCGGAACGGGCGTAGTCGGAGAAAACCGGCACGAGTGACGAGCTGAGCATGCCGCCGACCAACTGGTCGTTCAGCATCGTCGGCACCTGTGTGGCTACGTCAAACGCGCTGACCGCGCCGCCCGCACCAAAGAAGTAGGACTTGGTCATCTCGCGGACGAGGCCGAGTGCCCTGCTGGCGACATTGCCGACGGACATCAGGATTGCCGCCCGCGACACGCGGCGCGCTTCGGTGGAAAGCCCCCCCTGCTCTGTCATTGCAAGGGCGCATTCTACTGTCTTTCAGGCTTGGGGCAACCGGACGGGTCCCTGCGTGGGGCGAACTGTCTTGCCTGCACCCGGAACGGGCGTTCGCCCGCGGCCAGGCACCACTCGACGTGGCAGGCGTGTTGCGTCGGCAGGCGCCGCGTCGCTTTGGCAATCGCGACGATTGCCCTACGCGGAGACAAGCCCGGCGCGGGCGTCCTCCTCGCGGGCCACGCGGATGCCCTCATCGACGTCGACGGTGCGCAGCATCAGGATGCCGATGGCAAAGAAGACGATCAGGCTCAGGATCGCCGGGCGGCTGTTGCCGAAGATGCCCACGGCGGCGGCGAACAGCAGCGGCCCCAGGATCGCGGAGAACTTTTCCATCACGCCGAACAGGCCGAAGAACTCGCCGCTCTTGGCCGCGGGCGAAAGGCTGGCGTAGAGGCTGCGGCTCAGCGCCTGGCTCCCGCCCTGCACGATGGCCACCATCCAGGCCAGCAGCCAGAACTCGACCACGGAGTTAAGGAAGTAGCCCCAGACGGAGATGACCGCGTAGACGATCAGCGATAGGGCGATGCTGCGCTTTGTGTCAAACGTCGCGACAAGCTTTGAGAAGACGGGCCGGCCCGTCAGCAACGCAAAGACGACGCCCACGACTTCCACGGCGGCGATGAGGCCCAGAATCACGCCGAGGTTCTCCGATGGCAGCGCCCGCGCCCCGATAACGCCCACAAGTGGGAGTGCCACCAGGTTATAGATGATGAACGCGAGGTAGAATGGCCGGCGCGCCTCGGCTTTGCTGGGCAGGCGGCCAAAGATGAGGCTGAAGGGGATGCCCACGAACTGCACCAGCAGCAGCGCGAGAACCAGTTTTGTGCTGTCGAACCCAAGCTCGGCGCCATAGATCGCCGCGACGCTGATGATCGTCCCGATGGCATCGTTGTAGATCAGGAACGCGATCAGGAACTTGAACAGCTCCTTATAATGCCGCACCTCCTTGAGCGTTTCGGCCAGCCGGCGGAAGCTCTCGGTGATTGCGCTGGTGCCCACGCCCTTGGGGGCTCCCGCCGAGGGTGGCTCAGGCACCCGCCGCAGGATGGGAATCGAGAACAGCGCCCACCAGAACGCCACGCTGAGGAAGGAGAGCCGCGGCCCGAGGGTACCTGGAAGAATGGCGATCATCGCGGCATTGATTGCCAACAGGATCCCGCCGCCGAGGTAGCCCATTGCATAGCCCCGCGCCGAGACCGAGTCGCGCTCCTCCTCGCCGGCGACGTGCGGCAACAGCGCATCATAGAAAACCGTGGAGCCGGTGAAGCCGATCCGCGCCACGACGAACAGGACTGATGCCAGCAGCCAATCCCCCGTGTCGACCAGCACCATGAGCCCCGTGCCCACGATCCCCATCATCGCGAAGGCCGTGAGAAAGCGCTTCTTGCCGCGCACCACGTCCGAGATCGTCCCAAGGATCGGGGAGATGATGGTGGCAATCAGAAGCGACAGGCTCAGCCCGAGGCTCCAATAGGCCGTGGCTACGGCCTCGGACGAGAGCGTTGCGCCCGCCACCTGGCTATAGTAGACCGGTAGGACCGCCGCCAGGATCGTGGTGGCAAAGGCTGAGTTGGCCCAATCATACATGCACCAGGCATCGATGATCTGCTTGTGGGTGAAGCGCTTGCCGACGGTCTCCGCCAGTGACGCCATTGCGTGCCTCTTTCCGCTAGTCCGGGGGATGGATGAACTAGAGTATATTGGTTGGGTCGATATCCACAATCCAGTCCGGGGGGAGCGTGATGGGCCTGAGAAAATCCGCGGGCGCCATGCTGCGCAGCAGGATCTGCCACCGGTAGAGCCCGCGCACGCGGGCGAAGAAGGCGGGTGCGGGGCCGATGAGGTCGGTGGCGGGGAGCCCCTTTTGAGTCAGCACGGCCCGCAGCCGCTGCGCCATCTGCTCGGCGGCGCGCTGGGCCTTGTCCGGGTCTCGATGGGCGGTGACCAGGCGCGCCAGCCGTGTGGCGGGTGGGTAGCTCGCCCGACGCCGGAAGGCCAGCTCGCGCTCCGCGAATGCTTTGTAGTCGTGGGCTGCGGCCAACTGAACCGCATAGTGCTCCGGGTGATACGTCTGCAAGATCACCTGCCCGCCCAGGATGCCACGGCCAGCCCGTCCTGCCACCTGCGCCAGGGTCTGGAAGGTGCGCTCCGCCGCACGGAAGTCAGGTAGGTGTAGCGCGGTGTCAGCGGAGATGATGCCCACGACCGTCACCCTGGGGATATCGAGCCCGCGCGCGATCATCTGCGTTCCCACGAGGATATCGGCATCGCCCTGTGCGAAGTGCCGCATGATCGTGGCATGCGCCCCACGCGACGACGCGACATCCCGGTCCCAGCGGAGCAGGCGGGCTCCGGGCCAACGTTCGGCAGCCTGTGCCGCCAGGCCCTCGGTGCCCAACCCAAAGGCGCGCACGCGCCGCGAGCGGCATATCGGACACTGTTGGATGATGGCCTTCTGGAAGTTGCAGCGGTGGCAGATCAGTGCCGAAGCCTCTACGTGCTGCGTCAGGGGGACGTCACAGCGGGGGCAGGTTGCGACCCACCCGCAATCCCTGCAGAAGACATAGGTGGCGGTCCCGCGCCGGTTGAGGAAGAGGATGACCTGTTCGTCTTGGCTAAGGGCCTGGTCCACGGCTGCTTCAAGCGATGTGCTAAAGATCGAGCGGTTGCCCGCCCTGAGCTCCGCGCGCATATCGACGACCTCGACGGGCGGCAGTGGGATCGTGACCCCTTCCGCGGTTGCGCTTTCCGAGACGGCTCGCGCGGCGCCCCTCTGGGTCTGGTCGGACTCAGCCAGCGGGCGGTAACGGCTGCGGGGCAGGTGCAGCACCTCTTGCCAACCGGCGATGCGCCGGGCGTGGCTCATGATCCGCGCCGGAAGCTGCAGCAGGCGATAGCGCCCGGACTTCGCGCGGGCATAGGCCTCGAGCGAGGGCGTCGCGCTGCCCATGATCAGCAACCCGTCGCACAGCCTTGCCAACTGCTCGGCGACCTCACGGGTGTGATAGTAGGGCGAGGTGCCACTCTTGTAGCTGGGATCCTCTTCCTCATCCATGATGATCAGGCCCAGGGCTGGGAAGGGGGCGAAGAGCGCGGATCGTGCACCCACGAGCACCGCAAGCTCGCCGCTGCGCACGCGCCGCCACGTGTCATACCGTTCGCCCTCGCTCATCCCGCTGTGCCACAGTCCGACCTGCCCCGGGAAGCGCACCGCGAATCGGTGCACCGTCTGCGGGGTCAGGCTAATCTCAGGGACGAGGATCAGCGCCTGCTGTCCACGGCGGATCATATCCGCTGCAGCTCTCATGTATAGCTCGGTCTTGCCCGCGCCCGTCACCCCGAGGAGCAAGACCGGGTATCGCGCGGTGCCTGGGCCCAACGTCGGCGTGAGGGCTTCGTTGGGGCCGGCGTCTGGCCGCGCTCCTGGGCTCAACAGCGTCGCCATCTCCTGCCAGACAGCGAGCTGTCCCGCCGTCAGCTGTGGCGGCTGGTCCGGCGTGAAGATCATCTCCTCTAGCGGGTCGCGGACGATCTCCTGGCGGCTCGTGCTGACCAGGTTGCGGTCCGCCAGCTTCTTGATGTGGTAGGCGGTTGCCTCGGTCTCGGCCAGCACGACGCTGACCTCCACCGGCTCCGTCTCCTGTTCCAGGAAGCTCAGGACTTCGTGATAGACCTCGGTGCGTTTGAGCCCGGATAGACCCTCTTCCCACTGACCGCGTGGCGCTGCCAGGCGCACCATGGCGGCTTTTTTGGGCATCACCCGCGGCAGGCGCAGCAGTCGCTCTACCTCGATGTAGCCACGTCGTTTCAGGAACTGCTGTGCGCGGCGCAAGTCGATCTTGCCGAGCGCCGCCTGGACTTGTGTGCTCGTCAGTGAGCCCCGGTCGACAAGGAGTTGCAGCACCGCGGTTGCCGGACCCGGGAGCCCGGCGGGCACCTGGCTCACGCGGGGGATGAGGCGGAGATAGACCTGAGGGCGCATCCCCGGCGGA